>NZ_JBQKME010000042.1:0-303 GCF_052115865.1 Fundicoccus sp. Sow4_H7 | reverse complement strand
GTTTAATATCGGTACTTCGATTTCGCAGCGGTCCAAAACTGTGAAGAATAGACAAGAGTTCGGGCATTGGGAACTCGACACGGTTGTTTCTTCCCGAGGTCAGAGTAAAGGCTGTTTAGCGACCTTTTCAGAACGCAAAAGCCGTCTATATATTGCTTTACCCATGCCGAATCGCTCTAAAATTTCTATGCATACTGCGATTGAAGAACTGAGAGAAAGCTTACCAAAAGAGGCTTTAAAGACCTTCACCTCAGATCGCGGGAAAGAATTTGCTTGTTACGCTGAGGTCGAAGCAGCAGGGAT
>NZ_JBQKME010000041.1:0-317 GCF_052115865.1 Fundicoccus sp. Sow4_H7 | reverse complement strand
AAACATATGCAGTTGGGGATTATGTTTGGATAGATGCAGATAAAGATGGCGTTCAAAATGATTCAGAAGTATTACCAGGAGTAACTGTTGAATTATTAGACGGTGAAGGTATTGTAGTCGCAACAACGACAACGGACGAAACTGGCTACTACTTATTTGATGAATTAACAGCAGGCAACTACAAAGTTAAATTCACTTTAACAGCAGAACAAGCTGAGCAATATGAATTTACTACACCAGATGCAGGCGATAATGATGCAGCGGATTCAGATGCAGATTCTGAGGGTTATACAATTGAGTTCACATTAGATGAAACC
>NZ_JBQKME010000040.1:0-323 GCF_052115865.1 Fundicoccus sp. Sow4_H7 | reverse complement strand
CCGTCTAATAATTCAACAGTTACTCCTGGTAATACTTCTGAATCATTTTGAACGCCATCTTTATCTGCATCTATCCAAACATAATCCCCAACTGCATATGTTTTTTCTGGTTCTGGGGTAATCTCTTTCAATATCACTCCCGCATCCCATGTTGGATCGATACCTTCTGTTGCTAAGATTTCTTTGTCATATTCTTTAGTTATGTTTGAATTGGTTTCATCTAATGTGAACTCAATTGTATAACCCTCAGAATCTGCATCTGAATCCGCTGCATCATTATCGCCTGCATCTGGTGTAGTAAATTCATATTGCTCAGCTTGTTC
>NZ_JBQKME010000039.1:0-326 GCF_052115865.1 Fundicoccus sp. Sow4_H7 | reverse complement strand
CTTTTTCTTTGGTTCCGGTTCATAGAGTCGTGTCATTAATAAAATACGATCTCTAAAATAGCTGAAATTGCGATATCCATAAGCATTTCTTTTTAGTACTTTTATTTTATTTTATTATTAATACCTTCTAACGGTCCATTTGTAAGGCCAGTATAAGTAAAACTATTATGAATATAATCCTTATATTTTTTCAATGTTCTCAATACCCGCTTTAATCCTGAAAATATTTTACGTTGTGAAGCTTGCTGAAGTGTCGTTTCAAATAACTCCCAGTTTTTCATACGATAGGCTTGTCCTAAGCGATGAACAACATAATAGGTGTCTTT
>NZ_JBQKME010000038.1:0-387 GCF_052115865.1 Fundicoccus sp. Sow4_H7 | reverse complement strand
ATTTGAAACGACACTTCAGCAAGCTTCACAACGTAAAATATTTTCAGGACTAAAGCGAGTATTGAGAACATTGAAAAAATATAAGGATTATATTCATAATAGTTTTACTTATACTGGCCTTACAAATGGACCGTTAGAAGGTATTAATAATAAAATCAAAGTACTCAAAAGAAATGCTTATGGATATCGCAATTTCAGCTATTTTAGAGATCGTATTTTATTAATGACACGACTCTATGAATCGGAACCAAAGAAAAAGATCAAGTCACATAAAAATTGAACTGCCCCCTGTCAAGTAGACAGGTAAATAAACAAAATATTTGTACCATGTATGATGTCTTATCATACATGGTATTTTTTTATGCCGGTATCTTTAATCCCATACTC
>NZ_JBQKME010000037.1:0-396 GCF_052115865.1 Fundicoccus sp. Sow4_H7 | reverse complement strand
ATCTTTAGTTATATTCAAATTTAAATTTTGTTTTAGAACGGTGTCTATACATTCAAAGTATTTCTAATAATAACACAGTTTATTGATACGCATCAATTATTACAGCGGTTATCTCTTGTAGACTGTAGATGTAACAAAAATACAAATGCGGAGGATTTATAGAAATGGACAAAAATATAGCAAATGACATAAATAGAAAATTAAATTTTTTACTGGAAGACCATGGTGTAACATTTGATGATTCTAATATGGCTTTAGACTCTTTAGATACTTTTCACGAAAAAGCAGACGCTTTGTTAGTCGCGCATAACTGTGAGATACCAGAAGCAGCGCATGATATTACTGGCTTGCAGCCGAAATTAAATATGCTGATTCAAGGGCATGGAGCGGAATTTG
>NZ_JBQKME010000036.1:0-410 GCF_052115865.1 Fundicoccus sp. Sow4_H7 | reverse complement strand
GAATTGTCCCACGTTTTATTTCATTGTTGATTGTTTGTGGGGCACGTTCAATGGATTTAGCAATGTGACGATTTGAATAGTTTTCATGTACCAAAATTGAAATTTGACACCTTTCTTCATAGGTGAGAAGTTTGCCTTTATGTGATGATGTGCTAGTATTAGTATACGTCATGTGATTTCATCCTTATCTATTGAGAGTGTGGTAACTTCAATAATAACATGAAATTCACATGGCGTTTTTTTATTTAGTTGGATTTTTTGAAGTGGCTACTTCATTATAAAATCCGCCTACTTATACTGGCCTTACAAATGGACCGTTAGAAGGTATTAATAATAAAATAAAAGTACTAAAAAGAAATGCTTATGGATATCGCAATTTCAGCTATTTTAGAGATCGTATTTTATTAATG
>NZ_JBQKME010000035.1:0-416 GCF_052115865.1 Fundicoccus sp. Sow4_H7 | reverse complement strand
TCGAATAAATCTTTCCAATTCTTCCCACGTATGTTTACTATTTGAACGCATAAAAACTCCCCCAAAAGTAGTTTTACTTTTTCAGCGTCTACTTTAGGGGGAGCATATCAAATGTGGCTTGACCTCTAAATTTTATTCATCAACCTTATTTGACAAAGAACCGTTAGTGAATAACAGCGGTAGAAGAGATTCGGTTTTATTGTGAGTTTTTTCTGATGAGTTATTTAAAATTTGCATAATTACGATTAGCATAATTACGATTTTTATTCAATGAATAAAAATCAGCCATACATGACTTTGTCACGATGGCTGGATGCTAAAAAATAATTTATTTTTAAAACCCTACTGCTCCAACAACTCCACCAACTTCCTACGTAAACGATCAAAGGTATTTTGAACTTGATCCATTCGGATGT
>NZ_JBQKME010000034.1:0-427 GCF_052115865.1 Fundicoccus sp. Sow4_H7 | reverse complement strand
AGATGCAGATTCTGAGGGTTATACAATTGAGTTCACATTAGATGAAACCAATTCAAACATAACTAAAGAATATGACAAAGAAATCTTAGCAACAGAAGGTATCGATCCAACGTGGGATGCAGGAGTGATCTTGAAAGAGATTACACCAGAACCAACAACCCCAAGTGTAAGTGTGGGCGATTATGTTTGGTTGGATAAGAACAAAGATGGTCTACAAGACGAAGACGAACCAGGTATCCCTGACGTAGTCTTAACGATTGAAGATGCAGAAGGTAATCCAGTCACAGATATCAATGGTAATGTTGTAGAACCAACAACAACAGATGAGAATGGTTACTATATCTTTGAAAACTTACCCATTGATAAAACTTATGTGGTGAAAGTATCACCAGAACAACCAGCTTTAGAAGGTTATGAGCCAACGATT
>NZ_JBQKME010000033.1:0-475 GCF_052115865.1 Fundicoccus sp. Sow4_H7 | reverse complement strand
GTTTAATATCGGTACTTCGATTTCGCAGCGGTCCAAAACTGTGAAGAATAGACAAGAGTTCGGGCATTGGGAACTCGACACGGTTGTTTCTTCCCGAGGTCAGAGTAAAGGTTGTTTAGCGACCTTTTCAGAACGCAAAAGCCGTCTATATATTGCTTTACCCATGCCAAATCGCTCTAAAGTTGCTATGCAAACTGCGATTGAAGATTTGAGAGAAAACATACCTAAGGAAGCTTTAAAGTCCTTTACCTCAGATCGAGGAAAAGAATTTGCTTGTTATCCTGAGGTTGAAGCAGCAGGCATTGATTTTTACTTTGCCGATGCTTATAGCGCTTGGCAAAGAGGAACGAATGAGAACTCTAATGGTTTACTACGTGAGTTCTTTCCTAAGAAAACAGACCTCGCTAAAGTGACGCACCAAGAACTCTTCCAAGCTTTGTGGTTAATGAATAATCGACCTAGGAAATGCTTAGAT
>NZ_JBQKME010000032.1:0-497 GCF_052115865.1 Fundicoccus sp. Sow4_H7 | reverse complement strand
TAACACGTATAGCAGAAGCCGTTTGTTTAATCACTCGACGAACAGTATGAGTCGAAACAAAAGTATCTTGAGCAATCATTGTGTCAGTTTGAACACGTGTGCTCAAGTCCATAATCTTTTGTTTAACGCCGTTTGAAATGAAACAATGTTTTGCGACAACCGTCGTTTTAGCTGTAAAATTTTATCCACATTCTCTGCAAGAAAAGCGTTGCTTCTTAAGCTTCAAATAAGCTGGCATAGCTGAGATTGTATTTAGAGTGATACGTGAATCTGTTCGATAGCCATTCTTAACGACTTGAAAGGCATTGTTTATTATCCCACAACACTCACAAGCTTTAGGTGTATAGGATAATTTTCCGTAGTAGATAAGAGAAAAACGACCGTTCACTTTCACCTCATCAACTTTTTCAGTATCAATTGTAATATTTGGGTCTTTCAATTGTAGTGTTTTTTCGATAAAATGATTCATGCGTAGATATCCCCCTTATGTTATTTGG
>NZ_JBQKME010000031.1:0-513 GCF_052115865.1 Fundicoccus sp. Sow4_H7 | reverse complement strand
AGTCGTAACAAGGTAGCCGTATCGGAAGGTGCGGCTGGATCACCTCCTTTCTAAGGAGTACAGGAACCTTACAAGTGGATATTGTCTTTGTTTAGTTTTGAGTGAGCTTTACTTACTCATTTACTTTTATATATAATACGCATCAGGGTATAAATCCGGGCCTATAGCTCAGCTGGTTAGAGCGCACCCCTGATAAGGGTGAGGTCGGTGGTTCGAGTCCACTTAGGCCCATCAGGTTTTTCAAGTGATGCGCTTGCATTTTAAACGGATTTGATATATAATTCTATCTTAGCGACGGGGAATTAGCTCAGCTGGGAGAGCGCCTGCTTTGCACGCAGGAGGTCAGCGGTTCGATCCCGCTATTCTCCATTGTCGTACAACTTTATATTGCGAGTTTACGACACCTTAGCTCATTGAAAACTGAATAACACAACAAATAGTGATTAATGATTCATGCGAGTCATTAATGACACATCATTTTTTTGAATAAAAGAAATAATGAAACCGAGAATT
>NZ_JBQKME010000030.1:0-542 GCF_052115865.1 Fundicoccus sp. Sow4_H7 | reverse complement strand
TACAATCCCTTGTGTATTCGTTAACCAATCAAACAGTTTAAAAGGATGATAGGTGAAGGATTGTAATTTTTCAGGTTTCATCAAAATGAGTTTCCAATATCGTTTGAATTTGTTATATAAACGTTCATCTTTCGTCCGTACACTATTCATGAACTGTGTGCGATACTTATTGAGTTCTCGACTAATGGCTTGAATGATATGAAAAGAATCGATCATAATTTTGGCTTTTGGGAACCAGCGCTGAATAATGTCCATATAAGGTTCATACATATCAATTGTAATGGTCTTAACCTTCCTTCTCACTTTGAGTGGATAGCGACAAAAATAAGCAGATAACGATCTCTTTTTACGATCCTCAACGACATCAACCACTTGATGCGTTACAGCATCTGACATGATAAAACTCATCGCTGCATCTACTGAGCGTACACTCTTGAATTCATCAAAGGATAAATGTTCTGGTAAGTCATGAGTAGGTCTAACACGTATAGCAGAAGCCGTTTGTTTAATCACTCGACGAACAGTATGAGTCGAAACAAAAG
>NZ_JBQKME010000029.1:0-579 GCF_052115865.1 Fundicoccus sp. Sow4_H7 | reverse complement strand
AATGGATTGTTCAAGTTTATGAAGATCAGAAAGGTATTTATGGATACCGTCGTATAACGATCTATTTAAATCATTTTCTAAATGCTAAGGTAAACCACAAATGTGTCCAACGTTTGATGAAGCTATTGGGATTAAAAGCTGTCATCCGTCGCAAGCGTTACAATTATAAACCTCATTCGCCATCCCATGTGGCTGAAAACATACTGGACAGAGAATTCCAAAAGGAATATCAGCCTATGGAAGTCCTATTAACAGATGTCACTGAGTTTAAGTACGGAACTCAATCAAAAGCTTATCTAAGCGCAATCCTCGATTATGGCGAAAAGAAAATTGTCGCTTTTAAACTCTCTAAACATAATAATAATGAATTAGTGCAAAAAACTGTCAGTCAAATTGAGGATAGAATTAAACCCACTAAAACGCTCATCCATAGTGACCGTGGCTTTCAATATACGTCACACGGCTTCAAACAATTCGTGGATAAACATCAAGTTATTCAGAGTATGTCAAGAGTTGGAAAGTGTATCGATAACGGCCCAATGGAGAGCTTCTTTGGAACACTCAAAGAAGAAATGTATC
>NZ_JBQKME010000028.1:0-1600 GCF_052115865.1 Fundicoccus sp. Sow4_H7 | reverse complement strand
GGTTCTCCAATTTTTGATGTTGGTGAGTAAATCTCACTGACATCTTTTTTATTGTTTAAAATGAAAAAGCCAGTGAATTCTACTATAATTAAGTTACCAGACAAAACTATAGTTAGGAGAATTCACATGGCTAACCCTCATTTTATCGCAAAATTACTAGGAATAAAAGACACAAACATTACTTTTAATGATAATATTACTTTTAAAACGACAAAAGGTGTGACAACTAAAATACTCTCTGCTACATTGTCTTATCCTTTAAAAGCTTGTCCTCATTGTGGTATTCTTAATCAATCGTCTAAAGATATGATTAAAAATGGATCAATGGTATCGACCATCAAACTACCTAATATGACCTTTGAACCTCTTGTTTTAAAGTTAAAAAAACAACGTTATCTATGTAAGCATTGCGAGAAAACGTCAGTTGTCGGTACATCACTCGTTGATTATGGGTGCCATATATCTAATGATATTAAGCAATTGATTGCTTTAGAATTAGGGCAAGAACAATCGATGGATTTGATTGCACGTCGTTATAGTGTTTCGGGCTATACAGTATTACGGGTATTGAAGAAAACAGGACAAGCGTTGGAACCATCCTATCTTACTTTACCTGAACATATCGCGATCGATGAATTTAAATCCGTTAAAAGTGTGACGGAATCGATGAGTTGCATCTTGATGGATGCTCATAAAAGGCAGATATGGGATATTCTGCCTGACCGCAAACAAGCAGCTATTCGTGAATACTTTATGCGATTTCCATACGAAACACGTCAAAACGTTAAAACTATTACAATGGATATGTATACCCCTTACTACGACTTTTTACAACGAATCTTTCCCAATGCGGTCATTATCATTGATCGATTCCATTTGGTTCAATTATTAAATCGTAGTCTCAATCATGAACGGATTCGTATTATGAAGTTAATTAAAGCCAAACGTCCAAGAGATTATCGAAAACTGAAACAACTGTGGAAATTGATTCTTAAAAATAGAGATGATTTAAACTTTGAAAACTATGAATCTCATCGTTTATTTGATGGTCTTGTCACGCAAAAGATGATGGTCAATTATATGCTTTCAGTTGAAGAACGTTTTGAAACGGTCTATCGTTTAATTAATAATTTAAAGGCTGATATTGCTTTACGTGACTATGTAAGATTTGAAACAGACTTAGCAGAAACACGCAAGTATCGCATGCCTAAAAAGGTCCGTACGACATTTCAAACGTTAGAGAAGTACTTACCTGCCATTAAAAACAGTTTAACTTATACGCTATCGAATGGGGTTGTTGAAGGGACGAATAATAAGATTAAGAACATTAAACGGAGTGGTTATGGCTATCGAAACTTCCAAAATTTACGCTATCGCATTCTGATCAGCCAAAAACTCACGGTTAAAAATAAAACTCAACGAGTTTTATTATTTAAGGAAGAGAACGATAGGAAGAAACAGGAAAAAGAGGCAAAACAGAACGAGAAGATGTTAAAGAAGATGGCCTAATAGAACGAACTAAATTATAGTACAAAAATAAGCCAGTATGCTTGAAACATACTGACCTAGTTTTGTTACCAACATCAAAAATTGAAGAACC
>NZ_JBQKME010000026.1:0-2482 GCF_052115865.1 Fundicoccus sp. Sow4_H7 | reverse complement strand
TGTGAATGCTAAGCTGTACTAGACAGAAAATGCTAAGTAGGATTGGACACTTACGCTATCAACAAAACACCGCTTATATTACAATATTGATAATAGTATTGTAAAAGGTGGGAGATTATTGGAGGCAAAGCTAGTGTTACATATTGAAATCAAACAATTAAAGAAGATGGGCTTTACGGTCAGTCAAATTGCGGCACAGTTAAAGATTAGTCGACAAACGGTCTATGATTATTTGAAGATGTCGTATGAAGAAGCAGAAGAATGGGTGATGACCTTAAGTCGTCGCGGTAAGAAGCTAGACCCTTACCAAGATTGGATCGTTGCCTGGTTAAAAGAGTATCCACACTTAAGCGCTGCTCAAATTAAAGATTGGTTATTAGAGAAGTTTCCATCGTTAGAGGTTGGGGATAGTACGGTGCGATTATACGTCACCTCATTACGAGAAATTCATCAAATACCTAAGCAGATAGAGACTCGGTCGCATGAAGCTGTTCCGGAATTACCAATGGGACAGCAGATACAAGTCGATTGGGGCGAATCAAAGCAACAAACGCGTGACGGAAAATCGGTTAAGCTTTACGTGATGTGTTTTGTGTTATCGCATTCTCGTTATAAATATATGTACTGGTTAAATCGTCCCTTTCGAATTCAGGATATGTTGGAAGGTCATGAGCGAGCATTTGCCTACTTTGGCGGTAGAACCGATGAGATTATTTATGACCAAGACCGTTTAATAGCAATCGACGAGAATGCCGGCGATTTAATCTTGACTCAGGCCTTTCAAACTTATGTGAAAGAGCGTCAGTTTCGAGTCATCTTGTGTCGTAAGGCTGATCCACAGTCAAAAGGGAAAATCGAAAGTGTGGTGAAGTACGTTAAATACAATTTCGCTGATAGTCGCATTTATTCCACACTCGATAACTGGAATGAGCGTGCGCTTGCTTGGTTGGAACGGACAGGAAATCATCGAATCCATGACACCACGAAAAAAAGACCTGAAGAAGTATTTGCCCTTGAAAAACAATACTTAATTCCGGTCTCTCCGTTACAATCTTTCGATTGTATCTCCACCCCAAGTATAACAAGAAATATTCGGAAGGACAATACAGTCCTTTATCAAGCTAATCGCTATTCTCTACCTCTAGGGAGTTATCAGTCAATGCCAAAGAATCAAGTATTGATTGATATAAAGGAAAGTACGCTTTATCTGTATCATCCTCAAACCAAAGCTTTGATCGATTCACATCCTTTGGCGTCAGGAAAAGGCCAATTGATTCAGAAGAAGTCTCATAAACGAGATCGCTCTAAATCGATTGAATCGTTGAAACAAACGGTATATCAACAGCTTTCTAATGATTCTTTTGCCTTAACTTACGTCGACCAACTGATGGATCAATACCCACGTTATCGACGGGATCAATTAACGATCGTGCAGCGGTTACTCAGACAAGCACCGGATGTTGCGATTCAGGCGATGCATGATTGTCATGAACTGCAGCTATGGAGTGCCAATGATTTAAAAAACAGAGTGACTTTTTTACAACACCAACACAATTTACGACGTCCTGATTTAATAGCGACCCTTTCTACTCAATCGACTGAACCTACTTATCACGTTTCAACTCGAGAAATGGGCACTTATACGGCTATTCTAGAAGGGAGGAACTAGAGATGAGTTCTTCCGTTAATGATATACAAGACGCACTCAAACAGTTGAGACTAGCGGAGGCATCTACTGAGTTGCCTCATCTTCTACGTCAAGCTGAAAAGCATTCGTGGACTTATATGGAATTACTCACTCAACTCACTGATTACGAACTCTCTCAACGCGAGTCTAAGAGTATTCAAAGACGATTAAACTGGGCGAAATTCCCTTATTACAAGACCTTGAAAGAATACCATATCAGTGAACAGACGTCACTTTCCCAGCGGCAATTAATACAACTACAGGAGTTGAACTGGGTGGAACAGCAATATAATCTCATCTTTCTAGGGCCACCAGGAGTTGGTAAAACGGCATTAAGCATAGGGTTAGGCATTGAAGCAATTCAAAGAGGTTACCAAGTTATTTTTGTGGCGATGGGAGAATTAATGTATTTACTAAAGACAGAAGAGTTTACTCGAAAGTCACAAATCCAATTAAATCGGTTAAGAGCTGCACAACTCGTCATCATTGATGACTTAATGTATATGGCGATGGATCAGTATGAAGCCAATCTTTTCTTTCAATTAATCAATCACCTATATGAACAAAGCTCCATTATCCTGACGTCAAATAAGGCGCCAGATCAATGGAGTGACCTCATGGGAGACCAAGGAATTACAACGGCGATATTAGACCGTTTATTGCATCGGGTTGAAGTTATTCAAATGGATGGCGAAAGTTATCGAATGAAACATAAAGAAAAAATATTTAAAAGTTAATCAACGAAAGTGTCCATTCTTATTTAGCGTTTCTGTCCATTTGTACTTGACGGTTACA
>NZ_JBQKME010000025.1:0-3238 GCF_052115865.1 Fundicoccus sp. Sow4_H7 | reverse complement strand
CACACGGCGTGGCAATGACCTACTCTCACAGGACCAAAGGTCCAACTACCATCGGCGCTAAGAAGCTTAACGGCTGTGTTCGGAATGGGAACAGGTGTGTCCTTCTTGCTAGTATCACCACACCAAGTGTGCTTATGTTCGTTGAGTCCTTATCAAACTCAAAACTGAATAACACTCACAAATAAACCAACAATCTCGTGGTTAAGTCCTCGACCGATTAGTACTAGTCCGCTCCATATATCGCTATACTTCCACTTCTAGCCTATCTACCTGATCGTCTCTCAGGGGTCTTACTTCTTTCGAATGGGAAATCTCATCTTGAAGCTGGCTTCGCGCTTAGATGCTTTCAGCGCTTATCCATCCCACACATAGCTACCCAGCAATGCTCCTGGCGGAACAACTGGTACACCAGCGGTGTGTCCATCCCGGTCCTCTCGTACTAAGGATAGCTCTTCTCAAATTTCCTACGCCCGCGACGGATAGGGACCGAACTGTCTCACGACGTTCTGAACCCAGCTCGCGTACCGCTTTAATGGGCGAACAGCCCAACCCTTGGGACCGACTTCAGCCCCAGGATGCGATGAGCCGACATCGAGGTGCCAAACCTCCCCGTCGCTGTGAACGCTTGGGGGAGATAAGCCTGTTATCCCCAGGGTAGCTTTTATCCGTTGAGCGATGGCCCTTCCATATGGTACCACCGGATCACTAAGCCCGACTTTCGTCCCTGCTCGACTTGTAGGTCTCGCAGTCAAGCTCCCTTCTGCCTTTGCACTCTACGAATGATTTCCAACCATTCTGAGGGAACCTTTGGGCGCCTCCGTTACTTTTTAGGAGGCGACCGCCCCAGTCAAACTGCCCACCTGACACTGTCTCCCGTAGTCTATACGCGGGTTAGAGGGTTCATGTCACAAGGGTAGTATCCCACCATCGCCTCCATCTAGACTGGCGTCCAAACTTCATAGGCTCCTACCTATCCTGTACATGTTACACAAACACTCAATATCAAGTTGCAGTAAAGCTCCATGGGGTCTTTCCGTCCTGTCGCGGGTAACCTGCATCTTCACAGGTACTATAATTTCACCGAGTCTCTCGTTGAGACAGTGCCCAAATCGTTACGCCTTTCGTGCGGGTCGGAACTTACCCGACAAGGAATTTCGCTACCTTAGGACCGTTATAGTTACGGCCGCCGTTTACTGGGGCTTCAATTCGTACCTTCGCTTGCGCTAAGCACTCCTCTTAACCTTCCAGCACCGGGCAGGCGTCAGCCCCTATACGTCACCTTTCGGTTTGGCAGAGACCTGTGTTTTTGATAAACAGTCGCTTGGGCCTATTCACTGCGGCTGACTTGCGTCAGCACCCCTTCTCCCGAAGTTACGGGGTCATTTTGCCGAGTTCCTTAACGAGAGTTCTCTCGATCACCTTAGTGTTCTCCACTCGACGACCTGTGTCGGTTTGCGGTACGGGTTGGTTGTTCCTCACTAGGAGCTTTTCTCGACAGTTTGATTTGCCACCTTCGCTACTTAATTTCGCTCCAGGTCACGACTTATCCTTATGACAAGAAGCATTTTTCTCCTCGTCAGACTCATCGCTTCTACATCCACTTCCATCCGGATGCGTGGCACTACCTCCTGTGTCCCTCCATTGCTCAAACAGTTCAACCAAGTACAGGAATCTCTACCTGTTGTCCATCGCCTTCACCTATCGGCTACAGCTTAGGTCCCGACTAACCCTGGGCGGACGAGCCTTCCCCAGGAAACCTTCGTCTTTCGGTGGACGGGATTCTCACCCGTCTCGCGCTACTCATACCGGCATTCTCACTTCTATACGCTCCAACGCTCCTTACGGTACGCCTTCTCCGCCTATAGAACGCTCTCCTACCATTCATTGCTGAATCCACAGCTTCGGTGTACTGTTTAGCCCCGGTACATTTTCGGCGCAGGGTCACTCGACTAGTGAGCTATTACGCACTCTTTCAAGGATGGCTGCTTCTAAGCCAACCTCCTAGTTGTCTATGCAACCCCACATCCTTTTCCACTTAACAGTAACTTGGGGACCTTAGCTGGTGGTCTGGGCTGTTTCCCTTTCGACTACGGATCTTATCACTCGCAGTCTGACTCCCAGAGTTGAGTTTATGGCATTCGGAGTTTATCTGGATTCAGTAAAGCTTATGCCCCCCTCGTCCAAACAGTGCTCTACCTCCATCACTCTTGCTCTGAGGCTATACCTAAATATATTTCGGAGAGAACCAGCTATCTCCAAGTTCGATTGGAATTTCTCCGCTACCCACATGTCATCCAAACACTTTTCAACGTGTCCTGGTTCGGTCCTCCAGTGTGTTTTACCACACCTTCAACCTGCACATGGGTAGGTCACTTGGTTTCGGGTCGACGACACCTGACTTTCGCCCTATTCAGACTCGCTTTCGCTACGGCTCCGTTTCTTCAACTTAACCTTGCCAACTATCGTCACTCGCCGGTCCATTCTACAAAAGGTACGCCATCACCCCTTAACGGGCTCTGACTACTTGTAGGCACACGGTTTCAGGTACTCTTTCACTCCCCTTCCGGGGTGCTTTTCACCTTTCCCTCACGGTACTGGTTCACTATCGGTCACTAGGGAGTATTTAGCCTTACCAGATGGTCCTGGTGGATTCCGACGGAATTTCTCGTGTTCCGCCGTACTCAGGATACTCACGTGTTCGTTGTGTTTTCGTATACGGGGCTGTCACCCTGTCTCGCGCTACTTCCCAATAGCTTCTACTAACACGCTAAATCACTCATGTGAGTCCTACAACCCCATTGTGCATGCACAATGGTTTGGGCTCTTCCCGTTTCGCTCGCCGCTACTCAGGGAATCGAATTTTCTTTCTCTTCCTGCAGGTACTGAGATGTTTCAGTTCTCCGCGTCTACCTCACTTACGTGTGACATCCCATAACGGATGCCGGGTTTCCCCATTCGGAAATCTCTGGATCTTAGCTTACTTACAGCTCCCCAAAGCATATCGGTGTTCGTCCCGTCCTTCATCGGCTCCTAGTGCCAAGGCATTCACCGTGCGCCCTTTGTTTCTTAACCACATATTTCTCGCGCTTTTTTTTCTTTAACTCTGTAATTTCTTACAGACTCGGTCAATTCTCGGTTTCATTATTTCTTTTATTCAAAAAAATGATGTGTCATTAATGACTCGCATGAATCATTAATCACTATTTGTTGTGTTATTCAGTTTTCAATGAGCTAAGGT
>NZ_JBQKME010000024.1:0-10480 GCF_052115865.1 Fundicoccus sp. Sow4_H7 | reverse complement strand
TATAGTTTTGTCTGGTAACTTAATTATAGTAGAATTCACTGGCTTTTTCATTTTAAACAATAAAAAAGATGTCAGTGAGATTTACTCACCAACATCAAAAATTGGAGAACCCAAAAAAAGACGGCCATTAAGCCGTCTTTTTTATTGCATCACAACTCATTCTACCCAGTCGCCAAGCGTTTTCTAATTTTACCGGATAAGTATTCAACCACTAAAATCAAAGCAATTAGACCAATCAGAATGGCACCAACTTGGTTCCAACGATAAGATCCCATTGCGAAAATTAATGGCGCACCAATACCACCAGCACCAACTATACCCAAAGTAGACGCATCACGCAAATTCATATCAAATCGGAATATTAAAGTCGATAACAGACTTGCACTTAGCTGAGGGATGATACCAAAGCGAATTTTTTGATAAGCATTCAAGCCAGCAGCATCTAAAGCTTCTAAAATGGACATGTCAATATCATCAATGGTTTCACTAAATAGTTTTGTTAACATACCAATTGATGTAACTGATAAAGTCATCAAACCAGCAAAAGCACCTGGACCAGTTACACGTATGAACATTAAACCATAAACAAAACTTGGTATCGTTCTAATTACAATGACTAATAGACGAACAACAACGACAACTGGAACGGGCATAATCTTACTCGAGGCCAAAAAGGCAATTGGGAAAGAAAAAACAGCCCCTACTAATGTACCTAAAAAAGCAATTGCCATTGTCTCAAGTAACAAATACGGTACTGATTGTTTAGTCATATTAAGTAACAGTTCCGGATCAGGTGTAAAGATCCCTTTGAAGATATTAGTTGCAACATCAAATCCAAGTGGGGTCATATTGATTTCATTAACCGTACTAGCTGACCAAAGAATTAAGACAAGAACCAAGAATGCCCAAAACCATTGTAGCTTGCGGCTGCGATTTTGGTTTTCATATATTTCATTTATTTTATTAACCATTTTGACAGCCTCCTAAGTTAATTTTTGTCTAAAATAAGAGCTCAATGATTCAATCACGGCTACAGTAACAAATAGACAGATCAAAATCATTCCGACATTGGCATACTCACGCCAAGCAATATTTTCATTTAAGATTATCCCAATACCACCAGCCCCTACATACCCTAAAATAGCGGCGTGACGGACATTACCTTCAAAAGTATACAAGCTTATTGATAAATAAGAAGGTAGGATCTGAGGTTTAATAGCAGCCCAGAAACTTTGAATTCGATTGGCTCCCATAGCTTCCATTGATTCATAAGGTGACATATCAGCTGTTTCGATCATTTCATACAATTGCTTACCGACGAATGAAAAAGTGAAAATTGAAATGGCAATCGTTCCAGCAAACGTGCCTAGACCAAAGATGTAAGTTAAAATAAGTGCAGTTACCAATGTTGGAATTGTACGAATTAAACTCAAAATAAATTTCAAAACACCTGAAACCAAGGCATTTCTTACTAAATTCATAGAAGCCAGCATCGCATAAGGTACCGCCAGTACAGCACCGATTAGAGTCCCTAATACAGACATTTTAATTGTGTCGACCAAAGGTTTAATAACTTGACCAACAAATTCCCAATTTGGAGGTAACATTGCTTTTAAAATAACGAAGAATTGTTCCCCACGACGAACTAAAACAGAAAAGCTAAAACCTGTTAATTCAACAGAATAATAAGTGGCAATGACAATTAAAATCAAAATAATCAAAGTCCATGAACGCGGTTTTTCTATAACTTTACCATTTGCTAAAGTCATTTTTTTAGTGGGTAAAAGATAGCGTCTAGAATTCGACTTCATTAAGACACCCCTTCCATCTCTTCAGTCTTCCCTTTATAAATGTAATTTAAGATTTCTTGATCAACTTCCTCAGATGGTCCATCATAAACAATTTCCCCATCTCGAATTCCCACAATACGGTCGCAATAGTCAAGAGCTAATTCAACGTGGTGAATATTGATTAAAACACTGATATTTTGTTCGCGGTTAATTCGCTTAAAGTCATCCATAACCACATTCGCTGTCACCGGGTCTAACGAAGCTACCGGCTCATCGGCTAAAATAATTTTTGGGTTTTGTGCCAAAGTTCTAGCCAAAGCCACCCGTTGTTGCTGCCCACCTGACAATTGATCAACACGTGTGTAAGCTTTATCCAAAATCCCAACTCGGTCTAAACTTTCTAATGCAAATATCTCTTCTTCTTTCGTAAAGTAGCCAACCAAATTACGCCATGCTGGTAAATCCGGTACTAAAGCATTTAAAACATTGGTAACTACCTTGGCACGGTTAACCAAATTAAAGGATTGGAAAATCATACCAATATTACGTCTAAAACGACGCAGTTCTTTCCCTTTTAATTGACTGACTTCGATATCATTCACTTTCAAAGAACCTTCCGTAATTGGATGCATTTTATTAATTGTACGAATTAAGGTCGATTTTCCAGCTCCAGATAAACCAATAATCCCCACAAACTCCCCTTGATTAATCGTTAAATCGATATTTTTCAAAGCAGTTACCCCATTGGGATAAACTTTAGAAACATTCTTAAACTCAATCATTTACTTTCTCCCTCCATGCCGCTTCTTAATAAATAACTTCATCATAAAAAGGAGCAGCTAACTTAATAGACGCTCCTTTATTATAAACGAATATTTAAAAATTAAAACCTATTATTGAGCTTGTTCACGTAGAATTTTTTGTGCTTCACGTTCGTTATCGTAATCTTCTGATGTAGCTTCTTGGTATCCTTCGTGACTGTAGATAGAAATAACTTCTTTTCCTTCGTCGGTTTCAGCAATGTTAATGAATGCTTGTTTGATTGCTTCTTTTAACTCATCAGTCATAACTTCAGAGTGAAGTGAAACAGAAACTGTATCGTTATAAACGTTTGGAGTTACACCGATAACATTTGTTTCTTCCCAAATTGAAGCTTCGCGTCCCATTTCAGTTTCCCATGCTTCAGCATAGTCACGACGTAAGTCAGCAAATCCAACAACGATATCCACTTGTTCAGCAGCTAAACGAGCAATAGATGATGCATAAGATTCAGCTTGAACGATTGTTGATAAATCAGAAACCATATTACCATCATAGTTTTGGCTTAACCAGATTGATGGATAGATATAACCTGATGAAGAAGAAGATGACATTACTGACCAGTTAGCACTATCTAAATCTTCCCAAGTTAATTCTTCACCATTGTTAACTTTAGCAGCTAATTCTTGACCTTTTTCAGAAGGACCTGCAATCACTAAACCTTTGTAGTAAGTCACTTGCTCGTCACCAGCTTCAGTAGATTGACCATCGTTCCAGTCAGCTGGGTTTTCAGAGTCTTTTGATAGACCTGAACGTGTAGATGTTAATAATACTTCAACATCTTCGTCAAATAATACATAAGTTCCACCAGGAATCAAACCAACATCAGCTGTACCAGCTGCCATTGCTTCTCCTACTGCTTCATAGTTTGTACCAACAGTAATTTCAACTTCTCCTACATTAAATCCTAACTCAGCTAATTCATCGATTAACAATTGTTTTAATGGTTCTGTAGCAGTGATAATTTCTTCTGGGTCACGTGACGGAACAAAAGCAACCGTTAACTGATCGATTTCAGTTGGTTCTTGCGCTGATACAGTTGATACTGCAGCATTTGAAACTAATAGACTTGTCAAACTAAGTAAAGCTAAAAACTTTTTCATTTGATTTCCTCCAAATATATTATTTCTAAAATCATTATAACAGAAACAATTTGCTTTTAAAGACTTTACTTTTTAAAACTTCTCAAGTCACAGTGCAACGAAAATGTTGTAAACGCTTCCAACATTGTAACATTACGTTTTTTAATTTCTATAGCTCATGTGAAATTTACATAAAATTTACAATAGAGATAGCAAAAAGCACCGACCGAAGTCGATGCTTGTGATATTTATTTGGATTAGTTCATACCAGTTGGGTCGGATACAAGTAATGTACCATTAACGACGGTAGTATTTTCAGGTAGTTGATTCCACTCCAGTAGGTTTTCAACGGTTACACCAAATTGTTCTGCGACATCTTCTAATGTTTGACCAGGTTCCACTTCATGCATGGTTGGTTCAGGGTCTGAGACAAAGAGACGTTGGCCAATAGCTAGAACGCTAGACACTAAATCATTCCAAGACATAATATTGGCTTCCGTTGTATTATTATCTACAGCAAGTCGATATAAGTTGTCTCCTGCTTCAACAATATGAACTTTTGGTTCTAAGATTGGATTTAGAATATTAAGTTTTTGTCCGACTCTTAGAACATCACTTTCTAAATCGTTCCAAACACGTAAATTATGGACCGTTACGCCGTACTCATTGGCGATACGCCATAAGTTTTCGCCTTCTTTAACCGTGTGAACTTTTACGTCATCATCTTGGTCTTCCGTTGGCGTCTCATCATCTTCTTGGGAACTTTCTGAATCAGAAGATGTTTCATCACTACTGTTTTCGTCACTTTCTGTTGGTGGTGTAACCGGCTCTTCAGGTGTCTCGACAACTGGCGCATTATCACCATAATAAATAATTTGATCTCCAATATTCAAGAATGAAGATGCAAGTCCATTCCAAGACATCAATTGGTCAACCGTTACGCCATAACGACGAGCAATACTATATAAAGTGTCTCCAGCAACAACGGTATGGACATTATTAGGTGTTGGAGCTTCAGGAGTTGGTGTTTCAACCGCTGAACCAGATAATACTAATTGATCACCTGGATAAATCATATCGCTTGATAAATTATTCCAAGCTCTTAATTGTTCAACCGTTACCCCATAAGTTCTTGCGATAAGATATAAATACTCACCCGATTGAACAACATGCACTCCAGACGGTGCTTCTTCAGGACTTTCACCAGAATCATTGCCTCCGTAGAGAACGAGTTGGTCACCGACATCAATTAAAGTTGATGATAAGCCATTCCATGACATTAACTGGCTAACAGTCACGCCGTAATGACCGGCAATCCCATATAAGGTTTGACCTGCTTGCACAGTATGTACAGCTGTTGAGTCCGTTGGCGGAGTTGTTGGTTCATCATCCGAAACTTGTCCACCATAAAGAAGCAATTGATCACCAACATCAATCATCGTTGACGACAAGCCATTCCAAGCCATTAATTCAGCAACCGTCACGCCATAACGACCAGCAATCCCATATAAAGTTTGGCCAGCTTGCACGGTGTGTACGCCAGATGCATCACTATTACCATCGTTATTATCTCCACTTGTCGATCCATATAATACTAAGACATCACCAACATCTAGCATATCATTGGTTAAGCCGTTCCAAACACGTAATTCTTCTACGGTTACACCATATTGTCTCGCAATTGAAAGTAAATACTCCCCTGCTTGAACCGTATGGGTACCACTTTGTGCTCCCACATTAACGGGTGCTACGCCTATTAAGACAGAAGCAGCTAAAGTTAATGCAGATGCACTAATCAATTTTTTATAAGATTTATTTTTCATATGTGCCACTCCTAATTTTCCATTAGAATTTTATTTCGTATAACTATATTGTATCATTTAACCGTATATCTCTCCACGATTAGCCTTGTAATTACCAATAATAATACGAATAAAACTAATCTATTGTATTTATCCTTATTATTAGCATGTGTACAAATTAGTTATACAGCATTAAATATAAATTGTAAAAAGAGACCAAGAAAAGCTTGATCTCTCCATCCCTATTTCATCCTATCTCGTTTTAAAGGTTTCGTTTAAACGATACCAGTAAGTTGGAGTATTGCCAGAGGAAGTATAGCCTTCAATGGCTGTAGTTGAAATACCATTGTCTCGATAATTTGAATGAATAATTTGATCATTACTTAAAGCAACCCCAGTATGTCCACCCGAACCAAGTGATTGACCTTTAATTCCTGAAACAAAAATATCACCTGCACGTACTTGATCACGAGAAATAGCCGTCAAGAGTGAGCCTTCATAGTTATATAAAGTCTCAGTCGTTCCTAACCAATGCCCTTCATTTAGATAACCGGCTGAAATTAGGGCACTAAAGACAGCACTTGAACAATCATAGCTACTTGGTCCATTACGATAAACCATGGAGTAAGTTGTCTGACCTTCGCGTTCTTGGAACCACTCAACAACTGATTGAGCCCTTTGGCTGACATTAGTAAAATCAACTCCTACTTTTTCCGGTGTTTCTGGCGTTGTAGGTTTTTCTGAATCTTTATCTGGATTAGTCGTTTGTCCATTAGGATTTGAAACTATTAACTCCATATGAGTAAAGATTAAATCACTTGATAATTGATTCCATTCACGTAATTGATTTACTGTAACACCATATTGTTGTGCAATGGCATAGAGATATTCACCACGTTTAACCGTATGAGTTTGTCCACTTTCGCTTGGGGTTTCTACTTCTTGTTCTTCAGGAGTCTCTGGAACTTCTGGTTCTTCCGGTACTTCTGGATTGTCTGGAACTTCGATTTCCTCATTTTCTTCTTCATCCACAACCGCATTCGGATCTGAAACAATCAATGAACGATTAACATGAATCAGCGAACCTGAAATGTTATTCCATTCACGCAATTGATCAACCGTCACATTTTTTTGACGGGCAATCGCATATAAAGTATCGCCACTCTTCACCGTGTAATAAATCGGTGCTGTAGGGTTTTCAGTAACTGGCTGTTCAACTTCATCTACTGGTTCTTCTGGTTCTTCTGGTTCTGTTTGATCTTCTTCGTCGACTTCTTCTACTGGTTCTTCTGGTTCTTCTGGTTCGACTTGTTCTTCTTCATCGACTTCTGGAACTTCCGGTACTTCTGGCACTTCGATTTGCTCTTCTTCTGGTTCATGTACAACCGCATTCGGGTCTGAAACGATCAACACACGATTGACATGAATCAGTGAACCTGAAATATTGTTCCATTCACGTAGTTGATTAACGGTTACACCATTACGCAGAGCGATCGCATATAAAGTATCGCCGCTTTTAACGACATAATTTTGCGGACTAGTTGGTTTTACAACGACGGGCGTCTCTACTTCCGCTTCTTCTTTTTCTTCAACTACAGGGACTTCTGGTTCAATTGGTTGCTCCTCAGTCACTGAATTTGGATTTGAAATAATTAAATTAGCATTAGTATAAATAATATCGCTAGTTAGGTTATTCCATTTTTTCAAATCGCTGACGGTCACATTGTGACGTTGGGCAATCGCATATAAAGTATCGCCATAGTTAATCGTATAATTATTTACTTCTGCTTGACGAGGTGCATCATTAACTTGAGCGCTTGTTTCTGGATTTGAAAGATAAAGCGATTGATTCACTACAATAGTATTACTCGATAAATTATTCCATTTTTTAAGGTTGTCTACGGTTGTGTTATTGCGCTGTGCCAATGACCACAGAGTATCGCCAGGAGCGATAGTATGTTTAGAAACAGTCACTGAGCTTTGTTGTGTATTGATTGGAGCGGCATAAGTCGTTGACATAGGTTCAACAACTTCTTCTTGGACTACAGTTTCCTCAACTGATTCGGTCTCTTCTGGTAAATCCACATGTTCATCGCCAGAAACTGCTTCAATAGCTTCTTCTTCAACAACTGTTTCAACTTCATCAGCTTCTACTTCTTCAATTTCAGTCGTTTCAGTTTCATCAATTGATTCTACTTCTGGATCTTCTTCAACAACAATTGATTCTTCCTCGACAACATCTTCTACTGGAAGTTCTTCAACCACATCTGTTTCAGAAACTTCTTCAACCGATTCACTAATAAGCTCATCAACAGTCACTTCCGAATCACTTTCTGACGGTATATCCTGCCAAGAAACTTCCGGCGCATCAGCAGTCCATTGGAGATTGTCTCCAGAAGCATTATCGTCTGAAACTTCCTGTGCCATAATCGCTTGCCCAGACTGAGAAATTAATGTCAGAGAAGCAATTAACGATGTTGAAACCGCAATCCATTTCCCTTTCCGTTTACGCATTACCTTCTTTTCCAATCAATAACACTCCTTAAAAAAATCTTTTGAATTCGTAAGTATATATTAACATTTAAATGTTTCAACTATAATACACTTCTTTTACAATCCAAACTAAATATCTCTGCCATATTTTATCGCACAAAAAAAGCCAACTATGCGCGAACATAGCTGACTTTCGCAGTGATATTTATTTGAAAATTAATAACGTAGAACAGCAGCGATTTGCATACCTTGAGGCATTTTCTCAGCATCGAGTATATACACGCGGCCTTTAGCACGAACGGTATTCCAAATCAAACGACTTAAATAATCATCTTTGGGACTTGGAACATATTGGCCGTCTTCATCAATTGTTCCGGTCACTTCAAGCCCTTTTTGAATCAACAAGAAATCAATTCGACCTTGTAAGCTTGAAAAAGCAAGGTCATTATATTGTGATTCTAATTTATATTGTGGGGTAGTCTCATTAAAACGATCCATTAAATCTTGATGGCGAGCTTCAACCACATGATTTAAATGAGCTGCCATACGTTCTTTAATTTCATTATCAGATAATTGCATAGGCGAAGCTTCAATTGGAAATTCACTGAGGTATTTATTTTTAGAAATACGACGGAATTCAGCCACATTTTCAGTTAGGGCAAACAATACTAGTGGGTATTGGGTTTCTTTTGAATAGTTTTCATAAACATACCTGTCAACAATTCTAAAGTAATTTTCCAAATCAATTTCTTTTTCAGAGCTAGTATCCGACTGACCGTGGAAAATCCCACCTTCGGCATTCATCGAAATCTGCGTATATTCCTCCCCAAGAGCTGTCGCAACATCAACAGGTGCATCTTCATCATGAGATAAATCAACTTCTGTCAAACGTTCTTGCTGACCGACAAACAAACGCATTTTTTCACGGCTTAATACAAGTAGATGATAAGTTGTTACATACTGATAGTTTTCAATAATAGCGGACAAATTAGGTCTTTCAGACAGGGTAACGCCTTCTTCAATCGGACGTTCTAAGCGATAGTAATAGGTCTCATCTGCCGTCACAATAATCACCAAATTACTCATACCCATTTCTTGGAAATCGGCATCTTTTTGGAAATCTTTCGCACCTTTAATTAATTTTGCGACAACATCCGGATCATAATTCTCCTTACCGACTTGTTCAGCTTTTTTTATCAATTGATCCAATTTAATTCGGTTTTTATCCGAATTAATCGGGCTAAGCTCTGTATCTAAACTGATTGTTAAATACAGCTGATCATCCTGAAATAGTTCTTCTGTTGGAAATGTTAAAAGTTCTTGCATTCAATCACATCCCTTTACTATTAGTAACTTTAATTGTAGATTAAGAAGAATACGATGTAAAGCAAAATGCAACGAATTCAGTAAACGTTATCAATGTTTAAAGGGACGTTTTCTTTAAATTAATAATAATTTACAATTTACCAATGATATTCCTTATTCAACTAAAAGGTCGTAAAAACTGATTATAGTTCAGTCTTCATAAGTGTGCTATATTCGATTTAATAACTTAATTTTTAGGAGGAAACTGATGACACTCATAAATCTAGCTCACAATAAACCTTCAAATCAGTCAAGCAGCCTCATTTTTAGTCCACAAGTCGATTTTGATTTAACGACTTATCTCGAAAATAGCCGACATCTCATCGAATCTTCCCTTCCAAGTTTACCTGTTGTTTATATCAGAAACATTACACTCTTACATCCCTTTCTGCGCAGCCTTATCCTAGACCAGTCCGGTCAAATATGGGTATCCTCTCGTTCAACCAACTGGGTTGCTGAACAAATTTTTAAAGCGACAGGTTTTACTTATCAAAAATGGTCTCATTTCTTACAAGCAACCACTAAACAACCTCGAACAATATTCCCCTATGTGCATGGAAACCTAATTTTTTACAGAATCCCAAACAAAATTGAACATCACCCCGATTGGATCAACGCTAGTTTGTGTAGCCAAATGATTTGTTCTAAAAGAAAAGGCGAACACCCAATAGAATTCTTTATCCCCAGCAACATCAATACCCATCTAAATATCCGCATCCCAATTCTCTTCCGCAAATCAATCATTTTAAAACAAGTCGACAGTTCCTACCATCTGTCTAATCTTTGGAACCACCACTACAACCAACAACTTTCACGCCTCCATTATCAACTAGACGTTAACAACCCCACAGATAGACAAAACCATTTCTTTCAAGACTACCCCTTCAACTTTAAGCACGACTTCCCAATCAACTCACAACACTTAATCGATTTTAGCCATTCCCTTTTAACCCCTCTAAAATAAATATCACTGCTCAAAACAAAAAGACTACAGTCCATTTCACTGTAGTCTTTATTTAGGTTCTTCAATTTTTGATGTTGGTAACAAAACTAGGTCAGTATGTTTCAAGCATACTGGCTTATTTTTGTACTATAATTTAGTTCGTTCTATTAGGCCATCTTCTTTAAC
>NZ_JBQKME010000023.1:0-10486 GCF_052115865.1 Fundicoccus sp. Sow4_H7 | reverse complement strand
TACCTAGCGATTATTGGGCAAGTACCTAGCGATTATTGGGCACGCAATCCCTCAAAAAAAAGTGCTACAAACAGCTACACGATAAGGCTAAACGCACTTTAACAAAAACCCTATAAATCTTATAAATAATATAGATTTTATAGCACGCTTAGCCCGCCCTTTGCTAAGCAGGGCGGACTAGCGTATTTTAAAAGAAAAAGAACACACCACAGTTATTTTTTTAATGGCAAAACTAAAATAGAACATAAAGGGGGGCTACTTAAAAAAACAGAACTATACCATTTTTTCAAAACAATGCAAGTTCTTTTTTTACTTTTTACGGCATGAAATAATAACAATAGCGGGTTAATATATATATCAGACCAGCAAAAGATTACTTGGACGATTATATAACCGTGGTAGGGGCGGTATTTATAGGACGAACGATTAGGGGGGTAGGATTGTTCTAACTACCTTATTATTTTTTAAAGGCTGAATATAGTGACTAGATTTACACGAAACCATTTAAAACAGCCAAAAATAGCCCGTAATGATGCGAAAAGCATGTATATCAGGCTACTTTCACGCAGAGTAATCATAATTATTAGAAACCCTAAAAAGGCAATAAAAATGCGAGTTTTTACGAAACAACACGATCGTTAACTTTTTTAAAGGGAAAACTTTATATACACGCACAACAAGCGGTATATCACGCAAAAATATTCATGATTATATACGGGGTATAGACAATTAGCATATACAACGGATTAAAATGTTGTACCATGATTTACAAAACAAACACGATATACAAACATAACAACGGCAAGAATAGGGCAAGATTTTAAAGCAGATGTTGACAAATGTTAACATTTAAACGCATATACAAAACCGTACAAAACTTGTCATTTTATTCAGGCTATAACCTTATAAAACCTTAGATTATCAAGGCTTATAAGGTACATGATGAATAAGTAAAAACCTTAAGATTATCGAAAGGTATATAGCTTTAAATTGTTGGAAACAGAACAAACGATTTGCGACACAACAATGCAACGCAATCGCATCATTAACAAAAAATGATGATGCGACAGCATAACGAACCAGCGTTACATTCTACCCACTAAAAATAGCCGTAGGGCGGTTATAAATATAAAATAATAGTTTTACCTTGCCTGAAATTAAAACGCCTTAGAAAGCAAATTTAAGCCTTATACGAACACCCCCGCTATAAACCGATTGATCCTAATTAGGGGCGACACGAAACGGGGTAGGGGTAAAGACTAAGAAAAAATGCTAATGGGTATGCGACAGGGAGGGATATACATTTAACTGATACAGACCATTAGCAGGCACTAAACAAAATGAAAAGAGGTAAACCATGGAAAAACAACAGGCACAAACATTATTAAAATCTAAGATAGGCGAATACTTAGAAAGCAAAGGCATTGACCCGACAAGAAAGTTCAAATGTTTGAACCCCGAACATGATGATAAAAACCCAAGCATGGGATTGATTAAAAACGGCGATAGAGTTTACTGTTTTTCTTGTCAGCAACGCTATGATGTTTTTGATTTAATTGGCTTAGATTATGGTATAGACGGCTTAAACAACCAATTTAACAAAGCAATTGAGATTTTTGACATAGATGTATTAAGCAACAGTTACCAGCCCTTAGAACGCAATTTTAAGCAAAATATAGACACCCAAACAGAGCCCGAAACAGATTACAGCGAGTTTATTTTAAAGGCGCATGAACAAATTAATAAAACAGATTACCCAGCGCAAAGAGGCTTAACAGAAAAAACAATTAATAAATTTAAAATTGGATATGATCCACAATGGCAAAACCCCCTAGCACTTGAAAAAGCCTTAAAAAACTCACAAAACGAACCCCCTAAACAACCATATTTAATCATACCTAACAGCAACAACAGCTATTTTGCAAGATGCACTAGCGATAAGGTTAGCGAAACCTATCAAAAACAAAAAGTTGGTAAATCAGAGTTATTTTATAAGCAGGGAATAAGCCCCAGCTATAATAACGGGTATGTTTTTATTGTTGAGGGGCAAATTGATGCGCTTAGTTTTTATGAGATAGACCAAGTAGCAATTGGTTTAGGTGGTACAGGCGATACAGAGTTTATCAAGGCGATTAATGATGCGTTAACTATTTACGATAAAAGCGAATTGCCCGTATTTTACTTATTGTTTGATAACGATAGCGCAGGGCAGAAAGCGAATCAGAAACTATATAACGCCTTAAATAAACACCAATTACAAGTGCATAGTATACATTTGCCAGGCAATTATAAAGATGCGAACGATTTTTTAGTTGCGAATAGGGGCGAATTTAAAGCATTTATTGATGATGCGATTGAAAACCCAAGCAAATATGAACGGGGGATATTTGACAACGATATGAATAACTTAGACCAATTAACACCACCAGCAGAACCAGCTAATAGCTTAGAACAATCAATCAGAGATGAAATTAATCAAGCTAACTTAGACGATTATACGATAAATAATATCCCGTATAGTTGGCACGCCTATCTAACAGATGATGAAATTAAACAGCTAAACAAAAACACCAGCCCAGCGCATCATTTAAGCAATTTTTTACAGGGAATAAATGCAAATGCTAATACCCCAGCAATCAGTACGGGCTTTAAACAATTTGATAAAACACTAGACGGCGGATTGTATGAGGGCTTATACATAATAGGCGCAATCAGTTCATTAGGGAAAACCACACTAGCCTTACAAATTGCAGACCAAATAGCACAAGGCGAACAAGAGCAAGATGTATTGATATTTAGTTTAGAAATGAGCCGTAGCGAAATAATGGCTAAAACAATATCAAGGCTTACTTATGAAAATGCATTGCTAGATGACATACCGACCAACAACGCAAAGACCACCAGGGGCATAACAGACGGTAGACGATATAAGGGTTATACAGATGCATACGGCAACGAACATAAGCCCTACAATAACACCGAAAAAAATTTGATTATCAAAAGCGTTAATCAATATCAGACATTTGCAAAAAGATTATTCATTCATGAGGGCATGGGAAATATTGGCGTAGAGCAAGTTAGAAATGCGGTAGAAGAACATGTAAAAGTTTATGGAAAAGCCCCCGTAATACTTATTGACTATTTGCAGATACTAGCACCATATGACACACGAGCGACAGATAAACAGAATACAGATAAAGCAGTATTAGAGTTAAAACGTATTAGCCGAGATTTTAAAACACCCGTATTAGCGATTAGTTCATTCAATAGAGAAAACTATTCAAATAGCGTTAGTATGTTGGCATTCAAGGAAAGCGGGGCTATTGAATATTCAAGTGATGTTCTTATAGGTTTACAGTTCGCAAAGCAACGAGAAATAGAAGAATATAACCGAAACAAAAAAGTGACTGAACCAAAATTAGTGTTAGATCATGATGCGCAAAAGAGCAAAGAACCTAGAGAAATTGAATTGAAAATACTTAAAAACCGTAACGGCGAAACGGGCGGACATATAGATTTTTATTTTAATGCTAAGTTTAATCATTTTTCAGAAACTGATGAAATTGGCTTTTCGTTGAATATTAAAGATACAAGCAAATTTAAGATTGTATAACAGACCAACAAACCCCGTTAAATAATTCAGTCTTTTTTAACGGTAGATACAGCGGGCGTATAGTCTACACAGTAATTAAATGTTTATGATAAATATTAGGGGGGTAGGGGGCATTGTATTCATAATAATTAATGATGCGATAACCATTTATTACACGCATCATACAAGCCCTAAAATACCCCGTATGAACAACGTAAGCATGTATGGATATAAATACCTTAAACAACCTTTAAACCGCCCTAAACAAGCAAATAAGCCGTTAAAATCAATTGCAAAGTTACAGCACGTTAGCCCAACTGTTAACGTGCTAAAATTACAATATTTATTATGTGTATAATACATTGCATAATATAATATGTATGTGTATAATAATGACAGTAATAATAATATGTGTTATATGTTATATGTTACTAAGTGAATAATGAACATTAAGGGGGGTTAATATATGACTGAAAAAGCTAATAAAACAGTACGCAAGCAAATAACTGATGCGGGTTTAACTTATTGGCAAGTTGCAGATAAAGCGGGCGTTACAGCAGGCACACTCACATTATGGCTTAGAACACCATTGAATAAAGACCGTAAACAACGTATTGATGATGCGATTAAGACATTAAAAGAAAGACGAGGATAATCAATTATGAATGACAATGAAAAATTAATTTATGTGCTTTTTAATCAAGAAAATAAAAAGAAGAAATTACAAGATAAAAAGGCTATTGAAGCCGAATACGAAAGCGTAGCCGATTATAGCGGAATGAGTAGAGATGCACTTGTAGATCTAGCGATTGCAGGCAATACCGAAAACATTGGCACAGCGATAGATTGCCTTGCAGGTTTATCCGAGCAAGTAGGGAGATTAATTACACAAGTAGAAGAATTAAAGAAACACACAAAAAAGAGCCCTTAACAGAGGCGACTGTTAAGGACTAGCAGGCACTAAACAAAACTATTTAGCATACTTATATTAACATATAAGCGATTTAATCGCATCATACAGCCCCGATTATTTTAAAGGGAGGTCAACCTATTGACTAACGATAACGAGTTAGACAGCGCACTAAACGAGCTTTTTTCAACACAATCAGAACAATCGGACACCCTAAAAGAACCCGTTAGCAATGATGCGCCTATACAGACCCCGCAGAACAAATTAAAAGATGCTATGCAATCAGTTATGCAGACCTATCAAGAACAAAATGAAATGCGTAAGCGATCTAATGCGCAGATGACAGCTTTTTTAAAGGGCATCAACCCCGATAAACCAATGAAAAAAGTGTTAGATGAAGCAATTGACTTAATTGGCACAATCACAGCTAATAAGGCTTATGCAGACCAGCTAAAGAACAAAATCAATCAAACGTACGGTAGCTAGATACAAGGCGGGGCGCATCATTACCCCGCTTTTTTATTTAATTAAAGATAGGGATAGCGGAAGTTAAAAGAATAGTGTATACTATACATACAATAATAATAATAATAATGTTATATATTATATAGGAGGTAATATCATGCACGATATACAGACAATCCACACACACGAATTACAACCGCACCCGCACATTAACTTTAATCAGTTATACCATGATTTTATTGATTTTATTGATGTATCTAAAAACACGCAGGCAACCTATACAAGAGCGATTAGACAGTTTTTAAGGTATTTGATTAAGCATGATATTAGACAGCCCCAAAGAAGTGATATTTTAGCTTATCGAGATGAATTAAAGGCAGACGGTAAGAAGTCTACAACAATCCAAAGTTACATTATTGCACTAAGACAATTCTTTAATTGGCTAGAGGCACAAGGCGCATATCCTAACATTGCTAAAGGTATTAAGGGCGCAAAAGTCACTAAAGGACATAAAAAAGACTATCTAACAAGCGCCCAAGTCGCAGATGTATTAAATAATGTAGACCGTAGCACCCCAAAAGGGCTAAGAGATTATGCTATTTTAGCGGTAATGTTTACAGGCGGGCTTAGAACCATTGAAGTAAGTAGAGCAAATATTGAAGATTTACGAACACTAGGCAATAGCACCGTTCTATACGTGCAGGGCAAGGGGCGAGATGACAAAACGGAATACATGAAAGTCATTCCCGAGGTAGAAAAAGCAATTAGATTGTATTTAAAGACCCGCACCAAGGACACTTTAAAACCCGACAGCCCGCTATTTGCATCAACTAGCAACAATAACGCAGGTAAAACAATGACAACTAGGAGTATACGAACGATTGTTAAAGGCGCATTAATTAATGCAGGGTATGATAGCGACCGTTTAACCGCACATAGTACAAGACATACAGCAGGCACATTAAACCTTTTAAATGGCGGTACATTAGAAGAAACACAACAATTATTAAGGCATGAAAATATCAGTACAACCATGATTTATTTACACCACTTAGAACGAGAAAATAACGATAGTGAACACCGTATTGGCGGGGCGATATTTAAGTAAAAAAGTATCATTAGACCACATTTTTTAAAGGCGACCTATAAAAGAAAGAGGCGAAACATGGAGGTTATAGCATTAGTTAACCAAAAAGGTGGAGTAGGTAAGAGTACCACCGCCCAATTATTGGGCAACGGGCTTAGACACAAAGGCAAACGGGTATTGTTTGTAGATTTAGACCAGCAAGGCAATTTAACGTATGGAGTAGGCATTAACAGCCCCGTAATTGGATCATATGAAGTATTAACAAAAAGAAATAATATTGATGATGCGATAGTAACCAGCGCCCAAGGCGATATATTACCAGCAACTAACCGTTTAGCGGGTTTAGATATTGAATTGTTTAGTGAAATTGGTAAAGAATACCGCTTAAAAGAGGCGCTAGAGCCTTTAAAAAATACATATGATGTTGTGATAGTAGATGCACCCCCAACGCTTTCAACGGTAGTTATTAACGCTTTAACAGCATCAACAAAAGTAATCATACCCACGCAGGCGGATATATATAGTTTGCAGGGGTTAAGTCAACTAGCTAATACCTTGCAGACGATTAGACAATACACGAACCCTAACTTATTTTTAGAGGGTATACTAATAACCCGTTACAATGACAGGGCAATATTAACGAGAGAAATAACCGATATGATAGACAAAACCGCCCAAACCTTAGGTACAAAAGTATTTGATACTAAAATACGTGAAGCAATAGCCGTTAAAGAGGCGCAGGCTATGCGGACAGATTTATTTGAATACGCCCCTAAGGCAAATGTAACAATGGATTGTATGGCTTTTATTGATGAATTAAACCTATAAAAAATAGCAAGTTTTACAAGGTAGCCGTTATTTAGTACAAGGTTTGCCCAAGGTAACAGATTGTTAGTAAATGTTAGTATTAAAACCTATATTAACACCGTTTATACGGCTTATTAGCGCATCTTAACTCACATAGTTATGTGAAATGAGCTTAAAACGAGCGTATGAACATTAATCTATGATGCGACTATGCAATACTACAAAATACTACAAAAAAACACAAAAAACAGACACAAAGGAGTTTTAACTATGAGTAAGAAATTTGAAATAAACAACCCCGCAGAAACTTTTATCACTAGAGAACACCCCGCAACAGTAGGGCGCCCGAAAAGCAAAGGCGAAACGAAAGACAAACGAACCAACTTGTTATTCTATCCAAGCGTTTATGAAGATTTACGAAAAATTGCAACCATGAAGCAAACAAGTGTTAATGATCTAATCAATACACTAGCAGAAGAATTTATTGAACAAGAGCAAGATGCAATAGAAATGTATGACAAAGTTTTTAAAGATTAATCGCATTTGACCTATAAAGGCTAATATTTATCTAGTCATTTCCGAGTAGTTTTATAGCACAGTACCCGTATGCATGGAGGATAGTTTTGACAAGGTTCAGGCAAGGTATGTAGAGTTGTACAGTACCCATATGCATGGAGGCTAGTTAATTAAAGCGTTGTACCTAGTCAAAACCACTTTAAATCGATGGAAAAAGAGGTTTCCGCCTATAATGCAAGCCCTAAAAGAAAGGTATTATTTTTAGCAAAATAACCGCACCAAAAATTAAGCTATCCAAAACGCAACCGACAGAAATTATAGCGATGATGCGACACAAGACAAATTTATTTAATGACAATGATAATAAGCCCAACTACCACAAATTAGTATTAGCGGAAGTTGAAACACACGTAAAAATAGGGCGTTTTAGCCTTTAAAAGAAGTTAGTAGAAAGCAGGCGAATAAATGGTAAGACAATTATATTTGAGGGATAAGAAGATTCGTGCGCCTAAACCAGCAGGGCGATCATTGGCAAGTTCTAAAAGCACCACAAAAAGAGTTCAACCCACAAAAGCGCAACGAGTTTTATATGGGAAGTTAGGCAGTCACTTAATTGCTAGCAGGCAAAACAAAAGAATTAAGTTGACCCAGACAAATGAAAAAGCAGTTAACTTTTTACCCGTTCTTAAAGTTAAACTACCCAAAGAGGATAATATGCAAATTTATGATGAAAGCTTTTTAGAAATGATTAAGCTTTTCGCATCATCAGGATCACAAAAAACAGTTTTAAACAACCTAGATAGATTAAATAAAGCTATAAAAACATATTATTTAGAAGTAAGTCTTAAAGTGCCGTCCGAAAACAGACATGTTAGCGTAAATGCGCAAGATTTAAGGGATGCGAATGAATATTTTTTTGCGCTTGAGTTCTTAGGGGCGTTAAAAAAACATTCTGATATTACACACACCGACAACGATATTATTGAGGTAGTGAGCAACTTTATAAAATCATATACGGAAGATTCTAACGCTTATCTTAGTTATGGAGGTATAGCGAACGCTTTATTAGCAATAGTCGCAGATTTTATCGTAACTGATGATCAAACAATATCAACTTACTATGAATTGTATCAGGATATACAATCAAGAACGTTTGAAGTAAAGCGTTATTTTACTTCGCTTTATTCTTTATTAAAGGCAACAGCAGACCAAAGGGAAATGTTAGCCCAGAATACCGATAGCAATGCATGGCGCACCGCTTATATGCTAAAGACAATACGATTCAATGAGTATAAGCGCATCAACGGCGACCCATTAGACGAAAAAAACTATTTACTAATAGATTTAGATGCGGACAATTTAGACGGTATGCAACAAAGCTTAGAAATAATCGCAGACGGTACAGCATTAAACTATGCATTTACTGATTTAATTAAAGTGTTAGCTAAGCATTTTAAGCTTAAACACTTGCTACATGCTATTAGTGTTTATTTACCAGATGATGCGAACGCAACAAAGAACGTTGCCCAGGAGGCGAGAGCCTTTAAAAAAATGTTTGAAGATAGAGGCATCTTAGCTAAATCTAGTTTAAAAATTACTTCAGATAGTAAATACAATTATTATTTAAAACTGTTTCAACCTATTTTTGATTTAATCGAATTAGATCAACTAACCAGCGCACCACAAAAAACAATAGATGATATGGCTTTTAAGTTAGCGAATGAAGTAGTTTATGGTTACATATCGCAAAAAGAATATAATGATATTTATTTAAGTATAGAAACAGAGCTGATGCAACGTAATTTGCGACAAATGAAAGAGGGGTAAATCATGGAAAGACAACAAAACCCCGATTTTTCAGGATTGAAAAAAAAGCTTGCTATATCCGAGGAAACGCCTTTAATAGATGTATCAAGTAGTGAACAATATACCGTATTAGCATTTAATTTATTCCCGATTACCGATAAAAAAATGATGAACACCAAATTAATCAATGAGTTAGTTAAAAAACCCCTACCAGATTTCATAGAGGGCTTAGCGCTTAATGTAGGTAAGCCAAATAAAGAAAAGGTACTTATAACAGCCCAGATTAATATTGACCCTAACATTCAAACCGTTGGGAATTATGAATTTACACCTTATGTAAAAGCCGTATATGATACCATATGCACATTGTTTAAAGAGGGGAATACATTCATAACCGATAATGTTATTTATAGGGCATTAAATGATTATTCAGATAATCAAAATGCAGGGGCAGAACAGGCAAGAATGATAGAAGATGCAATGCAAACGTTAGAAAACGTTAAAATTAAACTTGATTTAACCGAACATTACCAGTTAAACAATGTTGATGATCCTAACGGGGGTATGACAATAGAGAGCCGTTTGCTTAATTACACTAGAATTAAAGGTAAAATTTACGGACGTGTTGTAAACGGGTATCAATTAACGAGTGCGCCTATATTGTATCAATACGCTGAAAATGTTAAACAAATTCAAACAGTTCAATTAATGGACTTTTCAAGTGCTGATTTACCTAATGGTTTAAGGCTTAATTCAACCCCCGAACGTATAATTATTAAACAATATCTAATGAGCCGTATCGAAAGTATGAAACACACTAAGTTACCAAAAACAATATTGTATAGCACTATTTACGATCAGATACAAAAACAATATAGTAAAACTGAAAATACATTAACGGCGAAACAAATGCGAACGCAACGAGAAAACATTGAAAGAATATTAAAGATATTTAAGCATGTAAGATATATTGAAGATTATGAGATAGTAAAGAAAGGCAATAAATACAACAAAATAATCATCACACCATAAGGGCGCATCATAGCGCCTTTTTTTATGTTTATCAAACGCATAATATTACATTGCTTAATGTATGTATTACATTTGCATGTTTATTATACATACATTATGTATTGCACTCACTATAATACCTAGCGATTATTGGGCAAGTACCTAGCGATTATTGGGCAAGTACCTAGCGATTATTGGGCAAGTACCTAGCGATTATTGGGCACGCAATCCCTCAAAAAAAAGTGCTACAAACAGCTACACGATAAGGCTAAACGCACTTTAACAAAAACCC
>NZ_JBQKME010000022.1:0-14418 GCF_052115865.1 Fundicoccus sp. Sow4_H7 | reverse complement strand
AATTGATGCGTATCAATAAACTGTGTTATTATTAGAAATACTTTGAATGTATAGACACCGTTCTAAAACAAAATTTAAATTTGAATATAACTAAAGATACAATGGTTGAAAATTTAGATGTAAACGGATATACGTACTTTAGGATATTATCGTACAGCGGTGCTCGAAAATCAGAAATACTAGCTCTTAAATGGTCAGATATTGATTTCGATACATCTACCCTCAATATCAATAAAACACTCACTAGAGGCTTAAATAACAAGATTATCATGCAACCTACTAAGACAGTGAACGGTAGAAGAATTATTGATATGGATAATGACTCTATGAAGCTCTTGAAGCAATGGAAGATGTATCAGGCTCGTCTAGGACACACGGATATTCAAACAACAATGAATATCTATGCTCACGTTACAAAAGAAGAAAAGAAAGATACCGCAGATAAGTTTGCGAAGTTTATGGAGAATTAGTAATAATAGTTAAAAGAGAGCTCAATTATTGTTACGTGATTAAGTCTCCGATATTTTATATAAATATTAAGTAGTTCATAAAAAGGGAGAAGGGAATATAAAATGGCTAATCTAGGATTTACGTATCTATTCACAAATAATATGAGTGAGACGAAAAAATTTTATTCAGAAATATTAGCATTAGAGCTTATATGGGATGAAGAAGACGATATTGCTTTTAATATAAACAACCATCAGTTATCCATTCAATACCACAAAGACTTTAAGAAAGCTTCTCCTTTGTTTTCCATCCAACCTGGATGGAAAGGTGGGGTGGCGCCTAGGACGAGTTGGTCAATAGCATTTGAATCGAATGAGTACAATCAAGTCATTGCTAGATTGCAAAAGGAAAGGGTCAAGACATACCATAGCGTGCCACAATGGGTTGGTTACTGGAGTTTTCCAGTCTTAGATCCAATGAATAATACGATTGAGATAACCTGTAGTGAATATGAGATTAATGGTTGACTTAATTCATCTGTATATAAAAAATATCACTAAAAATAAAACCATTACCCTTTTTCCAGTAGTAATGGAAATGGTAATGGTTGGTAATGGTTTATAGCAAGTGTAAGCAAAGCTCTAGAATTAAAAAAGGCTTCCTACCAGCGTTTAGAAGCTGTTAGGAAACCTTAGTAAAGCTATAATGGAGTTGAGGGGAGTTGGGGGATGAATCAGATATACCCGATATGTCGCATGCCTTAATTGAAGCAGATAAACGTTCTAAGAAATTAATGACTCTAAAGCTTTACGATGAGAAAAGCTAGTCAAGAAATTAACATTATAAATACATCTAAAAACACTAAACCACCCATAACCGCTTAATGGTTGCGATTATAGGTGGTTTATTAAATTTAAAGTGATAAAGTTTGAAGTTCTGGCTTGAGATAGAGTGAAGGATATTTGCTTTGCATTTCCCTCACAAAAATACAAGCCCTCAAGACTTCCGAATAGGTTTATTCACTCAAAGTCTATCCTAAAAACTTATCTTAAACTCATATTCAATATCTTCTTCTGCCGAAATACGATATGGTTCCTCTACATTAGAACCCCAGCTATCTATCCCTCCAACACCACGAACTGCTCCGTAAATATTTAATACAGTCCTTCTTGGAAGAGGTAATTCTTCATGGTGAGTAGCACTTTCTACTTCTATTGCAGTATATGGTGTACAAGAAAAGGCAAACTCTTTACTTATTTTTTCAAAAGTTAAGCTTTTTACTTCTTTATTTTTATAGGCATTGTTTAAGCTTGTTTTGCGATTAACTTTGACCCAACTCGTATCACAATGTAAATTACTCTCTTGTGGTACCAAGTAAGGAGTCAGTGATAAATCATCCACTTGATACACACCCTCTACTCCTCCAGCTTTTCGATCCGGATAAGTTTCACCTGATAATCCTTTATATTCAAAAGACTCAGCCAGTGTTGGCATCACAAATCTTAAGCCAAAGGCAGGTAATTCAGGTAAATCTTTTTTGCCTGAATATTTAACCTTTACACTAATTTCGCCGCTTTTTTCTACAAGATAAGTCACAGTGATTTCAGTTGCTGGGTTGGTGCAAGTTTCATAAAAATAAGCTATTTCTATGGTTTCTGCAGTCTCATTGCCTTGATATTTATTAGCTACTGTACCCGTAGGACGTTCAATTACTTGTGAGTCGACTTTAATTTCAAAGCCCTTAAAATTAATGAACATATCCGCCCCAAACCACATAGCAGATTTTTCTGAAAAACCATTTCCTCGATCATTATCTGTCGTCGCTCGCCAAAAAGTAGGTTTTGGTGCTCTATACAACCACTCATAATCATCAATTAATAGTGATTCTAACCCTCCACGAGAGTAATTAAACATATAATGAAAATTGTATCCTTTTACTCCTAAATTCACATCACCATAGATAATTTCTAATGCTTTAGTATTTTCCATAGTAATATTTCACCTCCTGCATTGCTGGTTTTTCTTCTCTTGTCGCAAAAACAATTCCATTAGCAGAGAATTCGTAGTCAGACGGACGGTCATCAAAGTCGCCACCATATCTTAAGACTTTTTTTCCAGACACTTCATCATGTACATAGATTGCTTGATCGATAAAGTCCCATATAAACCCACCCTGATATGACGGATAGAGGTCAAGTAATTCCATGTAAGATCCAAATCCACCGATAGAGTTCCCCATATTATGCATAAACTCACATAAAATAAATGGTTTTTGTGGGTCATTGTCTAAATACGCCTTAATATGTTCTGGATAAGCATACATTCTACTCTCAACATCTGATACGGTCGGTTTATAATTCTCATCAAAAACGACTCCTTCATAATGAGTAAGGCGCGAAGGATCAACATTTTTGTAGTAGGCATTAGCTTTTTCCAAAACATCCCCAACAAAAGATTCATTACCTAATGACCAGAATAAGATTGACGTATGGTTTTTAAACACTTCATAATTAGTTTTTGCTCGATCTAAAATTACGGCTTCCCATTGCGAGATTGATCCAGGAACATTATAGGAAGGCTCAACTTGCCCCATTTTTTGCCAAGTTCCATGTGATTCTAAGTTCATTTCTGCCATCAAATAGATACCCGCTTGGTCACACAAATAATACCATTCAATTTGATTTGGGTAATGGGCAGTTCGCACAGCATTAATATTGTTTCTGCGACAAATATCAATGTCTTCAATCATTTCATCTAAACCAATTGAACGACCTTTTCTTGGATGCCATTCATGACGATTTACCCCATTTATAATGAGTCGCTCGCCATTTAAATAAATGACTTTATCAATGATTTCAATTCTTCTAAAGCCAAATTGATAAGGTACAAGTTCTATTAACTCACCTTTTTCATCTAATACTTCAATAAATAATTGGTATAATTTTGGACTCGTATTGCTCCATAATTCTACATCATTGAAAACTTGATCTAAAATAATGCTGTTCTTTTCAACTGATTTTGTTTCATCAAATAATTGTTTATTAGATGAATCTAAGACTTTAGCTCGTATTTGATAGCCTTCAAAATTATCGCCCGAAAAACTCCCTGTAACTTTTAGTGTTCCTACTTTAAAATCATCATTTAAAGTCGGTTCAATCTTTAAATCATTTAGATGAACAATAGGTTCTTCCAATAAATTCACACTGCGATAAATCCCAAAGAAACGGAAAAAGTCCTGGTCTTCCAAGTAAGCTGCTGTAGAATATCTATAGACTTCAACAGCTAGTTTGTTTGTTCCTTCTTTTATAAAATCTGTGATATCAAACTCTGAAATAGTAAAGCTATCTTCTGCATAGCCAACAAACTGACCATTCACCCATAAGAACATAGCTTGTTCAACACCTTCAAACTGTAAAACATAACGTTTGGAAGGATTCACTTCCTCAACATCAAACTCTTTAATATAAGAGCCGACTGAATTATCATCTGACTCACTGAAAACCCCTTTAATCTCTTTATAATCTAAAGTATAAGGCGGACGACGATATTGCTTGCCATCCCAAGGGTACATTGTATTCACATAATGTTGCTGAGCATGATCACTAAATTCAATGTGTGAAGGGACACTGATTAGATCAAACTCTTTTGCATCAAAATCTGTTTCATAAAAATTAAGAGGTCTCACTTTTGGGTTCTTAGAATAGACAAATGACCAATCACCATTTAATGACTGGACAAAGCTACTTTTCTTCTCTTCAAACTCTTGGTAGCTTCTGTAGTGCTTATGATCACTGCGACTAGCTATATTTCCTTCACGAAATATCTCAGGGTTATCTAACCAACTGATATCTGGAGTCATAATTTCAATCCTTTCTGTAAGTAAAATAGTAAGCGATTACTTTAAACTTAGTATAGCAAACAGGATTCAAATGCATATGTTATAATTTAATAAATATATGGAAAAATGTATCCTAAAAAGGTAGGTTGATATGAGAGAATTATGGTTACATTTCGAAACAGAAGCAAATGATGTGAAATTAGATGAATGTGGGATTCAAAAATTCTTAATGATGACTCACTACAAATACATTACTTACCAAAATTTTGTGATTCATTATATTACGGAAGGTAGTGGGTACTTTGTAATTAATGGCATAGAACATAAGTTAAGTAAAGGGGATGGATTCATTTTAAGGAAGGGCCAAGAAGTAGAGTATTTCCCTGATGACAAAGATCCTTGGAAAACCTATTGGATTGGAATCAGCGGTGATAAGCTTAAGACCTATTTAAATAGTAATGCGTTATTAACTGAAGATGTCCTCACTTTTAAAGCAGACAGTATGTGTAAAAAAATTATTCTTGAAATATGTGATTACAGCTTGCAGCACCAAGGGCAATCAATCGATACACTTTGGTACCAAATTAAGTTATATGAGTTTCTCTATCATGCTAGAAAGGAATTCCCCTTAACTACAATCGAGTACAGCCCCAACAATCGAAATTATGCTGAGATTGCTCTCGATTACATTTATGCTAATTATGCAAAGGATATTTCAATTACAGAGATAGCTAATTACATCGGTGTGACTCGGGGATATTTGAATAAGATTTTTAAAAAGAATTTTAATAAACCACCTTCTCAAATCCTACTCGAAAGAAGAATGCGTACAGCTGTGACTTTATTAACCACAACTGACTTATCGATTGCTGCAATTAGCGAAAAAATCGGCTACTCTGACCCGCTTTATTTTTCAAAAGTATTTTCAAAATACTTTGATAAAAGCCCAACTCTATTCCGCAAAATACCACATGATGCTAGTTTAATGGAAGACTTATTTTAACCGATACCCCATTCTTATAGTAAAGCAAAGCCTTAGTTGTTATGAGTTAAGATAATCAAGATGATAGCTAGAAGTAAGAGAACTTTACTTTACGATTAAATAGCACAAGACCAGCATAGATTACATGCTGGTCTTGTATTTATGTACCAATGAACGTCAATTTTCTTAAAGAATTAAAGTAATTACTTTATTTCTTCAATTACCGTTTTATTTCAAGAAACATTACACTATATGGATCTACATTAAATGTATTCATATCATTTTCAATTAGTTCACTTTTTACAACAACTTGATTTGATTCTTCTAATGTGTTTTTTGTATCAGGGCTTGCTGATAATTGAGTTAATTTAATTTGTGAAGTTGGATTATCCAATTCAAAAGTAAAAGGCACTTCTTTTACATTGACTACTTTTAAAAGATAATTATCTGATTCTTGATCATAAACGGCATTCACATAAGCAGCTTTTACAATTAGTGGTAATTCTTCTGTGTGATTGAATTCTACCCCATCAATTTTCGTGATTATTTTATTTTCTTTTACTTCTAGTTGACAACTATAATGTTTGTTGGTTTCAACTTTCCACATTGTTTGAGTGAGTACACTTTCCGCTCCATTTTTAATAGAAGAAATTAAGCAATCTTGATTTTCCCAACCACCTAAACTCCAGCTATATAGATTTTGATTATCTGTGCGACCAAAGAAGAATTTAAATCCTTTCTTTTTTAAGCCGGCGGTTTTGACGAAATCAAAATTAATTGTATAATGCGTACTCTTTGTTTGACCAAGAATCTTTTGCTCATTATCTTTTATAGTTTGCTTGTCAAATTTAGTCACTTCACCCGTTACATTATCTGTGAATGTTAAAGCGTCTACTTCAATATCAGCCCAGTCACCACTTAAGCCAAAATCACCTGTAATATCCTTATCTTCTAATAGAATAGATTCTGGCATATCTTGGATGTCAAAGTCAATATTATGCGTCCCTTGTTGAGTCATAAATAATTTTTGCACATCATAATTCACAGAACCATACACTTTTTCTTGGTTAAACCAGATTAGATTCGGACGCCAATTCACATAATCCTCATTAGCAAACAAGGGTGCATAACAAGCTAAAGCTACTTTATCAGCATTTCTCTCCAGACCAATCATGTAACTGGCTTCAGCTAAAGCATTACGCCAGCGATTATCTTTAGCTGCATATTCACCTAAAAATACTTTAGGCCCATTTGGATCAAAATGATCATAATGATGGTGGTGAGCTAAAAACCATTCAGGAGTTGCATAATAATGCTCGTCCACTAAGTCAGATTGATGTTCAAGAGCACTTTTCCACCCTCTATCATATTCACTTCCTTCAGAGAAAGGTCCAGCAGAATTAATTAGCTTTATATTTGGATAAGCTTTACGAATCGCCTCATGGAAATAAGCATAACGATCAAAAAATTCTTGCCCTACTTCTTCGTTCCCAATGCCCAAATACTCTAAATTAAAAGGTTCTGGATGGCCCATTTCAGCACGTACTGCGCCCCATTCGGTCGATACATCTCCATTAGCAAACTCAATCAAATCAAGCGCATCTTGAATCCACGGGTCAAGCTCATCAATTGCGACTGCTCGTTTATGATGTGGATCCCATCCGCCTGGTAAGACAGGGATTGGTTTAGCGCCTAAGTCTTCACTTATTTGGAAATACTCAAAGAAGCCTAAACCGAGAGATTGATTATATCCCCAATTGTTTCGTTTAGCTGGTCTAGTTTCGACCGGTCCAATCGTATTTTTCCAACGGTACATCGAGTCGCGATCTTCACTATTTAAACTCCCATCATGAACAAGGCAACCACCTGGAAAACGTAAAAACTTAGGTTTCATCTCTGCTAATTTCTCAGCTAAATCTTTACGACAACCATTTTCTCTATTTTTAAAGGTCGCTTTTGGAAAAACTGAAATCATATCAATGGCTAAATCAGTAATTGCTGGAAAAGATACAGCCAATCTTCCATCTACAACCGTTTCAGGCATGCTCATTTCTATAGAATATTTAGACCAACCTCCATTATTTATAGAGACAGTCTCTTGATTATAGATTTTGCCTGCTGCATCTTGGAACTGAAGGCTAACTTTTTGTCCTTTAAAGTCCGCTTTAGCAAAGAATGACAGTCTGTAAATTTCACCTTTTTGTAAATATAAGCCTTGATTGTATCCTCGATTTCGAATTGTGATTTCTTCTAAACTGTTTATTTTTAAATAATGTGGGTTTCTAGGATGCAGGGGATTGTCAGAGAGAACTCGTAACTCTAACTGTTGTTCTACTAAATCATTGCCATTGACATCTTCCCAGCCATATAGAGCATGGTAAGTCGCATGATCTATTCGATTGAATTCAAAAGAACGATTTTGAATCATTTCAGCATACAAGCCTCCATCGGCTGCATGGTTTAAATCTTCAAAGAAAATCCCATAAAGGTCCCCTAGTTCCACTAGTTTGTCGTCATAGTTAAGTTTAATTTTTGTCATTAATCCGATATCTCCTTCATTCTTCTATTCATTCATTTTTTATTTAGATAATAGACTTGATAAGCATTTCCTTCAATCAAAGTCCTATTTTGGTCATCAAAGTAACTCTCCCAATGAGTAGGCAAGTTAATTTCTATTGCTTGATCATTGTGATTTAAAACAAAATAATAGCTTTTTTCAGCCTGCTCCCGATAAGCAATTTCCACACCAGCCGGTGTTGGAACTGCATCTATACAGCCTTGCGTCAGTTCATCTATGAATTGGCTCATTAATTCTTTATCTAATTGAGTGCCCACATAATAAGCTTGGCCTTCTCCAAATGCGTTAACTGTAATTGCTGCTTCTCCTGCATAAAATTCTGAGTCATAGTATGCAAGAGGGTTAGCAGTTGTTGGGACTAAAATATCTGCCCATTTATTTCCATAGGATTGGACCCCGGCAAAATCTACTTTAACTTGAGTGCGACGTAAGCTATCATACTCATGGATTTCTACTCCAAAGACCTTACTCAAATTACCAGGCAATGCTTTATCCAGCATATTTATATTATTGCGTTCTTTCACACCTGTTCGCATAGTAACTACTAACCTGCCACCATTTTTGACATAACTTGCAAAATGTTCTTCTTGTTCTGGACTCATCAAATATTGTAAAGGCGCAATAACGATTGAATACTGGCTCCAGTCCTCTAATTCACGAACGAAATCAACCGGAATATTTCTGCGATGGAGTTCTCTATAGTAGGAATGCAAATAATCGATATAATTTAAATCCGGATTATGGGGCTGGATTTCCATTGCATAATGTTGTGCATATGAGTGAACAAGCGCAACTTTTGGCTGAGGTAAGGAACCATTTATTTCTTGCATAAGGGGTTTAACTTTTGTAATCAAAGCCTTTATTTCATTATATGAACGACCAGGAATACCTGAATGTGGCAAAATACCATGCCAATACTGTTCTGTGCCCATTGGACTAGACCGCCAACGAAAATAAACAATTGTATCTGCTCCATGCGCAACTGATTGGACACTCCATAAACTAATTTGTCCAGGCTTAGGTGTTCTGCCTAAAATTTCCCAACCTGAAATACTTGTTTGTTGTTCCATAATCCAAAAATTATCTTTATTAATACTTCGAATAAAATCTAACTCAGCTGCTGGAAAAGTATACTTTGCATCGCGTTCTTCAGCTAATTGATCACGGTCAAAGTCTCTCCAATAGCCTTCTACATACTGATCATGGCTCACAAAATCTAATTGCTTAGCTAAATCATGGTAGTTAACAATATTAGAAAAGCCCATTAAGTTATGTGTTAAGAAACGATCTGCTGAATATTGGCGAATAATCTTCGCTTGAAAAGCATGAAATTCATTAATTAAGTCTGAATGAAATAACTTCCATTCTAAAGACCTGGATGGATTCTGTCCAGAAGCAGTTACTTTAGGTGAATGGATTTGATCAAAACTATTATATCCTTGACTCCAAAAAGCCGTTCCCCAATTTTTATTCACTTGATCGATTGTGCTATATTTTTCTTTTAACCATTCTCGAAAACGGCTTTCACAATGTTCACAATAACACAAATCTCCATGACTATTTCCTAATTCATTATCAATTTGCCAACCAATTACTTGCTCATTCTGAGTAAAATGCTTAACAAATCTAGTGACATAACGTTCGATATGTTTACGGTATTCACGATGGGAATGACAGCTATGATGACGACCACCAAAATACCGACGTGTCCCGTCTGAAGCCATCGGCTGGATGTCTGGTGCTTGTTCAATAATCCAGGCAGGTGGAGCAGCAGTCGGAGTTCCTAAGACTACTTTTATATCATATTCTGCACAAAGTTCAATGACTTCATCTAACCAAGCAAAGTTAAATTTATTCTCTGATGTTTCCAGAAGACTCCATGAAAACTCAGCCATTCTTACTAAATCAATGCCCATTTCTTTCATCATTGATAAATCAGTCCGCCACCTACTTTTGTCCCAATGTTCTGGATAATAATCTACTCCAAATTGTAATCCTTTCATAAATATAGCTCCCTATTATTCATTTGTTTTAAATTATTGTAGCGCATATAAAAAAGGAATATAATAGATTATACTGTAATAAACTAACCTTTTCTGCAATCGGAGGATAAAGATGCTTAAAATTTTAGATGGCGGAATTAATACCCGGCATAAAGAAAACTTTAGGATGAAGCGAGCAAATGGAATTGATGGATATTTACTTCTTTTTATAAAGACAGAGGCTATTTTATTTTTAAATCATCAAAGTCACAGAGTAGCTCCTCACTCAGTGATCTTAATCGATCGCCATACTCCTTATGAATATTATAATCCAAACGGGGAATATATTGATGATTGGCTGTTTTTTGATACCAAAGATAAAAACCCCCTTCAAACTATGTCGCCCATTTTAAATAAATTATTTAACTGTCAGAGTATTGCACAGCATGAAGTATATTTACAACAACTTTTATGGGAAAAAGAATATGCCTCACCCACCATCAAAGATGAAAACATGCATTTATTATTTAAAGTTCTTTTGAATAACTTGAGGGATTCCTATGATGAACGCCATAACTTAATTTATAACAATCATTATTATCGCCTGTTTCAAGAACTTCGTTTTGACATTCAATCAGATCCATCTATCACAATGACTGCCGATAGTTTGGCTAGCTCTTTAGGGATTAGTGTCTCACATTTTCATCATTTATATAAAGATTTTTTTCAGTCTACTTATCTCGCTGACATTATTTATTTTCGAACAGAGTTAGCTAAAACTTTGTTAACGACAACTGAATTATCAATCCAGCAAGTAATGGAAGCATGCGGTTATAAAAATGCGGTTCATTTTTATCGTCAATTTAAAGAACGAGTCCACATGACTCCAGCCAATTTTAGAGCGCTACATATTCAAAAAACAATACATCCTCCGGCAAAATAAAAAGCCTATCCCGTCGTTCAAAAGAACGGAGGATAGGCTTTGTCAATTATAAGTGCAACTTTCATTTTTCAAGATGGATCAATAAGGTAATTTTTAACTTCTCATCTTCAGTGTAATAAGTCGCCTGAGTCTGATAGGCAGTTGCTTCTTGACCAAAATGGTCAATATAATTTTGTTGGTGAATATTTACATCAGCTTCTTCAAGTTCGATATTAACTCTTAAATGATCTTTGCGATTGCCATCATCTACTGTTGGCTGTAAGCTAGATTTTACTCTAGAAATGAAATTCTCAGTTACTTGATTTTGGCCATGTTGAAATTGAAATTCATCTTGGATCATTAATTGGCCATTGGAGCGATTGTATATAAACTTGCGCACAAAGGACACTAATTCAGCATTCTCACTATAAGTATTTGTTAGATCCAATACAAACTCTACTTCTTTTTCGGAGCTACGATAGTCAATTACTTTAGTTGAAACAGGACCAGCTTGTTGTGTTTTTCCATTGATTAATGGAATTGAATGTCCCGTCGCTCCAACAACAAAGTGCTTATAGCGCGTCTCTTCTATAAAATAATCTTTCGTATATTCTCCTGAACCTAAATCATCTAAAAATAAGTGACTTGGACTACCATACACAAAATTACCTAAATCTATGTGGTTATGACTTTCATCATTACTTCCACCACGCGCTGCAAAGTAAATACCATTCACTTTATCATTGGAGACTAACCACTGACGATTTTCAAAAAAGTGGACAAAAGATTGCTTGTCATCTTGATGCGCTTGACTATATTTGAAGTTAAATAAGTTATGTGCAAACCGATAACAGTGGTCGAATAATAAACTAGTTGGTTGCTTGATTTCAGGAATAGGAACATCAAATTTTTGATGTAAATAACTTAATAAGCCTGATGGGAGTTCTGCATCATTATAATCGCCAAAAGGCACTGACTTTTCTCCTTCAATCATGGCATAGTATGGAAAAGTAGCGATTGCTTTTATTTTAGGATGGGTAAGATAGTGATCATTCCCCGTTACTTCATGATACATTTCTGCAAAATAAATACAATAACCAAAGCCATAGGTCCAGTAACCGACCCCTCACGGGGATGAGGGTATTTCAACAGCACAATTTGTGTCTTAATTTTTCACACATACTATATGTTGTGTTTTGATAAAATCGCATAAAACTCCCTCAATTCATTAAATCTAATGCACTGTGACTAATCTAAATTATTCTTAATATTTACATTTCATGCTATGATAATTGTATCAACTAAAGGAGTGTTCTATGTGATTAAAACCATTCAACCTACTAATAACCAATCTTACCAATGGATTCAACTTGAAGATGCTTCTGTAGATGAAATTAATCAATTGGTAAATGAATTTGATCTGCCTCATGATTTCATTACAAGTAGTTTAGATACGAATGAAATATCTCGTTTAGAGGAACATCTTAATAAAAATGGTGACCATTTTACACTTTTAGTCATTAATTATCCTTATGTTCAAGAAAATGAAGATATTCGTCAACGTTATCAAACGCAAGCTATTTCCATCGTTTATAACCATGAGACATTGATTACGAGTTTTCAGTCATCCTTTACGGATATTTATTCTTATTTAATAGATGATTCTAAAAAGGTAACATTTGATTCGCCAGAGTTGATTATGCTTGAAATATTGCGGTTGATTGCCAGAAGCTATTTACTTTTTATTGAAGACCTTGAAGAAATCATTATGGATTTAGAAATGACGGTGGTCCACCGCACTGAAAATGAACTTTTTTTCCAATTGATGGGGATTAATCGTGGCTTAGTTAATTTTCAAGTGGCGATTGAACAGAATCAGCAAGTGATTGAATCGTTGCATAAAGTGGTTAAAGCGGATGATAATAACGCTGATATTTATTCAAAAATTCATGATGTTTTGATTGAACAAAAGCAAGCCAAAGCAACGATTAATCGGTTAAGGCAGTATAATGATAAGATTAGCGATATTTTATCGAATGTAGTCAATAATAATTTAAATAATATTATGAAGGTATTGACGGTTTGGTCGATTATTTTGACGATTCCAACCATTATTTCTGGGATTTGGGGAATGAATGTTCCCTTACCAGGAACAGAAAATAATATGTCCCATACTCTATTAATTGTTGGTTCTGGGTTGTTAATGCTGATAGTTTATATGTTATTCAAGAAAAATAAATGGATTTAATGTGAAAGGAGTCGCTATGCAAGCAAAAGATCGTAGAGCACATATATTGGAATTTTTACAAACTCAAACTGGACCTGTGACAGCCTCTCAATTGGCTAAGCAATTTGATGTGAGTCGGCAAATCATTGTAGGTGATATCGCTTTGTTGCGTGCAAGTGATTATGATATTTTAGCTACGAATCAGGGATATTTATTAACATCACAAATCGCACCAAGATCGCGTCGGTATACCGCAAAAGTGGTGGTTCAGCACGAGGCTGCAATGAGCGAGCAGGAATTGCGTTTAATTGTCGACCACGGGGGTGAAGTTGAGGATATTCAAGTGGACCATCCTTTTTATGGTTTAATTACTGCCCCATTAAATATCCGCGACCATCAAGATGTTGATCATTTTGTGGAACAAATGACTTTGTATGATGGTGTCTATTTGAGTAGCTTAACCGCTGGGATTCATATTCATACGGTGAGTTGTGTGGATAAGCAAAGTTTTGATCAATTACATGACGCTTTAGAGTCGGCGGGGTTCTTGTTAAATGAGGATTTGGCATAGGTGTCTTGACATATGTAAAGCTTAGTTTTATAATAACTATTATGTGATTAAGTTATTATAAAGGAGTTTTTAAATGAATCATACGAAACAACGCTCACGGGCTCTACAACTTACCATAACAGCTGCTTTAACTGCGATTGGTATTCTCATTCCGATGGTCATGCCCATTCGATTAGTTATTGGTCCAGCTTCTTACACACTTGGAAGTCATATTCCTTTATTTTTGGCAATGTTCATTTCACCTTCAACTGCAATTTTTGTTTCTTTAGGAACAGCCTTAGGCTTTTTCATTAGTGGCTTCCCTATTGTAATTGTTTTTCGAGCTTTATCACATCTTCTTTTCGTCAGTGTTGGAGCTTATTATCTAGATAAAGACAATTATCGATTGCAGACAGCTTTGCAGAGGTATTTATTTAGTTTTGTTTTGAACTTAATTCACGGAATCGGTGAAGTAATCGTTGTGTTTGCTTTCACTGCCGCTGGATCGCAGGGATTAGACGCTAATTTCTGGTATACCCTATTTGTCTTAGTAGGAATCGGAACGGTCATTCACGGTATGATCGATTTTGAGTTAAGTTATTATTTTGGTCGTGTGTTAAATCATCGCACTCAAATCCAATTGCCGAATTTTGTTGAATAGAATATAAAGTCTTTGTCATGAAGAATGATGAGGAACATTTTAAAGGTCAAGTCACATTTTTTGTGATATGCTCCCCCTAAAGTAGACGCTGAAAAAGTAAAACTACTTTTGGGGGAATTTTTATGCGTTCAAATAGTAAACATACGTGGGAAGAATTGGAAAGATTTATTCGATTGTATTTAGAGGATGGGAAAAGTTTTAGAGAATTAAGTGAAGAATATGGATTAT
>NZ_JBQKME010000021.1:0-20024 GCF_052115865.1 Fundicoccus sp. Sow4_H7 | reverse complement strand
TTTGTTCAGTTTTCAATGAGCTTTGTTGTCCAAGTGACAACTTCTATATATTACTATGTTCTGTTTTGGGTGTCAACTGTTTTTTTGATTTATTTTAAAATCTTTTTTCAGTGACTGTTGCGCGAGCTTTTGGTCTCTTGCAGCAACGAAAATAATAATATCATCTAGTTAGATTTAAGTCAACACTTTTTCTTAACTTTTTTCAAACAAAGTTAATTTCTATTAATAAACACTATATTATCAGCTTTAAAGCAAGCTATTTTATGTTTTAAAATAATAATTGTTCTGTTGAATTATTATTATAACACTTTTTTTGCTACTTGGGTATAATATAGTGTATTGAATATTAATTTAACGAGGGATTAAATGAAAAACCAACTATTACCTTTAAAACTAGAAGATATTATTACTCTATGGAAGAGTACCATCGGTATCGAACGTGAAAGTATCCGAATTACTCATGACGGATCACATTCTATGCTGGCTCATTCTCCAGAATGGGGTGATCGAAATCATCAGCCTTATATTCAAACAGATTTCGGTGAAAATCAATTAGAATTTATTACTCCCCCTTCTAATTCTACTGAAGAAATTATTCAGTGGCTGGCTGCGACTCACCAAATCGTAGCCCAGACTAATGAAAAAAATGAGGAGTTAATTTGGCCATTTAGTATGCCGGCACTTATTCCTGAGAACCGAGGCGAAATCAAAGTTGCCCAATTAACAAATGTCGTAGAAAGACAATACCGTGAATATTTGGCGGACTACTATGGTAAGGATGTCCAGTTAGTGTCTGGAATCCATTATAACTTTAAGATTAATCCAGAAGTCATTGAAGCATATTGCCCAGCTGATTCTTCTTTAATTGAATATAGCAACGATATTTATTCAAAATTAGCCCGTAATTTTATGCGGTATCGCTGGATTTTAACTTATCTATTAGCAGCTTCACCATTTGTGGATAGTAGTTATCGTACCAATCTATACGGTAAACCTCACAAAACAACTATGCGTTCTATTCGACAGAGTCGCTATGGTTATCAAAACGATGCTTCAATTAACATTAGCTACGAATCTCTCGAAGCTTTTGTGAATAGCTTAGAGGCAGCAGTAGAAAACAAAGAACTTTCTGTCGAAAAAGAATTGTATCGTGATGTCCGTTTTAGACGTAGCCAACCAGTACGTCAACTTTTAAATAAAGGAATTGATTACTTAGAGCTCCGTAACTTTGATATAAACCCATTTGCCCCTTACGGTATTACGCAAGAGGATATGGAGTTTATACGTCTTTTCATATTAACGCTCCTATATATAGATGATATTTTAACCGATGAGGAAATTGCAGTTGGTCAAGACTTTCAATACAAAACAGCCGAAGGCTCTCCTTTAGACCCACCAATAAATATCACTGAAGCTGAATTTATATTTGCGAAAATGTATGAACTGGCAAAAGTGCTAGATGACTATCATATGGTCGAGGAATCAATGGTTGATATTGTTACTAAAAAGAGTCGCTTGTTAAAACAACCGGAACTTACTTTAAGTGGTCAACTGTATAATATTATCGAAACGCCCAGTCGCTTTCTAGATTTCGGGATGCAGCTTGCAAAAGAACATCAAAGAACCTACTTAGCCCGCCCTTATTCATTGCATGGTTTTGAAGCATTTGAACTATCAACTCAAGATGTTATTAAAGAAGCAGTGCGTCACGGAATTGAAGTAACAATTATTGATGCCCAAGAAAACCTTATCCGTTTAGACTATGATGGCCATACTGAATATGTAAAAAATGGTAACATGACTCGTCAAGACACTTTAATCTCTTACTTTTTAATGGAAAACAAAGTAGCAACCAAAATCCTTTTAGAAAAAGCAGGAATCAGTGTTCCTAAAGGACTTAGTTTTAATTCCATTGACGAAGGTAGAGCATATTATCATCAATTAAAGATGGATGCCTTCGTTATAAAACCTAAAAACACCAATTATGGCTTAGGTATTACGATTTTCGAGACCAAACCAAGCCAAGACCGTTTCGATAAAGCTCTTGAATTTGCTTTTAAAGAAGATGCAACCGTCCTATTGGAGGCATTTGCTAAAGGAACTGAATTACGTTTCTATGTTCAAAACAAAGCAGTTAAAGCCGTTGTCGAACGCCAACCTGCTCAAATCATTGGCGATGGACGTTCAACAATTAGTCAACTCATCGATGTTGTCAATCAAGATCCTTCAAGAGGAAAGAAACACTTAGCGCCCTTAACCTATATTGAAAAAGGTGAAGCAGAGATGAGTGTTTTAGAAGAAGTTGGCATGACGATGGATAGCATCCCTGAAAAAGAAGAAGTTATTTATTTACGTAAAAACAGTAATATCTCAACAGGTGGCTTATCCATTGATCGTACCGATGAGGTCCATGAGTCCTACAAAAAAATCGCAGAAGCCGCTTCCCAAGCGCTTGGCGCTAACTTCTGCGGTGTGGATATTATTATGGAAGACTATACTCAAGAAGCAAAGGAAACAAACTATAGTGTCATCGAGGCAAACTTTAATCCGATGATTACTTTGCATCGTTATCCTGGTGTCGGTACTCAACGGCCAGTTGGTCGCTGGGTATTAGAACAGCTATATCCAGAAGTGCAATTTAATACAGATGGTTTTTAACCTTCAACTGCAAAACCCGCCTACTTAAAAAGCAGGCGGGTTTTTTTGCAGTGATATTTATTTTAATTGAGAGGGACAGCTTTGGCTTCTGCTAAAACTTTGTCCAGCATGGAAGGTTCAACCCAAACTGAATGGGTCTGTGAAAGTTTATGCTCTTCTCCCAAAGCATAGTTGAAACCACTCCCCTCATAGCTGTAGTGAAGCGATTTTCGGTGCTTTTCCGTTATCGGATTCGGATGTGGGATGGCAGATAAGAGCGAGCGGGTGTATGGATGAATTGGATTATTGAAAATCTCCTCCTTCGTTCCCGTCTCTAATAAATATCCCCGATGCAAGACACCGATCCGATCTGAAATATATTTAACCATGGATAAATCATGGGCAATAAATAAGTAAGACAGACGCCGTTCTTCTTGAATATCTTTTAACAAATTGACAATTTGCGCTTGGATTGACACATCCAGTGCACTGATGGCTTCATCGGCAATGACGAGTTGCGGGTTCATAATTAAGGCACGCGCAATCCCAACTCTCTGGCGTTGACCTCCTGAAAATTGGTGAGGAAAACGATTGGCAAATTCTCTTGATAAGCCAACTTGCTCTAAAGTTTCCAACCCTTTAGCCACACGTTCTTCTGTAGAGTCATATAAGCCTTGAATTCCCAAGCCTTGTGTAATAATGTCGATCACTTTTTTACGCGGATTCAAACTTGCCATCGGATCTTGGAATATCATCTGCATATTGGTACGCAAAAAGCTTTCACGTTGTTTATCTAATTTACCCGCCATTTCTTTTTCATCAAAAACAATCGAGCCAGAAGTGGGATTGTATAGGCGAATCAAAGAACGACCGATTGTCGATTTACCTGATCCTGACTCTCCCACTAGGCCATAAGTTTCCCCGTGTTCAATTTGAAAACTTACACCATTAACCGCTTTGACCGTAAACTTTTTGTTAACACGAAAATGTTGGTTTAAGTTCTTTACATCTAATAGAGGTCTTTTATACTCGTTCATATTTGTTCGCCTCCAATTTCATTTGTTCAATTCGCTCACGGAGGGCTTCTGGCATTTCTACTTTTGGAGCTTTTTCATGCATTAACCAACTTGCGACATAATGCGTCGGTGACACTTGATACATAGGCGGCTCGATTCTTTTGTCAATATTTAAGGCATAGTCGTTACGAATGTAGAAAGGATCGCCCTGTTTGTGGTGAGCTAAGTTCGGTGGATTCCCTGGTATAGCATATAACTTATCTGAAGAGGTATTAATATCAGGCATTGCCGATAAAAGCCCCCAGGTATAGGGATGTTTTGGCTTATAAAAGATTTCATTTACCGTCCCTTTTTCTACAATGCGTCCAGCATACATAACGTTAACATAGTCTGCTACTTTCGATACCACCCCTAAATCATGGGTAATATAAATTACTGCGATATTATTCTTCTTTTGAATCATATTAATTAAATCCAATATCTTACTTTGGATAGTAACATCTAAGGCTGTTGTCGGTTCATCACAAATCAGTATTTCTGGATCACAAGCTAAGGCAATCGCAATGACCACTCTTTGCCGCATCCCTCCTGATAATTGGTGGGGATATTGCATGAATCGTTCTTCCCCATTTGAAATCCCTACAAGTTCTAATAAGCGTAAAGCTTTTTCGCACGCTTGCTTTTTAGGAGTGTTGTAGTGGACAAACATTCCTTCCATAATTTGTTCGCCAATCGGCATGGTTGGATTAAGCGAAGTCATTGGGTCTTGAAAGACCATCGCAATCCGCTTACCATTAAAACGACGGCGCATTTCTTTTTTGCTGATTTTCAATAAATCAACGGAATTCACCTTGCCATTAGCTTCATAGGAATAGTCAATCACACCGGTATTTATTTGTTGGTTATTGGCTAAAATCCCCATAATTGTTTTGACTGTTACAGACTTTCCTGAACCGGATTCCCCCACAATCGCAAGTGTTTCTCCGCGGTATAAATCTAAGTCGACTCCACGTATGGCCTCTACTGAACCTTGATTGGTTTTAAAAGACACGCTTAAGTCTCGCATTTCTAATATTTTCTGTCTTGTCATGTCTAAACCTCCTTCATTGTTGGATCAAGGGCATCACGTAAGCCGTCTGCCAATAAGTTAAAACTTAACATCGTTAGGGATAAAACCAATACGGGCGGAATAATCATATAAGGTGCATTTAAGAAGGACTTAAAGGAATCACTAATTAAAGAACCTAAAGAAGCATTCGGCATGGGTACCCCAAGCCCAATAAAAGCTAAAAAGGATTCAGTAAAGATGGCATTTGGCACCGAGAACATAGACATAATAATCAGCTGGGCAAAAATATTTGGCAAAATTTCTTTAAAAATAATTGTCATCGGTCTGGCCCCAAGTGTTCGCGCCGCTAGCACATACTCTCGCTCTTTCAGCTTTAACATCTGCGCCCTCGCAACTCTTGACATCCCAATCCAACCTGTCAATGAGATGGCAATCGTAATACTCAAAATACCTGGTTCCAAAACAACAATGAGCAAGGTAACAATAACTAAACTAGGAATTCCATTTAAAATTTCAATGAAGCGTTGCATCACCATATCCACGCGGCCACCAAAATAGCCGGAAACCAGACCATAAATCATCCCAATAAATACATCGACAATCACCGCGATAAGTGCAATATATAAAGAAATCCGTGTCCCTTCCCAAACCCTTGTAAAAATATCTCTGCCTAACACATCGGACCCAAACCAATAATAAGTATCCGCAGCATTTGGATTCGTCTCATATCGATTAATGGTCATAGAACCTGTTGATGTATTAAATGTCTGACTACCATCAAAAACACCGAGTTGTTCGATACCTTGGATACGAGGCGCCATGTTTTCATTCCCCGTTATTTGTTGATTCATTCCATATTCATTCATATAAGGTCCCAAAAGCGCAAAAAATACGATGATAATAATCATTACCAAACCAAAAACGGAACCTTTATTTTTTGAAAAGCTTGTTTTAAATTGTTTCCAGGAAGATTCTTTAACAAATATTTCTTGATGGCTGTTATCATCTTTTTTATCTGCCCACAAAAAATCATCGGCTAAAAAATTCATCTCAGCAGTTAATTTATTTTCTGACATATTAATCGCCTCCTGACAAACGAATGCGTGGATCTAATATTCCATACAAGACATCGACGACAAACATAACAAAAATAAATAAAGCCGAATAAATAAATGAAATGCCCATCACGATGTTAAAGTCATTAGACTGAATGGCTTGTACCAATAACTGTCCTAAACCTGGAATAGAGAAAATTTGCTCCACAACCATCGAACCCGTCATAAGCCCCACTACTAATGGAGCTAATACTGTCAAAATAGGGATACTGGCATTTCTTAAAACGTGTTTATAAAACAAGCGCCATCCAGTGACTCCTTTACTTTCAGCCAACTGAATATAATCGGTTTGTAATACCTCAATCATTTCAGTTCGGGTAAAGCGTGCAATCGAAGCCATAGTAAAAAGACTCAAGGCAATGACTGGTAACACCATACTCATGCCCTTGGTATTTAAGTTAAATAAGATGGGAAATATTTGCCATCTAAAACCAAAAGTATATGATAAGCCGAGGGCAAATACATAAGAAGGCACACTCACCCCAATAACCGAAAGGATGGTCGCAAGTGTATCCCATATTGAATTTTGATTAAAAGCAGCGACAGAACCAAAGATTAAGCCCATAACCGTTCCAGCTAACACCGCCCAAAATCCTAATTCAAATGAAATTGGTAAACGGCTAGATAATAGAGTCGTCACCGGAACATCACGAGAGATAGAATAAGAAACACCTAAATCTCCTGTCAGCATATTTTTTACATAATTAAAAAACTGAACCAAAACGGGCTTATCCAAGCCATAACGGATATCCATTAACGCCCTTTGTTCTGGTGTAATCCGCTCATCATTAAAAGGGGAGCCTGGCATTAACTGTAGTAGTAGAAACAAAATAAATATGATTAGCAGTAAAGTCGCCAATGAAATGATTAAGCGACGAATCAGATATTTATTCATCAAAAAAATCCTTTCTAACTTTCAGAGAAAAGTGGTGTAAATAGAATGAAGTCAGAACATACATTCTGACTTCATTGGTATAAACATCATGTTCACTTAAGATTCAATTATTGTTTTGTTGCATATTTGAATAAGCGAGGTGTACCAACCGCATAGAATTGGATACCGTCAACATTTGCTCTTTTCAAGACAGCAGAAGCTGCTTGGTAGACAGGTAAAACTGCCGCCTCTGATAAGGCTAGAGCTTCCATTTCAGCCATTTTTGCAAAACGACCTTCTGGATCTGTCGTTAATTCGCCTGTTTGGATTTCAACAAAATCAGCATCAAATGTTTCGTTTGAATAACGTGCATCATTGTAGTTACTATCCGTCGTTAATAATTGTAAGTAAGTTGATGGATCCGCGTAGTCTGGTCCCCAACGAGTTAAGGCTACATCGAAATCACCTGCACGCATACGGTCTAAACGGTTTTTCTTCGGTGTTTGCTCGATTTGGATATCGACACCTTCAAGGACAGTCTCAATTTGTGCTTCAAGCGATTGCGCCACATTAATGGATGCTTCTGTATCTTCAACTAACAAGCCAATAACGAAAGAATCTTTTCCTAAAGCTTCTTTGGCTGCTTCTAAATGCGCTTTGGCTTCTTCTTCATTGGTAACCATTAAATCACGACCAGCAAAATCACGGTAGTCATTCCCATCCGGTGCATCAACTAATCCTTGCGGTATAAAGAAAGTAGCAGGAATTGAACCATCTTTTAGGACGTTTTCTGTAATTGTTTCACGGTTGAAGGCTTTTGCTAAAGCTAGACGGAAATCTTGGTTTGCTAAGTCTTCTTGTTCAGCATTTGGTGATAAGAACCACAAATAACCTTGTTCAACACTTTGGAACTCTGGATCTTGGGCAAATAACATGACTTGCTCACCAGAGATATTAGTTAAATCTAATTGACCTGTTTGGTAGGCTAAGACAGCTTGTTGTGAATCTTTGATGACTTGGAAACGAATGCCATCTAATGAAATAGCGTCCGCATCATAATAATCATTGTTTTTCACTAGTTCTGTTGTTGCCCCTGCTGGTGTATAACTAGATAAAACAAAAGCACCGTTTGAAATAGTTGTTTCAACTGATGTTGCAAATTGGCCATCAGTTGACTCAAAGAACTCTTGGTTAATTGGGAAGAACGGCGTAAACGCCATTAAACTTAAGAAGTATGGTGTAGCGCGATTAAGCGTAACTTCTAAAGTATAGTCATCTAATGCCACTACCCCTAATTCGCTAGGATCTGCTTCTCCAGCTGTTACCGCTGCTGCATTAACCACCCCAGCCGTATCTAGGATAAATGAATATTCAGCGGCTGTCGCAGGATCGGCTAATCTTTGCCAACTAAATACAAAGTCATTTGCCGTTACTGGCGTTCCATTTGACCAAACGGCATCTTCACGTAATTTAAAGGTATAAACTGTTTCTTCTTCATTGGTTTCATAACTTTCCGCTGCTGCTCCTACAAAGTCTCCATTCGCATCCCGCGTCACTAAACCTTCCTGAAGGGAAGCTATCACTTCCATGGATGTTCCGTCGGTTGCAATATTTGGGTCTAAGGATGCAATCTCTACATCAAATTGGACACGTAAAACATTTTCATCTTGTGCACTGACACTCGCTAATGGCAATGCGGCTGACGCCAACATCGTTGTAGCTACAACAGCTTGAACTATTTTTTTGAACTTAAGCTTCATAGGGTAACCTCCTAAATTTTACTTACTTCTTTTGAAACAAAAATAAGTTGTCTCAATTATAGAGAGAGGAAATACACAAGTCAATAGTTTTATTAAATTTAGATGAGTTTTATTAGTTTTTGTTTAGCGATTGATTTTTTTCGATGTGTTTCCATCATTATATTAAGTAAATATCACTGCAATAAAAGTTTTGTTGTCATTAAAATTAAATTAAATCCGTGCATAAAAAGCCGTCATAAGCGCTATACAAGCTAGCGTTTATGACGGCCATTTTATTTTTATTTAGATGAGAGTTTTATAGCAGTGAAATTTATTTAAAAAGGGCTTTGATTTCTAAGTAGTCTTCTAATCCGTAAAGTCCATTTTCGCGACCAATGCCGGATTCTTTGTAGCCGCCAAAAGGGGCTTTTGAGTTACGAGCTCCATTGTTAACATAGACATTTCCCGTTCGTAATTGGCGGGCAACTCTTTCGGCTTCTTCCGCTGGACCGACGACTGCGCCACTCAAGCCGTAATCAGAGTCATTGGCGATTGCGATCGCGTCTTCCACAGTATCATAGCTAATCACGGTTAGAACGGGGCCAAAAATTTCTTCGCGTGCAATGGTCATATCATTGGTAACGTCGGTGAAGATGGTCGGTTCAATAAAATACCCTTTTCCTTCAACGGCTTTTCCTCCGATAAGCACGTTCGCGCCTTCCGCTTTTCCTTTTTCAATATAGTCGAGCACCGTATTGAATTGCTTTTCAGATGACATGGGGCCAATGGTAGTTTCCTCTTTTGTTGGATCGCCTAGCACGGCATGTTCATTGAAGTAGTTCAACAATGTTTCTTTAACGGTATTGAGTTGGTTTTTAGGTACAAGCAGGCGCGTTAGAGCTGAACAAGATTGGCCAGAGTTATTAATAATTGTATCCGAAACTTGTTTAACCGCTACTTCCAAATCGCCACCTTCTAGGTATATCATGGCTGATTTCCCACCTAATTCCAACACGAGTCGTTTAATTTGTGGGGCTGCTTTTTCATATAAACCACGCCCAACCTCCGTTGATCCTGTAAATGAAATCAAGGCGACATCCGAATGCCCAGCTAAATAGTCACCAGCGTCACTTCCTTTTCCGGTAACCAAATTAAATACCCCTGCTGGTAAGCCAGCGGCTTCAATTATTTCTGCATAAATGATCGCCGCTAAAGGTGTTTCATTAGCTGGTTTTACAACGACGGTATTGCCGGCTAACAAAGCAGGTGTAATTTTTCTTTGGATTTGGTTTAGGGGATAATTCCAAGGGGTGATTGCCGCAATGACGCCTGTACCTTCTTTTAGGATTAACGTCGAATCAATTGTCTCTTCGAATTGAAATGTTTCAAATTCTTCCAGTGTCGCATCCATTTCTGTAAGCGTTAGCCCTACTTGGGTTTCTTTAGCAAATGTAATGGTGCAGCCTAATTCTGCTACCATGGTTTCTGCTAATTCATCCGTTCGTTCTTCAATTCCTTGACGGATTTTTTTCAGGTAGTTTGCACGTTCTTTTGGAGCTAATTGATTCCAGTCGTTGAAGGCGGCGGCAGCTGCTGCTACTGCTTCGTCAACATCTTCCTTTGTCCCGGTTGTAACTTGCGCAATGACTTCTTCAGTTGCAGGGTTTTTGACATCGGTATATTGTCCACTTGATCCATCTTTCCATTGACCATTAACATATATTTGATGTTTTCGCATAATATCCCTCCTATATAATAGTATCTAATATACGACAAAATTATACAATCATTTGGTATTGTGGGGGAGTTCAAGGTGGGGATGATGGGGGTGGGTTAAGGCGGGTTAAAGCTGGTGAACTGGGTTCTGACGGATTATAGGAGAGTTTTCGTCTATTTGGGGCGGGTTCTGACGGATTACAGGCTAGGTTTCGTCTAATCAGGACAGGATCTGACGGATTACAGGCTAGGTTTCGTCTAATCAAGGCGGGTTCTGACGGATTACAGGCTAGGTTTCGTCTGATCAGGACAGGTTCTGACGGATTACAGGCTAGGTTTCGTCTGATCAGGGCGAGTTCTGACGGATTACAGGCTAGGTTTCGTCTAATCAGGACAGGATCTGACGGATTACTGGCTAGGTCTCGTCTAATCAGGACAGGTTCTGACGGATTACAGGCTAGGTTTCGTCTGATCAGGGCGAGTTCTGACGGATTACAGGGGGATTCCGTCTGATCGCCCCTTACTGACACCCAAATATCAAAACACACAAAAAACAGGAAAAAATAGCCTAGCCCCCACCCCGTTCCTTAGATAACGACAAAAAACCGTGAGAATCTCCTCCAATTCCAGAGATTCCCACGGTTTTTATTTAATTTAAATAGTATAAGACGCGGTTGGACGGCATTCGTAAAATTCGATACCATCGTTTAGCGCTTCTGTTACTTGACCTAAAATGATTCCAACTTCTGCTTGAGGTGGAATATGACTGGCAACAATTGTTTTAACATTCGCTTCATTGGCTAGTGTTGCCACATCTTTAGCCGTCATATGAATAGGATTTTGACCTAATTCATTGGAGAAATTCGTATCGGCAATTAATAAATCGGCATTTTCAGAAAATTCAACCAATGAATCTTGCCAGCCGCTATCTGCAGTAAAGACAAAACTTTTACCTGTTTCACGTTCCGTTAAACGGATCGCATAACACTCAACGGGATGCGTTGTTTTAATGAATCGTGCTCTAAAAGGCCCTAAATCTAAATGGGCATCCGGCTGATAAACCACCGCCTTACTTTCCTTTTCATCCACTAACCAATCTTTGTAGACTGAATTGGGATGAACGTAAATTGGGACAGGGGTTTGTTTCGGCGCAGGTTTTTTCAATTTTAATAAATGTTGATAAATACCAATGTCAGCTGCATGATCAGGGTGGTCATGACTTAACCAAATCGCATCGAGTTCACTAACATCCATATATTTTTCAATATTTATAGCAGATCCACTTCCAGCATCAATGAGTAGATGATAGTTGCCAGTAGAATCTGTCACAACAAAAGAAGTTGTACCTTGACCATCCATAGGATAACCACCGGCACATCCAATACAATATATTTTCATTGTGCCTGACTTTCCTTTCTAGTTATTGGCTAAAATCGTCTGTAAACTTTCATGATTTAAACGTTTGAGAATCGCTGTTACTAATTTAACGGTATTTATAAAATCATCTTCATGAATAATTGAAGTATGAGTGTGTAAATAACGAACCGGGATGGTGATCGCTAATGACGGAATTCCATCTAAAGCTTGATGGAATGAACCTGCATCTGTTCCACCACCAGGCGTAAATGCAAATTGGTGAGGGATATTTTCTGATTCAGCCACCTCAATGACAAATTCACGCAAGCCTTTGTGGCTAATCATCGAACGATCAAAGATCATAATTTGTGGACCTTTACCTAGGGCATTATCAGACTCTTTAGCGGTCATACCTGGGGTGTCTCCAGGAATACCCGTATCCAAAGCAATTGCTAAATCTGGTTTAATTAAATGAGCCGATGTTTTAGCTCCACGCAAGCCAACTTCTTCTTGGACCGTTGCACCTGAATATAAGACAGTTTCATGGCCAGATTCGGCAGCATTTTTTAATAGTTCAATCGCTACTGCTACACCGATGCGGTTATCCCACGCCTTGCCAAGTAAGAATGGCGAATCATTCAAGCGGCGGGTTTCAATATAAGGGGTAATCATATCCCCTGGTTTAATCCCCCAACTCAGCACTTCGTCTTTTGAAGCAGCACCTAGATCAATGAAAATATCATCCATTTCAACAGGTTTTTTACGCGCTTCAGCATTTAGGACATGTGGTGGTTTAGAACCTGTCACACCATGGAATGTTTTACCTTCACTGGTTGTGATGGTTACTTGTTGGGCTAAAACGACTTGTGTCCACCAACCACCGATTGGAACAAATTTAATGAATCCTTTATCGGTAATTTGTGAAACCATAAAACCAACTTCATCCATATGACCGGCCATTAAAACACGAGGACCATCAGGATTCCCTGTATGTTTACCGTAAATACTGCCCAACCCATCTATAACAAATTCTTCTGCCACATCTTTCGTTTCATCTTTAAAGATTTCACGAATAGCCTTTTCATTGCCAGCAATCCCATTTGCTTGGGTTAGTCTTGTTAGTAAAGCTTCATTTACTTCCATTAAATCACTCCTGCTTATTTTGTTATAGAACTATTCTAACACATGCTTGTCGTTTATGCTGATTGTTCGTCATAAGCAGTGATATTTATTATGAGGATTATTCTGAATCAGTTGCTTCTTCTTCGACCGTTTCTTCTGTCGCGGCTTCTTCAGTGGATTCTTCCGCTTCTTGACCAAACACTAAGCCTTGTGAATAGAAGTGTTGGAAAGCCACTTCCAACATGGTTTGGTTTAAAAATTCAATGGCTTCTAAATACGGAAGATAGTAGCTCATTTCAAAGGTCTCATCACTGAAAATAAATATCTCTGCTTGGATTTCATCCATGGTTTCGCCCGACGCTGTCGTAATGATGTAAACAGGCTTGCCGTTGTAATAAGACTGGGCAAATGAACTTACTAATGGATCTAACGCAATGAACTCTTCCAGTGTTGAACCGGAATCATACATGTTTTCAATTTCTGATTCTGGTAAGACTTGATATGGTTCCACCGTATGTGAAATCGGGATGACACCTACGTATACTAGGTTTCCTTCAATAAAATATAACATGATTTCAGCGATTAAACCTGCATCGTCACCTTCCATACCTTCATTGTAGTAACGGTAACTAACATATTCTTCGCCTTCAACAACCGTTTCACGAATAAACTCACGGTCTAGCAGACCTTCTGCTTCATCAATGGTTGTACCTTCACCTGTCCAAAGTCCCACATCATGTATTTGAACTTGCTCCATAATTGTTTTAAAATCTTCGTAAATATCCGCTAAGATATTGTCCATCAAATTACCATTCGCAATTAAGTCATCGAACGGGTGGGCATTGGCTTCTTCTGTCGCTTCAGCTTCTTCAGTTGTTTCTTCAGTCAATTCTACACTCGCTTCGTCTGTTTCCTCAGAAGCTGCCTCTTCAATAACGGTTTCCGTTGACGCATCTTCTTCAGATTCTGTTTGTGCCATAATGGCAACAGGTGCTTGGGCAATCAATAATGATACGGCTGTAAAACTAGCCACCATACGCTTCATCATTTTTTTCATTTCTCTTCACCTTTTCTATAAAATTTTCTTTGAAACTAATTTAACTTTAACGGTATTAGGATGGAAACTCAACTAAATCGCCTGCAAAAAAGCAAATAAAAAAGCCAAACTACGACAGTAGTTCAGCATTTTTGGCAGAGATATTTATTAATAAGCTTGTCCGTGTTTTCGATACCAGAATGGGAGGTAAAACTGAACTAGTGCGAAAATGGCGATGAACCAAGCGCCTATGCAAAGTAATAAGTCGGTCTGCCAAGATAAGGCAATGAGTGTCACTAAAGTAAATACCGACCATTGGATTAACAAGATAACTGCGATTACTGTTTTGAAAGGTTTTATCGGATCGATGTCGCGATTAGGATAGAGCTGTTGATAGGGATTGCCGCGGTAGTAGTTCATCAATGGCACCAGTTGAACAATGGTCAAAACAAAACCGATAATCCCTAATAGAGCGGCAAACCAAACATTTGGTGCAAACAATAATAAAACCGCAACGAAAATCATCACGCGAAACCAGATGCCACTGTAGGCATTATTACGGAACAAGGTTCGAATATAGAGAAAACTGTAGCGGTCGCCAAGCCTATGGCTCAACTGTTGAACGATACCATCTAAGTAAGGACGACGTTTAAATGAAGGCTTAAGTTTTGGAACATCCGCAAAAATGGAAATCCATTTATAAAACCGACTTTCGCGCAAGGCTTCGTTTTCTAGCACTTCGTTAAACTGAATCGGTTGTTTTTGACTGGCTTTTGTTTCGATAAACAAATAAATGCCCAAGATGAGTGCGACAAAGACAACTAACCATAAATGCCAAGCATTTGGAAGCAAGTATGAAATTCCCATGGTTAAGATGAAAATCCCTAGATGCATCCAAATATTGTGTTGCTTATCTGCTTGTCGAAAGGCGTTTAAGTAGAGATCGTACTGGCTTAAAACTTTAAAAATGACTACCAATACAACTAAACTAACCGTTTGGTTCACTTGCCAAGCTGTTGCCAAAGTCAAAAGTGGGAGGACAATGACGGCGACTAAGCTATTTAAAAGGATGGGCAAAATCAAGCTCAATCCCGTTCCTTTCAACCAAAAACTGCGCCATCCTTTTCCTCTTGCAAATAAATAACTCTTGTCGGGTTCTTGGGTAAACCAAATTGGACGACCGACATAAAAAATGACTGCTTGAATGCCTAACACAATTAAAATTAGTGGCAGGCGAATACTAGAAGGATCCATTGCTTCTAACCGCAACAACTGCTCACGATAATAGAAAGCACCAAAACCTAAAATAAATAATAAAATAATGGAAAAATGGTCATTAAAAATCAAACGGCTATACTTACCCAGTTCTTTTAGAAATTGATTTAAGCGCGACTTCCACAAATAGTTTAGATTATTCACTTGCGAGCCCTCCAGTTTGGGTCATAGCAAAATAAATCGTTTCTAAGTCAGCTTGTGGCAATTGGAATTGATCTTGGAGTTCTTCTAAAGTTCCTGTCGCGACCAATTCTCCCGCTTGTAACATGAGATAATAATCACATAAAGATTCTGCAATGGTCAGCACATGTGTTGTAAACAAAATCGTGCTGCCAGCTGCAGCGCGCTCACGGATTAAATCGGTAAAATGACGCATGGCGAGTGGATCTAAACCTAAAAAAGGTTCATCAATGATGAGCACATTAGCATCCGTGACAAAGGCACAAATAATCATCACTTTTTGCTTCATCCCTTTTGAAAAATACGCTGGAAACCAATTTAAATGGTTATCCAAACGGAACAATTTCAAGAGGGGTTGCGCCCGTCGCATCACTTCATCAAACGGAATTCCATAACCTAAAGCGGTCATTTCTAAGTGGTCCTTCAAAGTTAATTCATCATACAAAACAGGGGTCTCCGGGATATAAGCGAGATGCTTGGCATACTGTGTATGATCGTCTAAAATCGTTTTCCCGTCGATAACGATTTGGCCTTTTTGTGGGGTAATTAACCCAAGTATTGTTTTCAATAAGGTTGATTTCCCTGCACCATTCAAGCCAATTAAACCAACAATTTCGCCAGCTTGCATGTCAAAATTAATATTTTTAAGGACAGTGGTTGAACGGTAGCCACTATCCAATGATTGGACTGATAAAACCATAACTTCCTCCTAGGGGTTCAATATACAAGATGGTATTTATTATATCACAAAACACCACAACAAAATGAAATCAGTTAGCCGTCACAATCGCATAATCTTCTGGCTTAACAAGATGCAAAACATCTTGACACAAATAAATAAATAACAAATTCATTAAAGTCGGCACAACAAAAAAGGCAACGAATGTTATGAGTAATTGGTTTACCGACCAAGCCTGGTCTACTAAACTCAAATGCGTGATTGGTCCTAACAAACCACTTAAACCAAAGCCGGCACTCATGGCATTCCCTTGGATATTTAAATACATAGCCACGACCCCACTGACCGCCGCACTCATTAACATCGGCAAGAACATCATCGGCTTTTTCAAAAAATTTGCTAAGGCTAATTTGGGCGACCCGATAATTAAAGCAATCGACGTCCCAATCGGATTCACTTTTCGACCAGCAAGAGCTAAACCAAGACCAGCAGCACTGATCCCTACCCCTGCAATCCCTGCCCCTAAGCCAACCAGTCCAATGGTTATAGCAACCCCTGCTGAAGTAATCGGGGAAATAATCAATAAGGCAAAAGCCGCAGCAATTAACAAGGCCATAACTAGTGGTTGCAAGCCTAGCATATACTGAATCGCCGTACCAATGGCGGTAGTAATTTGGCTGACCGTTGGATAGATAAGCGCACCTATGCCTCCCGCAACAAATAACACAATCGAAGGCAGCAGCAATAACTGGTAAACTTTCAAACGATAGCTAACAAATTTTACTAACATTACAGCTATGGCAGCGGTCACCGCCATAACAATAATGTCGCCCATCCCTTGCATAACAATGGCACCCTCACGAAACTGGATAGCTCCGCCTGCAAAAATAACCGCCAGCCCTACCGAAACAGCTTCTAAGGGACTCAATTCAAACAACAAACCGATAATAACGCCACTTACCATCCCCATTAAGGAACTAACAAATTGCGTTGCAGTGTAAAATACTGAAAAAACACTCCATTGTTGCTGCAACAGTCTAAATAGCTGCCCAAATAAGCCTGCTGGTAAAACGACAATGACTGTCCCTGTCCCTAAACCGTTCAAAATCTTCATAAAGTATGACTGTACTACTTTCTTTTGACTCGCTTTCATCCTATTTCCTACTTTCCTTTACTTTTAAAATAAATATCTCTGCTTATAGCAGGATTATTTATTTAAAGGGGTTTGTGCGATAATTTTCCAGGCTTCCAAAGCGGTTTCAAGTTTCGATAAAAGCGGCAAGGGGTGTTGCGCGCCAGTCGTTGACAGAAGGGTCACTTGGTTATTATCCGCATTAAAACCTGTCGCCTTGTTGTGACCGACTTGGTTAGCGATGATCCAATCGGCATTTTTCTTTTTGAGTTTGGCTTGGGCGTATTCAAGCAGCTTTTCCGTTTCAGCCGCAAAACCAATCATGACTTTTTCACCCTTATTTTCAGCTAGTCCTTTTAAAATATCTGGATTTTCAATCAGATCAATTGTTAAGTGGTCAGATTGATTGTTTTGCTTTTTAATTTTTTGATCACTTTGTTGGGCGACTCGGTAGTCACTCACTGCTGCCACCATCATCACATAGTCTGCATCTTCTGAAGCTTTTGTCATCACTTCTTGTAACTCCAGGGCACTTTCAAATGGAATCAGTTGGGTTAATGGAGGTTGTCTTAGTTGTTGAACACTTGAGACAAGCGTGACATCAGCCCCAAGCCAGCTTGCAGCCGTTGCCATCGCATAACCCATCTTTCCAGACGAATCATTAGTGATAAAGCGAACAGGGTCTATTCTTTCTTTGGTCGGACCGACACTAATAACGACTTTTTTATTGGCTAAAAGCTGTGGATAGGATTGGCGTGCCATTACTAATTCTATCATTTGGACAATGGCTTCTAGTTCTGGCAGGCGCCCTTTCCCTTCATAACCTTCAGCGAGAAAGCCTGTTTCGGGCTCCATTATATAGTCGCCATAGGACTTTAGCTTGTTTAAATTGTTTTGTGTAGCCGGATTGGCATACATTTTTGTATTCATGGCTGGTACTATTAGCCGTGCTTTATCCACTGCTAAAAGCGTTGTCGAAACAATTTCATCAGCTAGACCATTCGCCATCTTGGCAATGATATTGCCTGTTGTCGGTGTAACGACAGCCATGTCTAACCAGTCAGCCATTTCAATATGTTGTACCACTTCGGGATTTTTTTCATCAAAAGTATCTACTAAAACGGCCTGTTTCGTTAGTATTTGAAAGGTTAAAGGTGAAATAAATTCTGTCGCAGCTTTTGACATCACAACGCGCACAACCGCGCCTTTTTTGATCAGCTGACGAGTCAATTCTGCCATTTTATAACTGGCGATGCCTCCTGTAATAAATAATCCTATTTTCTTTCCCGTTAACATTTATATACCTCCTTGATTGTTTCTATCTATATGTCTATTCTAACCGTTTGCAATCCATTTGGGCAATAGTTTAGATTAAGGCGGTATTGTGGCAGTGATATTTATTAGGGATAATTAGTAAAAATGAATGTCTATGATTGCTTTCATTACTTTGTTATAATGGGATTAATTATAAGGAGGTTTGCTATTATGACAAAACAACAAATAGGTGTAGTAGGTATGGCTGTTATGGGGCGTAATATTGCCTTAAACATTGAAAGTCGTGGCTATACCGTTGCCTTGTATAACCGAACAGATTGGAAAACAACTGAAGTCGTTGAAGAAAATCCTGGTAAGCAATTAAAAGCGACTTATACGATTGAGGAATTTATTGATTCTCTTGAAAAACCACGTAAAATTTTATTAATGGTTCAAGCAGGTCATGGAACGGATCAAACTATCGAAAATTTATTACCTCACTTAGATAAAGGTGATATTTTAATCGATGGTGGAAATACTTACTATAAAGATACCATTCGTCGTAATCAATATTTAGCAAATTCAGCTATTAACTTTATTGGTACAGGGATTTCTGGTGGTGAAGAAGGCGCTCGTTTCGGTCCTTCCATTATGCCTGGTGGACAGAAAGAGGCTTATGAATTAGTAAAAGATATTTTAGAAGCTATTTCTGCCAAAGCAGAAGATGGTGCTCCATGCGTGACTTATATTGGACCAGACGGAGCCGGTCATTATGTGAAGATGGTTCATAATGGGATTGAATATGGCGATATGCAATTAATTGCAGAATCCTATGATATTATGCACCGCGGCTTAGGCTTATCTGCTCAAGAAATTGGTGATATCTTTGCTGAATGGGATGCAGGCGAATTAGACAGTTTCTTAATGGAAATTACAACACAAATCTTAAGAACCGTTGATCCTGAAACGGACCAACCAATGGTTGACGTGATTATGGACCGCGCAGGAAATAAAGGAACAGGTAAATGGACATCACAAAGTGCCTTAGACTTAGGTGAGCCTTTATCTTTAATTACTGAATCGGTATTTGCCCGCTTTATTTCAGCGCAAAAAGACCAACGTGTTAAAGCGAGTCAAATCATCCCTGCTACTGACACTAAAATTGAATTATCTGAAGAAGAAAAAGCCGACTTTATCGATGCAATAAGAAAAGCTCTATACTTCAGTAAGATTATGAGTTACGCACAAGGTTTTGCGCAACTTCGCGTTGCCAGCGAAGAAAATAACTGGGATTTACCATTTGGTGCTATCGCAAAAATTTGGCGTGAAGGTTGTATTATTCGTGCAAAATTCTTACAAAATATTACAGATGCATTCGAGAAGAATCCTAACTTAGATAATTTAATGTTAGACGATTACTTCTTAGATATTGTTTCAACTAACCATACCGCTGTAAGAAGTGTTCTAGCAAAAGCGATTAGCGCTGGTATTCCGGTTCCAACTTTCTCAGCTGCAATTGCTTATTATGATTCATACCGTTCAGCTGTTTTACCTGCCAACATTATCCAAGCACAACGCGACTTCTTTGGCGCGCATACCTATAACCGCCTTGATAAAGAAGGTACCTTCCACTTCTTATGGAATGAAGGAAAAGAAGAAGAAATTACTTGGTAATTGGTAATTAAATATATTAAAAAAGATTCAACTAGTGGCTGAACTGCCCCCTGTCAAGTAGACAGGTAAATAAACAAAATATTTGTACCATGTATGATGTCTTATCATACATGGTATTTTTTTATGCCGGTATCTTTAATCCCATACTCA
>NZ_JBQKME010000020.1:0-24975 GCF_052115865.1 Fundicoccus sp. Sow4_H7 | reverse complement strand
CAAAGAAGAAATGTATCGTCTAAATGATTATGAGACTTTTGAACAGTTAGAGTCTGATATCAAGAATTATATTGACTTCTACAACACTAAGCGAGTTACACTGAGTATGGGTTTAAAGATACCGGCATAAAAAAATACCATGTATGATAAGACATCATACATGGCACAAATATTTTGTTTATTTACCTGTCTACTTGACAGGGGGCCGTTCAATGTGGCTTGACCTCTAAATTTTATTCATCAACCTTATTTGACAAAGAACCTATAAAAAGAACTACTTACTCCAAAAGGAATAAGTAGTTCTATTGGGCAGCTGCGTTAGCTGCTTTTATTTATTATTTAAAGAAATCTTTTACAGCGTCAATAATTCCACCATCGTTATCGTCGTCATCGACACGATTTGAAGCTGGACGGTTTGCGTCTGAATCACCTAGGAAATCATCAACGATTCCACCAAGGTTGTTGTCATTTGCGCGATTAGATGAGGTACGGTTTGTGTCTGCTCCACCTAGGAAGCTGTCAAGAATTCCACCAAGATCGTTGTTTCCATTAGTAAAGTTGCTTACTTGGCCGCTTAATTGGTCTGCGATATTAGTTGTTTCTCTTTGAATGTCTTGATTATTCAAACCTTGTGTCTTTTTGCGGTCAGCAAAGAATTTCATAACCATTGGTGCAAGGACAGATAATACGCTATTGATTGATTGCGATGAGAATCCTAAATTATTAGAAAGTCCGTTAACAACATTATCATTGTTACCAAAAATATGGTTTAAGATCTTATTCCCATCTTCTTTGTCAACATTTGCTGATAGTTCTTCAAGTGAAGAATAGCGGTCTACATCCTCATGCTGTTTTAAAGCAGCATTAAATGATTCATTTCCTGCTTCATCATTTGTGTTACGATTGATACCTTGTAAAATCATTGGTAATCCTAACGAAGCGATTTTAGAAAATTCGGATTGGTCCACACCTGCGCGATTAGCTAACGTCTCTTTTTCTCTTGTGTTATCTGAAGTAAATAAATTCATCAGATTTCCTACATTATCAAATAGTCCCATTTTGAACACTCCTTTTGATTAGTTGTTTTCCACATTATATAGCAAAATAATCATATTCCAAAATAATAAGACTTGCTAAGAGTGGCTTCTTGGAGATAGCTAGTTTTTATTTCTGAAAATATTATTAGATTTATTTATAACAAAATCAAAAGTTATGCGCTTCCAATATTTTTTCACATATCTGGTGGCTGGCATAGGCAGATTCAGGTGACACAGGGTTTTGTTTGTTGGGGAAATCAGAGATAAAGTAAGGAAATTATTTTTAATTAAGGCTCCAATCGTTTTCTTTGCTCTAAAAAGGCAATCACAGCACCTATCAAATTCGCATCATTATTAAAACGACAAGCCAATATGTTTGCTTCAACATCACTAGCATTTGTTTGGACTAAAAGTTGTTTTATGCGTTCTGAAACTTCATCAATTAAATCTTGTCGACTAGAAATAGCTCCACCAATAACGACTTTATCGGGATTTAAGGCAACCAACAACGTCTGAATACCACGAGCTAAGCCATCTTTTAAACTTTCTACATATTTCATTGCTAAAGCTTCCTTTGAATCTGCTCGTTGAAACATTTCTTTGCCACTAATTTCGCCTGCTTGAAGTCCTAATTCTTCTGCATAACGATAAGCCACACGAACTGGACTGGCTAAGTCACTAAATGATCGATCATTTTCTAATAACATAAAGCCAAATTCTCCACCGAAAAGATTACGTCCTCTAATCAGTTGACGATTTAGAATAACCGACCCACCAATACCTGAACCAATGATAATAAATAATACATTATCAACATCTGAGGCTGCTCCATAGGTTAGCTCTGCTAAAGCTGCACAGTTTGCATCATTTTCAATAGTTACGGGTACTCCCAAAAGCTGGGTCAATTCATCTTTAATCGGAAACAGATGCATGTAGGGAACCGCACTAAAGCCATAAATAACACCTTCAGAAGGATTCACAGCACCTGGACAGCTAAAGGCCGCTCCATCTAATTTCTTGTCCATCTTCTTTTCTAATTGTTGAAAGGCTTCTTTAAGTTTACTTTTCATGACTTCCCAGCTCTCAGGGGTCATAAACATATCTTGATGCTCTAAAGTTTCATTTTTCCAAATGCCATATTTTACGGATGTACCTCCGATGTCAAATACTGCTAAAATCATCCATTCACCTTCAATACTGATATTAATCTCTTGTTAGAACTAATTGTACAGCATACATGTCATAGCGATGAATTGAAATTGAATATTCAAACGCTATACCTGTATTCAAATAACCAACTTGCTCGGCAACTCCAACAGGATCTCCTGTCTTCAATGTTAAATTTTCTGTTTCAAAATCAGTGCCTTTACGAAAGGTTACTGTCCGGTGTGCACTTTGAATCACTAAAGACAGATCTTCCTCTATATATTGGTAAAGCGATTCAGTTAAATGCTCTTCTTTTAAAGAATGGACTACATCGATAGGCATATAAATACGTTCTAGCACAAAAGGTTCCCCATCAATGAATCGTAAACGATAGACATTATAGACAAAATCTCCTTCATCTACATTTAGTTTCTTACGCACTTCTTCTGGTGCTTTAATGACTGAAAATTCTAATACAATACTTTTAATTTCTTGATTCGGATATGTTGCTGTGGCTCCTCGGAATTGATTAGACATTATTAACTTTTGTGATTCTTCAGGTCCAATATCTTTTACAAAGGTACCTGATCCACGTCTTTTTATGATTAAGCCTTCTGTTACTAAGATATCAAGCGCTTTTTTCACAGTCATTTTGCTTGCATCATAAATAACACATAAGTCTTTCTCAAATGGAAGTTGATCGTTCGCTTGGTACACACCTTCCGATATTTTTTTTCGAATATCATTAGATATCATGACATATTTCTTTTGCATTATTTTCTCTCCTCTAGCCACTAAGTTGCTTCAATTGTATAATAAAGAAATCATACCATAAAGGTATATACTTATACAAGAAGCGTATACCTATCAGAGAAAATTACTTTCTATATCATCACTTAGTTCCAGCTTATTATTATTTGCTACTTCTTTAAACCAGTGTCCTGATTTTTTAATTGTTTTTACTTGTGTATGTATATTATTCGAAATAAAACCATAACGGTTTCGGTAGGCATTTTTCCATGACCAACAATCAATAGGTGTCCAGAGATGGTATCCGAAACAGTTTGATCCTTCTTCCATTCCCTGATGAATCCAGTAAAGATGTTCAGAAATAAATTGAATTCGGTAATCATCTTGAATTATACCTTTGTCATCTAAGTATCGTTCTTCTCGAGAAACACCCATCCCATTTTCAGAAACAAACCATGGGATATTTTGATAATTATCGCGAATATTTATAGCAATATCGTATAAAGCTTTTGGATAAATCTCCCAACCTTTATCCACATTCATACGTCGTCCTGGCATATCGTAATGATGATAATACTTATGAGGCATCCAATCGACCGTTAAACTGTTAGGTGAAATACTTGGTTCTTGGAAGCGATTGGGATGGTAAAAGTTTACTCCTAAAACATCGATGGTATTCTGCTCTATTATTGCCAACTCTTCAGTGGTAGATTCCCATAATACGCCATCCTTTGTTAGCACATCAATCAGTTCTGGATTAAAGCTTCCTTTAATGGATGGGTCTAAAAATAATCCATTCGACCATAAATCTGCAAAATGTGCGGCTGCTTTGTCTGCAGGGCTGTCAGTAGCAGGATAAGAAGGAGTCAAATTAAGGATAATTCCAATACGTCCGGCTGGGTTAGTATTTATTTCTTTAAATCGTGCAATTGCTTTTGCAGAAGCTAGGGTAATATTATAGGCAACTTGGACTGCTTTTTTTCCATCGACAATATTTGGATAGTGGAATTGGTATAAATACTCTCCATCAACAATGACCATCGGCTCATTGAATGTAAACCAGTCTTCTATGCGGTCACCGAAAAGTGTAAAAGATTGTTCTGCAAATTTTACAAAAAGATCTACAACATGTTTAGATTCCCATCCGCCATATTTATGATAGAGCTCTACAGGTAGATCAAAATGACATAGATTGATAATTGGTTTGATATCATTTTTAATAAATTCATTAATCACATCATTATAGAATCGAACACCATCTTCATTTAAACTACCTTCTTCAAGGTCATCAATTAAGCGTGTCCATTGAATGGATGTCCGAACTGAATTTAAACCAATTTCTTTCATCATTTGGATATCTTCACGAAAGCTATTATAAAAGTTTGAGGCAGTATCTGGTCCCACTTGATTATAGAAAGCTTCAGGCTCTATTTCATACCAATAATCGAAAACATTCGCATGTTGTTTATTAAAGCGACCTTCACTTTGTGGTCCTGAAGTTGCTGCTCCCCACCAAAAATCTTTAGGAAATTCTTTGATCATTTATTTCATCATCCTCACTATATGTTCATTCAATTTAATAGACATTAATTATCAAGAATATTTGATATTTCATCTAATTCTTCATTGGTTAACATTTGCGATGTTACTGATATTAAATTATCTTCCAACTGAGCCACACTGCTTACTCCAATAATATTTGTTGCAACAACTTGATCTCTCAAATTCCATGTTAAAGCTAGCTGAGACAAGCTTTGATTCCGTTCATTGGCTATTTTATTTAATTTCTGTACTTTTTCTAATGTTTGTTCTACATGCTCTGGAGTTAACCAAGGATTTGTATTACCCGCTGCTCGCGAATCACTTGGTATTCCATTTAAGTAGCGACTTGTCAGTAATCCTTGTGCTAACGGACTATAAGCAGCAACACCTAAAGATAATTCTTTTACAGTTGGGAATAAAGTTATTTCAGCCCAATGGTTAAACATACTGTATGAGGGTTGATGGACAACTATCGGAATAGATTTTTCCAATAAAAGTTGCGTCATTTCTTGTGTTTGCTCAGCATCATAATTAGAAAGACCAATATATAATGCTTTTCCTGAATTAATTATGTGTCTCATTGCTTCAGCTGTTTCTTCAAAAGGTGTCTCGGTATCTGGACGATGCGAATAAAAAATATCCACATAATCGAGACCTAATCTATCTAATGATTGGTCGATACTTGTTAAAAGATGTTTACGTGAACCCCCTTTTCCATAAGGTCCCCCCCACATTCCATTACCTGCTTTGGTTGCGATGATAAGCTCATGACGGTGAGATCTAAGACTCTCATGAAAGATTCGCCCAAAATTTATTTCAGCACTACCGGCTGGCGGACCATAATTATTCGCTAAATCAAAATAAGTTATCCCCGCTTCAAAAGCGTGATTAACAATCTCTTTTTGTAGGCCAAAATCTCGATTATTCCCAAAATTATTCCATAAACCTAATGATAGAATAGGAACTTTTAATCCACTACTTCCTAAATTACGATACTCCATGACTTTCACTCCTTAGAAATCATTTGATAATGATCTTTTATAATTTTCTCAGCTGGTTTTCCATAAACAGCGTAGTCAATATCATTTGCTGCATCTTCAATAGGATATAAGTGCGCTTTCCAATCCCACAAAGCAAAACCATCAATCCAGCTTTCATTGTGAGTGTGATTAAACATATCTTCATACCAGTCAGATTGATCTTTTAAACTGATACTTCCCGCCAACGACCAATCATTTGGTAAATCTTTTGCTCCAGTACGGCTTGCACAGCCTGCTTCACAGAAGAAAAATGGTTTTCCATGTTCTTCCACTACTTTTTTAATCCGTTCAAGTTGTTCTGGCCAAGTCCCAATTGGATAATATCCAGATGAAGAAATAACATCTACAGCATCCCACCACTTTAAGCGGTCTTCTTGATATTTATCACAGTTGTAAGTAATCTTGCCGTGGTAATTGCTGCGAACTTTGTCAATAAGTGCTCGCCATCCTGTTTCCCGTCTATCCGAATTCACCATCTCACAGCCAATAACAAACATCTCGCAAGAAGTTTCTTCAGCAATCTTGGCATAATGGATAATAAATGCTTCATAATTTTTAAACCAATCTGACCATTTAGGTTCGCAAGGTACATCGTAATCAAAGAAATTGATGTGCGCTCTCCATGTGCCATCCGCTACATTTAGCATCGATTTCAAAATAACTCGTAGTCCAATACTCTTAGCATAATGAATCATATCCTTTACTTCTTGATCAGATAAAACAGATTCTACTTGCCAATTAATTACCGTAGAATGGATAGTATCTTGCTCTACGACTATCGGTAAAATAACGGTATCGATGTCACAACGTTCTTTTAGTTGTTCTAAAGATTCTTTTGCTTCTGGTTTGTCCCAGTCGCCTCTTTGACTCAAATAGCCAAATGTAAAACCTTTGATATAGTCTATTTTTACGATCCTTACATATTGACTTTATGTTTATAAAGTATATATTTATTCTATATCAGTTATTATCATGTCATTTTTAAAGAAATTTGTAAAGACATCATTGATGAATCATTTATTATTTTTTCTAAGAATCTAGGAGGAAAATCATATGTTTGATTGGAATACATGGAAAGATTATAAAGGAAGTGGTCAAAAGCCTTCTGATTTTGATAGTTGGTGGGATCAAAATCTAGCAGAAATGGATGCTTTAGCTCTAGACTATCAACTAACCGCTGTTGATATTCCTTCCAATGTAGCTAACTTTTATCAGTTATATTTTACAGGTGTTCAGGGAGCTAAAGTCCATTGCCAACTGATTACACCAAAAAAATTAGATAAATCGCATAAAGGCATGTTGCTCTTCCATGGTTACCATACGAATTCAGGTGATTTTCAAGATAAAATTGCTTGGGCAGCAGAAGGTTTTGTTGTCTTAGCCATCGATGCACGTGGGCAAGGAGGTTTGTCTGAAAACCTAACGCAGACTTCTGGTGGAACTATGCGAGGATTAATCATCCGCGGTATCGAAGAAGGACGCGATAATCTCTATTTTCGAAATGTCTTTTTAGATACTGCCCAAGCAGCAAAAATCTTAAAATCCTTTGACTATGTTGATGAAAATAAAATCTATGCACAAGGTGGTTCCCAAGGCGGGGCACTAACGCTCGCTTGTGCAGGACTTGTCCCGGATATTCATCGTGTTTTTGTGAGTTATCCTTTTTTAACGGATTACCGCAAGGCTTATGAACTTTACCCACAAACTTCAGCGTACGAAGAAATAGCTTATTGGTTTCAATTCCGCGATCCATTACATAAACGTGAAGATGAGATTTTCAATACTTTAGAATATATTGATATCCAACATTTTGCTCCACGCATTAAAGCTCAAGTTTTCTGGGCAATAGGATTAAGAGATACGATTTGTCCACCTATCACACAATTTGCAAGCTACAATAACATCCTGGCTAAAAAAGAAATTGTTGCTTTAGCAGAGTACGGCCACGAATACTTACCAAGAATCTATGATGAGTATCGTTCTTTCTTTTTTGACTAAAAAACAGATGTGAAGACAGCCTATTATCCTCAAATCTGTTTGTTATTTACAGCATGGTATACCAACTTTGCCCCTCATTTAATACTTCGGAAGCAAGGTATTTTTTTAATATGCGTTCCATCAAAAAGCTGATGCCAAACATCAAAACTGCTGGCAAAATAATTAAAAAAGGAATCGGCATCAAATACAAGATAAGTACAGCAAGTAGATAAATTATGATAAATAGTAATGTATAGGGTAAATGTCTAAATAACATCATTAAACTCATTTTGAATAATGCAAATGAGGAAAGATTAAAGCGAGATAATAAGACGGGTAAATAGATAAATAAAGCTATCCAGATAAAGAAAAGTAGCACGAGAACAGCAAAACTAATAGCTGCAAACAGAGTTTCAGATTGTGTAACATACCATATGTCTAATACTAAGACTATTGCGGATATTATGAAACATAAATTGAAAATCATACCTTGTTTAAGTTCTCTTTTAAATGCAGCTTTATACTCTTGAACTGGATAGCCATTTCCTGTCCTTTGTGTTTTTACCGTCGTATAATATAAAGCAGAAAGAGAAGGAACAATGGTAATAATCGGAATAGATGTTAAAACAAACATCATACTTATCCCCATTAAATTACCTAACTTGTTCATAAACTGATAGTATTTTCCTTCGAATGCAAAAAAATTCTTCATTTTCTCTTCCCTTTCCACTCTTTATATTTACGGCAACGGATAATTCGTGAGATCAGGTATATCTTCTAGAGTTAAAACACTCTCATGATGGTAGACTTTTAAAAGTATTTCCTTAGATGTGTATTCTTCAGAATACTCCCCTTCTTCATCTACCACAAACTCACCATTCCAACTTGTAAAATAGCCCCACATTACCCCTTCATCGATTAACAAATCTGGATTGGGTAGTGTTCCATTTTCAGATAATACAATCATTTTAGTTTGATCCGTATAATTAATCGCTTGTACGAAACGGTCATATTGCGTACCATACTCATGCTTACCGGCATAAATATCTTCTCCAATTAAATCCACATACTCATCACCTGGATACCAATCTTTAGCTTGGCCATTCCAAACCCAGATTAAATTATCCAAATTATGTATATTTACATAGCGATCATACATTAATCGCCAAAGTTCAATAAAGGGTTCTGGACCACTATCTCCCCACCAGAACCAGCCACCACTTGCTTCATGAAGTGGTCTCCAGAGAATAGGTATTTTCTCATCGGAAAGTTCCTTTAAGAGCATGGCTATGTCATCCATTTCTTTAACCAACAAATCATAGCCTTGTGGATCTCGTCCATCCATTATCGCTGCTAGGTCAATATTTGTATGCTCGGTATAAAAACCGCTCCACCAAGGATTCTCCTTAGTATTATATAAATAAGGTTCTGGAGCATTCCAATGCCACATAAAAGTGATAATCCCACCTAATTCATGGAACTTCCTTGCATGTTCCAAAACATCAGGGCCTTGTTCTCTAGATTTACGAGAAGCTGATTCATCAATAAAATCTAGACTTAAAATAGCAGGTATTTTCCCAGCAGTTTCTCTTTGAATTGCTGAAAATTCTTTTCCTAAATGTCCTTCATTCGAAGTTTGTCCAGAGATAATATTTTCACCATATTGATCGGTTAAAAAATTCATTAGACGTTTTGCTTCATCTGTTGCATTCGGATTCACTAATGTTGGATTAACATTATATATTTCATTACTTATATATGTGTTTTTCATCTCTGTACCTCTTTTGTCGAAAACATTTGTTAAGAAATCTGTGAACCTACCTAACAGCTCCCTGTCTCCAGGGAGTTGTGTAGTAGAATCTGTTGATTTATCTGCTTCTCATTCAGATTTGAAACTGTCTAAACCGTCTTGTAAGATTTGTTTGTAAGATTCAACCGCTTGAGAAACTGTCATTTCACCCATAAAGATATTGTACGCTGCTTCTCCAACCGCTCCATTAACGTCTGCAACTTTCCATAAATCACCGTTACCCATATTGCCAATTTCCATTGCTAAATCTAAATCATCTAGATTAGTAAATCCAGTTTCAATCCAGTCATAATTATCACGATAAGATTCATCAAAGACAAACCAGTTACGGAATTCTTCGAATACTTGATAAACTGCTTCTGCGTCCTCTACCCCTTTTGGTATGAAGTAATAATTAACAATTGGTTCTCCAGCTTGAGTTCCATCGCCATTTGGACCTTGAGGCCATTTCACAATGCGGTAATCAAAACTTAGTTCTGGACCATTTGAAACTAAACTAAATGCCTGTACTGGTGCAAAAGCAACTTCACCATCTACCCATGCTAATTGTTGTTCTTCCCAGTTATCTGTATAAGGTTTAGCAATATTATCAACATTGTACATATTATAAATAAACTCAAGTGCTTCAACTGTTTCTGGTGAACTTAATCCTTCTGTTAATTCTTTAGCAATTCCTCCACCATTAGAAGCAACAAATTCATTAGTTGTATCTGTAGTTACTCCCCCGAAACCATACACATCGATATTTCCATCTCCGTCTGTATCACGAGTTAGCTGTTTCGTCATCTCAGCAAATTTTTCCCATGTCCATTCACCGTTTGCTAGCAATTCATTGGGATCTTCCAATCCTAATTCATCTAACATTGTGGCATTATAAAACATATATGTTCCACCTAGAGGTAATGATGTTTCTGTGAAGAAGTATGTTTCTCCAAATGTTTCATAAGGTTTCATAACGATTTGATCATTCATAATATCTGAATACTCAGGTGCATATTCACTGACTGGCATTGCATAGCCATTCATAGCAGGTGCAAGACCGAATTGTAAGTCAGCTGTATAAATATCATAATCTGGTGTTCCTGATACAACTGAAGTATTGATACTATCAATCATACCTTCCCAACCTAAATTGCTAAATTCAATTCTTACATTATATTTTTCTTCAATTCGACGAATGTTATCAATTTCCATTTGAGCAGTTTCAGTGTTATTCACTCCAGGGTTATCCATTGGGTCAGTGTGGCGGCTATCATAGAAGAAATCCCACCATGTTGCAATCTTAATAGTTCTGCCTTCCATATCAATCGCTGGATACTGCGCAAAAGGATCTTCATCTGCTCCTTCTGTTGCTAATACTGTAGTTGAACTAAATGCACCCAAGATTAACATTGCTACTGATAAAATAATAAATTGCCATTTTTTATTCATTATATTTTCTCCTTTTAATTTTTATCCTACTACTCCACTTCGTTCAATTCCTTCAATAAATTGGCGCTGTAACAAGACGTAGAAAAGCAAAATAGGTATTAGCGTCAGTACAATTCCAGCATATAAATATACTTGTTGAACAAGTGGATCTCTAACCTCATCTAAAAATCCTACGGTTGATCTCAAAGTTGAAATCCGCATACTCATTAAAGAGTCAGAGCTCACTGCGAATAGTTTCGCATAAAATGTATCATTGTACTGCCATACCATTGAGAACACTGAAACGGTTACAATTGACGGCAAGGCATTTGGCAACATGATTCGTAAATAGGTATAGAGTGTGCTGGCACCATCTATAAAAGCGGCTTCTTCAATTTCTTTAGGTAAACCACGGAAAAACTGATTAAAAATATAGATAAACAATCCAGAACGTAAGCCACTACCAAATAAAGTAAGTAAATAAATTGGTTTGGTTGAGCCTAACCAATTTTGTGGTTCTCCTCCAAAGGTGGAGAAAAGATTTGCTGGATCAAAATTTCGGAATAACATATAAAGTGGAATCATAATTGTATGCGTCGGTATAACAATCGTTAAAATTACACAAGCAAAAAGAACATTTTTAAATGGAAACTTGAACCTAGCAAAACCGTAACCAACCATTGATGTAATAAACACTTGAATCACTGTAATGGAAGACGTATAGAAAACAGTTTTTCCTAATGTCGTCCAATAGTCCAAACGTAATAAAGATGTTACATAATTATTGATTGTACCTTCTAATGGGATTAAAAATACAGAAGGATTGTATACATCTGCTGCGGTAAAAAATGAACTAGCAAACATGCTAATCAGTGGAGCAAGTATGATATAAGCTACTCCGATTAGGACAATCCATTTTAGTAAATTAACAATAAAATCAATAAACTTTTGTTGAAATCTCCTTTCTATATCTTTTTTTGCAATTTGGTCTAATTTATCTTCCTTAACGATGTCCCCTTCATATAGCGATTCCATAAAATTCCTCCTTTCTTTTTAGTTATAGTAAAATGTTCTTTTCGATAGAATATAACTTACAATAGCTAGAACAGTACAAACCAAGACGGCACTAATCAAACTCATTGCAGAACTGGCTCCATAGTTAAAACTTGTAAAAGCTACTTCCTGCGCTTTATCAACAGCTTCACTTTGAATGAAGGAATCAACAATGGTATAGACTACATTGGTTAAAATCAAAGGAGACACCATTGGAAGAGTTATTTTCCAAAAACTTTCATAAGTTGTCGCACCTTCAATTTTTGCTACTTCATATAAAGCATATGGAATACTTTGTAAGGCAGCGATAAAAATCACTATTTGTACACCAGATGCTCGAACGATTGTAAAAATCCTAGAGACTGCATCTACGATATATTCTAGAAGAAAATCTGGAAAACCAATGGATTCAAAGGTATCCAGTAATATCGTTAAGTTAAAGCCTTCTGCTGAGGCACTTATTTCAGAAGCAACAGCACTGACACCTCCTAGAACATTTTGCTGAGCAAGCTGTAAGGCATCATTAATGGCACCGGCATTCATAATGACCGGTAAGAAGAATATAGCTCGCATCAATGTACGTCCTCTAAACTTGCCATTTAGTAATAAGGCAATAAATAATGAAAAGAAAATAATGAGAGGAACATCCACTAACATATCGACCATAGTATTCGTCATTATTTGATTAAATTCAGGATCTTGCGTAAAAGCATAACGAAAGTTTTCTAAACCAGTAAATGTAGTGGTAAAACCTCCCGTATCCAAAGCACTCACTTCACTAAGAGAAAAGTTTATTGTTTGGAAAATACTTCGTACATAAAAACTAAGAAAGCCAATGAGCCATGGGGATATAAATAATAACCCTGTGATCGCACGTTTATGACTTAAAGTTAATCTATTCCGCATCAACTATTCTCCTCCTTAGTCTTTATATATCCCATTTCAGGAATTGTATGAGACTCCACTTCCTGTTCCCTTTTTGAACGATTGATGTAAAAAATATCTCCATTAGCATAAGTCACTTTTCGAACATCCGCTGACAAGACTTCATGACTTACAATATGACTATTTAAAACAGATTGACTCACTTCATTTAATTCATTGTATATAGAAGTAGCTTGTGATAACCACGTTTCGAATTGTGTGGAATATAAATAATTCAATGAAGTGTACTTCATTTCAACAGAATCTTCATAAGAAAAAATGTAGCGTGGAGCACTCCCCGTTTCGATTAAATCAAGAAGTATTGCTTGCTGATCCACTTCACCTCCTAAATTAATCGGCTCTCCAGCATAGGGAATATACCCATGAATAACCATTTGATAAAAAGGTACGTGATAGTCTATGAGATACGAATCTGTTCCAGTCATTGGTATATCAATTAAATCATCTGCATAAGCGAGAGAATAAGCATTTCCTGCATTTACCATTAAAGCTTTTTCAGTAGCATTCAGTTCATCAAAAGCATGCATAACAATATCTTTTGCAGCCTGGCGATTAATTGATTCTGTACGCTTGCGGTCCGAAGTTAAAACATTACCTAAATCTCTTAAACTAATCCCAGAAAAATCATAATCTTCTATAGCTTGAGTAAAACTTGTTACATAACGGTTTAAAAACTTAGGTGAAATATAGGAATAGACGGATTCATCATAGCCGAGGGAACTTGTTTCGCGCAGTGTACTAGGATTAACTTGCCCACGAACTACAGCTAAGCCAGAATAATACTTAGCACTTTCTAAATTTAAACTATAATTATTGGATGTTTGTGGAATTAATTGAAAGGCAACATTTCCGTAAAGCTTTCCTCCACTCGACTCGATTTGATCTTTAAGCTTTAATAAATCGTCATCAGAACCTAATTTATTCACATCTCGAATCTTTTCAGCAATATCATGGTAATATCCTCCATTAAACCAACCTAAATAATTAGTTCGAATATTAGATACGCCTTCAATTGATAACTTCTGGACTATTTCATTGGCTTCTTCAAATGAGGTCATTACTTTCATCCCATTGTATGGAACACCGAGGATTTCTTTTTGCCTTTGGATACCCCCTACAATATCGAGATAAAATGGAAGATTTGTTTGTTCTTCTTTCTTAGATAAAATACCTTGATCCACTAAATAATTTTGATAAAACACAGCCATACTTGAATAATCTACATTTTCTCCAGGTAGAATATTATAATGAATAGAAAAACTAATATCTGACATATCTTCTTCAACAACAGGTAAATCAGCAGTCACTCCTGTTGAACCAAACATACTTAATAATTCATAACCACGTAATGAGTAAGTAGGATAAATAAAGTTATAAGAATTTCTTTTCTCTGCAACATCCGCATTTATTTGTGAGACAGCATCCCCCTCTTCAATAATGGCGAAGACTGCACCATCTTCATAAGCAAATCCAAAAACAGGAAGTTGAGCAATTTCACGTTCTTCAGTTACAACATAACTTTTAGCTGGAGCATCCATATCATAAACATATTGCCTATATGCCTCATTCTTTTTACCATTATTCATTTCAATAATTGAGCCTGAACCATTTGGAACGAACATATAGCCTTCAGCATCTACTCCTTGGGCACCAAAGAACTTCAAGACTTCAATATTAGCAATGCTTGTTCCTTCAGATTCTTCAATTAATTCTTTTGGAACGGTAACGCGGAGTCCGGTATCCGTTAACTGATACTCGATAGCAATGGTTACACTAAAAGGTGCAGAATTATCTCCTTCACCCATAAGTTCTAAATAATCTTCTGCAGTAAAACCTGCCTTTTCAAAAGATTCATTAAGTCTTGCTAATCTAATAGCTGATTTAATCGCATTTTCAGTAAGTATCAATTCACCTTCAACTTCAGTTGAATTCAAATATTTACTACGGACATCTCTTGCTTCTCTTTCATCTAAATGTGCTAATACTTTACTTTCTAATAGTTCTTCACTAATAACCGTAGGAACGATTCCTGTAACACTCGACATGTCCGCTAATGTATAGGTGTAACGTAAGCCATCTTCAATATTTTCTATCTGAAATTGACCAGAAGTAATACTCATATCATAATTGTTTACCCTTATACGATTTCGATTTTGATCATAATATTCAAGCACAAATTGTGACTGAAGTTCAGATGTATTGATACCCGAGGCAATCGGATCTTCTGTTGAATTTTGTGGATTGGTAAACACAAGCATGCCACTTTCCTTTTCATAAATGGCGACATTTGTTGTTTCAGTATTGGTATATAATTTAAAGAAATCATTCTCAGCAGCGAGCTGCATACCCGGAACATTCCCATTACTTTCTGGAATCATTTCAAATTCACTACCCGCATCTGCTGTTAAAGCGGGTTGTATCCAAGCTAAGTAATCATCATATAGATAGTAGTGAGTAGCTATAAAAATGCCATATGTTGCTAATGCAACACCAATTACCAATATGATTAGTAAAATGTGTTTTTTTCTCAAGCTTACTCCCTCCTAATTTCGGAAAATAATTTCTGTGTAAAAACTTCTTAAAAACGAATAAATCTGTTGCACTAAAGAAAATAGTAGCACCATTAAAAATAAGATAATTAGCATTGCGATGATTGTTATCAACATTGTCGCTAGTGCTTTAGAAAAACTATAATTATGAATGGTCATATTCCCAATAAAAACTAATAAGACCATCCAAATAACTGATAAAGCAATAAATAGAAAGTAGAAAGCTTCTTCATCTGCAGCAATAAAATGTGAAAAAAGTGTAGCGGGCATAAATAGCAAAACAATAGGTAGAATTGAATAGCCCGTCGCTATGACAATATCTCTAAAACGCCCTTCACCTTCCATCAATGTTGTAATAGACCAATTGCCTACACAAAATAATAGAAAAATAACCGCTATGGCTAGTAAATCAATAAAGGAATTGATATCTAAAGGATTTGTATCATTTACCACAAAACTAGCGTATTGACGATTCAATGAAAAAGATATGGATCCTAAGAAAAGAATACATAAAGCGAGATAAATACTCCCTTTTTCAAAATGACGGATTTCATAAAAACCATCAAAAGGATGAGTTAAGGTATAAAATGCATGTTTCGTTTTTTCCTTAAACATGGACATCTCCTCCTTCTTTTAATTTTATCGGCTTTTCTTCCTTTAATTTCCGTTTTTTCAATTTGTTATTCTGCTTTAACCATCTAAATACTAAATAAGCAATAAATGTAATCAATAATATTGTCAGAATCGTACTGAAACTTTCTTTTAAACGTTCATTTCGATAGCGTTTATAAGCAATCGAGTAATATTCACGATCTCTTCCACGTGATAAATATTCCACGGCTTTTTCATTATCTCCAGAAGTTAGGTAAGATTTTCCAATCCCGTTATAAGCAAATTCGTTGTTTGCATCCAGTTTTAGAACTTCCTCCCAAAGACGAACCGTCTCACTCTCATCGCCTTCAAAGCGTTTCCCGGTAGCTTCATTGATTAAACTGCCGTAATAAGTAGGAGCAAAAGTTAGAATTGAATTGTTTAATGCATCTAAAACCAACAATTTATCTCCTAACATTTCCAGTGCCACTGGTTGCCGAAAAGTTCCTCTTTGTGTTCCTATCCCACCAAAAATGTATAATAGATTCCCTTCATCGTCATAGGTGAAAATTCTACCTCTTTTTGAGTCTAATGCAGAGTACAAACCACGACCACGATACAAAACATCTACAAAGGCTGAAGGTCCCGAATAGTCACCACTCGATCGATAAAATAGGTCTCCGCCTAAGTGATTCCGAACACTTTGTTTAATGACATCTTGTCCTTTAGGATTCAAACGTCTTAATCCTTGTAAACCTTCGGCATCAATATTAGAAGTATAAATAAAGCCATCTGGGTCTATATCCATACCCGTAAACTCAGTAGGAATATATAAAATTTGTCGTGCACGCTGCTCTTTTGTTGAAAGTAGACGCCATACTTTTTCTGTAAATGAAAGATTGACATTAATCGTTCCACTAAAACCAGTAAAATTCCCAAATTCATCAAAGCTCATAATCCCTTGATACATATTCTTAGAAATAACATACACTCTATCCGCGTAATCAACTGAGACTTTTAATGGCGTAAAAACAAAATTTTCTTCTAGAATTTCAGATTCTGGATTTTGAATAGATTTCACAAAGTTAAATTGATTATCCAATACAACAATCCGATTATTATTTGTATCAGCAATATACAGTTCATTTTTTTCTGACATATACAAACCAGAAGGATTCCTAAAATGATCAAGCTCTCCTTCATCATTTTCGAATTCATCAATAATTCCCACAAACTCATAGTCGTTATCTAAAATAACAATTCGATGATTCCCTGTATCTGCTATATAAATATGACCTTCTTCTGTTACTGCAAAATCCTGTGGGCTACTGAATGAACCACTCTCTAAATCTTGACCCGTTATTGTATCTTCAGGAAGATAAGGATCTGGGATATTGATTGGATCTTCCCAATAATCATAAGTAAATGATTGATAAGGCGCTTGTGCGGAAATAATAGTAGGTAAAAAAAGACTGAATAAAAAGATTAAAGTAAAACTTTTTATGATTGTTTTCATCTTCTTCATCACTCCTTCATACCAGATGTAGTCATCGTTTCAATGACTTGGGATTGACTTAATATAAAGAAGAGGATAGGTACCGCAGCAATGACCAATTGAACAACTGCAGCTGCACCTTGTCTTGCAGGACCACCACTAGTGATTTGATAAAGGGCAAATTGTAATGGTTTAATCTGTTCACTTCTTAAAAATCCACTTCCTGTATTTGCCCATAAAGCTTGAAATTGAAAGATTGCAAGAGTCATCCAAGCAGGTTTTACATTAGGCATAATGATTGTCCAAAAAATTCTCCATTCACTTGCTCCATCCATATAGGCACTTTCTATGAGCGAATCAGGAATTTGTTCCATAAACTGCTTCATTAGATAAAGACCTAATCCATAAGCAAATGCAGGTAATATAACTGCTAAGTAGGTATTATTTATTCTTAAAAATGAAATAATCATATAATTGGGAATGGCAGTAACTTGTTGCGTAAACATCAAGGACAATACCACTAATTGGAATAGAAAATTTTTGCCAGGAAATTCATGTTTAGCTAAGGGATAAGCAGCCATTGAAGCTAAAATGATATGCCCTGTTGTACCTAGTCCTGTAATAAGCAATGTATTTACTATATATCTTGAAAATGGGACCCATGAATTATTCATTAAAACCATTAAGTCCGTAAAATTTTCAAAGGTTGGATTTTGTACAAAAATACGAGGCGGAAAGCGGAAAAGTTCATCTAATGGTTTAAATGCGTTATTCAAAATCATTACTAAAGGTAAAGCCATAAAAATCCCAGCAATTGCCATAATAGTAAATAAAAATGCATTTCCAGCTCTTGAACGTCCTAATTTACGTGTTTTAGTCGCAAAAATACGTTTTATAAATGATGCTTTTGGTGGAGTTGGCCTTCCTTTTGAAACAGCTACTTGCTTTTTAGTATTCTTTTTTATTGGCAGATCCAATTAGTCTCCCACCTTTCGAATCACTCTTTGAACGAGCATATTAGTTAACAGCATCAGAGTGAATAATACAGTTGCAATCGCTGAAGCATAACCCATTTCATAACGAACGCCACTACCATAGTCCATTAAATGCGTAACAATGGTTGCTCCAGCGTAGTTCACACTTGGATTTCCGGCTAATTGCAAGGAAATATCCGCAATCGCAAAAGATTGTGTAATTTGAATTACTGCACCAAATAGCAATTGGGGTTTCATAGCCGGTAATGTTACATACCATAATTCTTGCCAACGATTTGAAATACCATCGATTGCTGCAGCTTCATATTGAGAATGATCAATCGTTTGTAAACCTGCAATAAATGTTAGAAAACCTGTACCTAAACTCAACCATAACTGGACAATAATAAGAACAGGCATGATTAAACCTTCTTCTCGAAGCCATTGAATAGGCTCATAAATAAAATTCCATCTCAAAAGCAATCCATTGAGGTAGCCATATCGATCACCTGAAAGGATTAATAACCAAACCATAAATGCATTACCAGAAATTGAAGGTGCGTAGAAAATTAAAGTCAAGAAAGCACGTAATTTACCACTAAACTCATTAATAATCCAAGCAAATAACAAGCATAGAATATAACTTAAAGGACCTGTGATAACAGCAAAAATGAGGGTATTTTTTAAAGCAATTAAAAAGATTTCATCTTCTAAAAATAAACGTATGTAGTTATTCCAACCGATAAAAGACGGCCATTCTAACATATTGAAATTGGTAAAACTAAGTCCCATTGATGTCAATACCGGCAATACTGTGAATAAAAAGAATAAAATAAAGTAAGGAGCTACCATATAGTAATAGACTTTATTGCTCTTAATTTGTTTTTTAAGTAATCCTTTTTCTCGCTTAAACTCCATTTGATTCCTCCTAATCTTGTCTTAGTTCAAAGTTGAATTCGGCTCGTTTATGGTCGATTTCATCATTGATATAACGAACATATTCCGTTAAAGCTTCACGAGGAGACATTGTTTTAGACACCACTGTTTTATAAAAGGCATTATTTACATTCCGCCAAGTAAAATATCCACCGGGCACTTGTGGTATCCCTTGTAAACTGGACATCTGAGAAGAAAGTGCTTGAAAGTCTCGGACTGGCCAAGGTAAGTTTTGAAAAGCATGCTTATTGGCTGTTGGATAACGTGCCGCTGCTCCCATCAAGCTTTCTAACTCTTTCCCAAAAGAGGTCTGTGTATCTTCCGACACCCACCATTTCATAAATTCCCAGGCATTGTCTTTATTATTTGCACCTTCCATCATGACAGTACCAGTAGTCGTTGTCGCACCAGTTGCTGTGACCGCACCATTACTTGTTACTGTATAATTGATTGAGCCATCCTCTTGGATTGTCCCTGGAACTCTAATAAATCCCCACAATCCACGAATATCCGGTGCTGAAACCATTAAATTATTGTAAGTTGTATAGTCTGAAATAATAATTGGTGACTCTCCTGTACGGAAACGTTGCTCAACATTTGTTTCGCGATCCAATGTGTAATCTGAGTAGAATTGTGTAAATTGTTGAAAGGCTTGATAGCCTTCTTCAGAGTCAATGGCTGATTCTTTACCATCCTCGGTATAATACTGACCATTATTTTGATACAACAACATTGAATAGACTTGTTCTGAAGGTAACATCCCTAGATCCATCTGGTTTTTACTTAGGACTGAAAGTGCCACTTTGATTTCATCCCAAGTATCAGGAATTTCTAAATCTAATTCTGAAAGGATATCTTTCCGATAAAACATCATTGGGAATGTCTGAGTCTCAGGCAAAGCATAAATGGCATCTTCATATATATAAGGCTCCCAAGCGCTTTCATAAAAATCGTCTGTTAATGTTCCAATATCCTCAAACCGACTTAAGTCAACCACTGCATTTCTTAAACCATAATTCATAGGTAAATCACTGGATACACCTAGTGCAACATCAGGACCTTGTCCAGATAATGTTGCTTGTAGCAAGGTGTTCATATCAACTAACTCAATATTGACATTGATTCCCGATTCATTCACAAAAGTATCATCCGTTAATTGTTTCAATACATTCGCTTGATCGCGACCACTTCCTACCCAAACGGTAATAGAATCTTCGCCTTCATCTGAAATACTTCCAATCACGTTATAATCAACAATAAATGAATAATATAATTTCTTAACCTCATGTGTTAACTTATCAAAACCATTCGTATTCTTCTTTGCAATTTCTTCACCTGGAGTATTAAAGTAGATCGCATCGAGTTGAAGAGGTTGCTCAATAACTTGTGTAATCCAAGTTCCCAAAGCACTTACATTTGTTTTATAGGAACCAATTACTTTTGAAAAACGTTCGGGATCAGCAATGAGAACATCTAGTTGATCTTGCATAGTTCGTAAAACAGCTTCTTTATCACTAGCAGCACCAGCTAAATCTTGTAATGATTCAATCACTTTATTGAGTCTTTCTCTTATCAATGTGAGTTCAGAAGACAATGTAGGGATGGATGCTTCAATTTGATAATCTCGAAACTCATCTGGAGAAACCCCTGTTATTCGAATAACTTTACGATAGGTTGAATTAAGATCTAGAATGATTTGTTCAACCTCGCTGACAATTGTCGAGAAGCCACCTAAAATGACCTCCATTGCTAAAGTATGCGTCCCTTCCTCTAAATAAATTTGATAAGCTTCACCCTCATCATCACTTAAGGTATACATTTCCCAGTCACTATTATAGGAAAAACCGTAATCTAATAATTCATGAAAAGGAACTTCGCCATCTAACTTAATAGTACGGGCAACATTTGACCCACGCATAAAATTCTGTTTAGCATGAAAAGATAATTCGTAGAAGCCAGCTTCAGAAATTTCAAAATCCCATTCAATCCACTGTCCGACTGACTTCCAATTGTTTCCACCAATTGAATTATTTAGTAATTCTTTGGCACTATAAGGAAAGACTGCTGGAGAAGATTGATCTTGAACAGGATATAACATTTGTGATGATTTGCGATCTGCCAGTTCTGCTTCTATGACTACTGGAGAAGTCCCCTCAAATTTATCTGAATGCATATTTTGATATTCCGCATAAGTTAAAGCTGTCGATCCAGCCTTTAAGATAATTTCTTTTAAAACCATCGGCTCTCTTTGGGAAATCATTGTAATCGTATGAACACCGTCTTCTAAATAAACACTCAAGGGATCAATCGAATAGCCTTGACTGTCTTGTAAGGATACATTCATCCATTTTGGAGCTTCAATTTGTGAAGGTCGGATATCATTTCCTTGATTATCTTTTTTCCAAGTATCTGTTTCATTCACCCATAATCGTGGGAATTCAATTAACTGAAATTCGGCATAAGGTAACTCATCGTCAATAAAGAAACTACGTTGGATTGCTGCACTATTTCCTTCAATCGGATAATATTCCAAAAAAATTTGATAGATACCACTTTCTGGAACTGTAAACTCATATTCCACAAACCCTAGTTCATCAACTAATAAAGATTCTCCTTCATTCCCTTCAAAATCAGTCAGAATTGAAGCATCCATTCCTTCTATTCGAGAATAATCTGCTGCTGAAATAATAATCTCTGGTACTTGAGTATTGCTATCCTCATATTCAGCCATATACTCTTGGTAACTAGGAAGATAGATAGAAAAGTCTAAATCTTTTTCAAATTCTTCTAATGATTTTTCCTGTGCTAAAACTGTATTTGAAAAAGTCATTAGCAGTATGCAAGCCATAATTAAATTCACAAAAAGATAGTAGAAAAGATTTCTATACCTACAATTCAATATCATTTAGCGCTCACTATTCCTTTCAAAAAACGGTTGATTAAGTATCAACTTTATATTTAATTAGTATATATTTTAATTTTATCTGCGATTACTATAACAGAAAGCAATAGCTTTGTAAACCCTTTCTTTTTTATTTTTCCCTCTGGATATATTAAATTTTTCTTTTATTTTTTTTCTCAAATCCTATCCCTATCTATACTTTTCCTTACAGTATTTTAAATTATCGACTCACTATTGTTTAAAAATGCATAAAAAAACGTCCAGTTTTTTTCAATGAACGTAATTGATGAATCCAATAATTAATTTTTAACTTGCTTGATGATTTTAGTTATTGTCATAATGTTGTTGCAGTATAATATTGGTTTTTGGGCTTTCAACTAGACTGGCTACTTTTACTGTTGAATGTCTTTAATGACTTAAAAACCATACTCTTCCAATATTTTTTCACAAATCTGGTGGCTGGCATAGGCAGATTCAGGTGAAACAGGGTTTTGTTTGTTGGGGAAATCATCGATAAACTTGCGAATCATTGGGTTGAATCCACGTTTCTCCAAAGTAATTTCCCAATCGCCAAAAGTACTTATTGTTGTGCCTTGGCTGTTAGCTTGAGACAATTGGACTAGATTGGTTAAACGACTAGTCCCTTCTAAACTTTGGACTTCAAAAATCTCTTGGCTTGCACCTGCTTCGTAGTTCATCGAAATAATACAAGAAGTCGTTGCCGTTTCGATAGTTACCAATAAACGTTTAAGTTCTCCGTCACTTTCTACTAGTTTAACATCGAAGGAAACAGGATCTGCTTCTAAAAGATACAATGCCGTATCGACATAATGAATGAGTATGTCATAAATAGCAAATCGAACCTCTGAATGTTTATTTGTTTGATTTTTCTGAATAAGAATCAGTTTTTTATCAGGAATTTCTTTCAGTTTTTGGATCATAGGAGCAAAACGACGATTAAAGCCCGTAGTTAGCATTAGCCCTTTTGACTCAGCCAATTGAATCAATTCTTCAGTCTCACTTAAGCGATCCGTAATCGGTTTATCCACAAAGACAGAAATATTATTTTCTAACAATTGACGGATAATTTTCCCATGAGCTGCTGTCGCAACATGCACAAAGGCTGCTTCAATTCCGCTATTAATCCATTCATCCATTGATGTGTAGGTATGTTCAAAGCCATACTTGCTTTTAATCATCTCCAAATTATCCACATTACGTGTGCATAAATGCCATTCTACCTCATCTTGCATATTAACCATTACTGGTAGATATGCTTTTTGAGCAATACTCCCCAAACCAATTACGCCTATTTTCATGATTCATCTCCTATTTATTATATTCTCCATTATCCACAGCTTGTCTCCAACTATTATAAGACTTTTGTAGTTGGGATGCTATTTCTACTTGTGTTTCAATTTGATTAGCAGATTCTGACTCATCAAAGGAATTCTCCAGCGAAACTAAGGATATACCAGGCTTGCCGATATCCGCATGTTCATAATCCAGTAAGAACTCCGACATTTTTTTCCTTCCTGATTATTAATATGCCTTAATTTCCAATCCCCTTCACGCACACTCCATTGAAAACCCATATCAAAATAAAGACTCTGGTGCCCCTCCTGATTTTTTAAAGAAATAAATAAATTCTTTCCATCCGTTGCATAGTTTTCTGCATCAATTCCTGCTAAATGAGCAAAAGTCGGCAAGAAATCTAAAGTCGATAGCGTTGGCAATATGATGGGTGACATAAGAAGGATCCACCTCTTGTTGCATATTCAATATCGCTGGGCTGCTGGCATTTTTCCCAAAATTTTAAAGCTGGCACTGTTTGAAAGTAATCAAAGTCTATTTTTGCTAGATTCGCACACCATTCCCATACATTCCCAATCATTTGGTAGATGCCATAACCATTGGGTTGATAGCTTTTCGCAGGGGCTGTGTTCGCAAAGCCATCTTCTAAGGTATTTTCAATAGGAAATTCTCCTTGCCAAATATTGCAGTTAAATTTTCCTTCTAATAAAAAATCTTCTCCCCAAGGGAAGTTTTCATATTGTGTGCCACCTTTTGCTGCATACTCCCATTCGGCTTCTGTTAGCAATCGTTTATTAGCCCATTTACAATACTCAACCGCATCATTATGCGAAACTTGAACGACCGGGTGGTCAGCTCGGTCAGGGAAAACTGATTCCTTACCTTCCGGACACATCCAATTCGCGCCTTCTACCGCATACCACCAAGATAAGCCAGGAGCTCTTTGCATGCGACTCTTTTCTTCATCTGTTAAAAAATAATGAAAAACAAATGACCAGCCAATTCGCTCTGATTCTGTTAGATAACCTGTTGCATCAACAAAAGCTTTAAATTCTTGATTAGTCACTGATGTTGTGCCAATCCGATAAGTATCAACACCTACCATTTTAGCGGGTGATTCTCTGTCTGAAGTAAAACCTACCCGACTATTAGAAGTGCCCATCAAAAAATCATTGCCTTCGATCTTAATCATTTGTCCAATTTTACTGTCCATCTCTTTCATCCTATCTACTGCTATTCATTTGAAAGCGTTCTATACAGCATCGTCTTCATTATATTATAAAGACATTTGACCTTCCATCATTTGAAAATATAAAGACAAAAAAAGCCACTATTTATAGGATTACTCCAATAAAAAAGGTTCTACAATAAATGAGGTTGATGACAAATTTTCGTCATCAACCTCATCTTTGTTTCTATACAAAAACGCAGATATCCATTATATTAAAAGTACGACCAAATAACATAAGGGGGATATCTACGCATGAATCATTTTATCGAAAAA
>NZ_JBQKME010000019.1:0-25579 GCF_052115865.1 Fundicoccus sp. Sow4_H7 | reverse complement strand
CTATATCTTTGAAAACTTACCCATTGATAAAACTTATGTGGTGAAAGTATCACCAGAACAACCAGCTTTAGAAGGTTATGAGCCAACGATTGAAACTGAAGGCAACCCAGAACATGATTCATCAACTTGGGAAGCAACTTCAGTGCCAATGACAGAAGATGGCCAACACGATCCAACATTAGACTTTGGATTTGTGATTCCAGAAGAGCCAGTTGATCCAGAACCAACAACCCCAAGTGTAAGTGTGGGCGATTATGTTTGGTTCGATAAGAACAAAGATGGTCTACAAGACGAAGACGAACCGGGTATCCCTGGCGTAGTCTTAACGATTGAAGATGCAGAAGGTAATCCAGTCACAGATATCAGTGGTAATGTTGTAGAACCAACGACAACAGATGAGAATGGTTACTATATCTTTGAAAACTTACCCATTGATAAAACTTATGTGGTGAAAGTATCACCAGAACAACCAGCTTTAGAAGGTTATGAGCCAACGATTGAAACTGAAGGCAACCCAGATCAAGATTCATCAACTTGGGAAGCAACTTCAGTGCCAATGACAGAAGATGGCCAACACAATCCAACATTAGACTTTGGATTTGTGATTCCAGAAGAGGTAGTTGATCCGGAAGAACAAACTGATCCGGAAAACCCAGGAGAGAACACTCAAACAGAAAAAACATCAACTCCTAAATCATCAGGTGATAAAGCATTGCCTAATACGGGTGAAGTTTCATTGGTTTGGCTGAGCATGAGAGTGCTAGTTTTAGGTATCTCATTATTAATTTTGGGGAGAAAAAGAAAGGTAGAAAGATAATTACCTAACTAATTCTGATTACTAAAATACAAAAAGAACCACGATTACAAAAAAATGTAGTCGTGGTTCTTTACTATTTTATTTAGTGAGGATAAGTTCGGTTCTAAAATTTTGAGTGTTGGTGAGGAATTTCCTCGCTAACACTCTTTTTAATGTTGAGTACAAAAATAGCCAGTGAATTCCTGTATAATATAGTCACCACAACAAATATATAAAGGAGAATTCACTTGGCATATATACATAGTATCTCAAAATTGTTCAATATTAAAGATGAAAATATTATTTTAGAGGATAAAGTAGACACGCAAGTCGTTAATGAGTACTGCGGGCGATTTTTACCGGCGTTGCGGTTCTTTTTACCACTATTTGCGGAAGCTTTTACCACACCTTGCGGTGAAGTTTACCAGTTAAATTTATCATGTTCCTAAAACAAATCATCCTTGTCTCATAGTATAATTAAGACAAAGATGATTTGATTTGGGTTTTACTTTATTGACTATTCTCTTTATTGCTAAAATACTCGAAAATGATATTTCTTGAACCTTGATGAATATCCTGTTCTGTCCAAGTGTAAGGGAAAGGTTCAGTGCCATAAGTTTCTAATAGCTTTTTTTTTAATTCTCCAGGAAATGGGAACCAACTCCTCTTTCCAGTCCGATAATAATAATCTTCTATTTTTCTTAATTTATACTTTGTTAATATGGACATGTTTACCTCCTGATGAAAATTTGTCTACATTATTATCTAATACTTTAAACCCATTTTTTCACGCATAGATATTTCACCATCAATAAAAACATCATAAGAATTATGAATAATCCGATCGAGTATGGCTTCAGCTAATGTGCCATCTCCTAATTTCTCATACCATCCCTTAAAATCAAATTGTGAACAGTAAATATTGGACTTCTGCGCTTCATACCTAGCGTTAATGATTTCAAGTAATAGAGTAGCTTCTTCATCCGTCAAATCGTATAACAGCCATTCATCAAGAATAAGAAGACCTACCTTCATTAGCTTCTTCATTAATTTTGTATAGCTACCATCCGCTTGGTGTTTCGCGATTTTGAACTCTTCTAATAGATTAGTTAAACGGGTATAACGTACTGTGTAAAATAAAGACGAATTTGAAGACTTTACAACCGGCATTACATCTTTATGAGCGACATAATGTCTTTATGAACCGACATAATGTCTTTATAAAGTCCTTTTAATGTTGATTTAACAACGTTTATAAGTTGCCTAAATATATGTTTAACATATATTAAACAGTCTCCGCATTCGCTTTGCGAATGCGAAGCTGTATCTCATAATTTTTTTATCTAAGTAAGAGAGAGTTCGAGCAAGCTACGAAATCATCATATAAATATTTAACACGCATTTTTAGCTCTTGTAAGCTCATTGATTCAAATATGTCATTAATATGATCAAGGATTCAATCGTTTTGTCTTAAATGTTCTTTTTTTTGCTTTTAAACACATATTCAACTCAATTTTCATTGTAGAATCGCTATAACTTTTAACATAAAAAAATCAATTGCTAAATATATTATCCTTTTTATATCTTATTATCCTTTTTTTATCTTTTTTTTTTAATTTATTAATACGGAGGATTTTATAATGAGGTTAGCCACCTCTAAAAATCCATAAAAAAACGCCACGTGAATTTCATGTTATATTGAAGTTACCACTAACTCTCAATAGACAAGGATGAATTCACATGACGCAAGACCAGTTTAACACAGTCTCACGAAAAGGGACACACCTATCTTATCAAGAACGTTGTCACATTCAGATTCTCAAGAAAGAAGCCTATTCTCACCGCGCCATTGCCAAGTTATTAGGGCGATCCCCTCAAACCATTCATAATGAAGTGAAAAGAGGCACCATCACGCAACTGAAACGCCAAAAACAAAACGGTAAAACCTACGACTATTCCTACACACTATATGATGCCGATGCCGGTCAAGCTAATTATGAGCGTCAACGTCTTCACTGCGGTAGGCGACCTAAATGGGCGGATTCCAACGCCTTTATTGACTGGGCAGACGAAAAGATGCTTCAAGATAAATGGTCCCCCGATGTTGTCGTGGGTTTTGCTCGTGAACATCAGTTGTTTGACGCTGCGATTGTTCCTTGTACAACGACGTTATACCATTGGATCGATAGCGGTGTGATGAAAACTCGCAACTTGGATTTGTTAGAAAAGCTTTCGCGTAATACCAAGAAACGAACGACTAAAGCGCGACGAAACAAACGTGTCTTAGGACCATCGATTGAAGATAACCCAAAAGTAATCGAAACCAGAGAGCACTTTGGACACTGGGAAATTGATACAGTGATTGGTAGTCAAGCAGTCTGTGACCCTGTATTGTTGACATTAGTCGAACGTAAGACGCGCTATGAAGTCATTCTGAAACTCAAGAACAAATCGGCTCAGGCTGTGGATGAAGCGATGGACTCTCTGCGTCAACGCGCAGGTGATGCTTTCAACCAACTATTTAAAACGATCACATCAGATAATGGCTCAGAGTTTGCAGGCCTGCATACCGCTTTACAGGATACACTCGACGTCTATTTTACCCACCCTTATGCTTCTTGGGAACGTGGAACGAGTGAGAATCAACATAAAATCATTCGTCGCTTTCTCCCTAAAGGACAACCACTCCAAGCATTATGTGAGGTAAAGTGCCTAAGAATTCAAAACTGGATGAACGATTATCCACGCAAGCTATTAGGCTATCAAACGCCTTATGACTGTTTCGTGAGAGAATTTCACAAAGAACGCCAAGTGCAACAGACGAAAAAAACGGTTAGTGCTTGATACCGAGTCTCACTCGACATGACTTGATTGCTAAGAAGCTGACAAGTGCACGATCGACCAAGGGACTGCTCTACCTCAGCTTGTTATCAAGCACTGACGGGTAATAAAATAAGTTAGGTTAGTTGGTAACACACTAAAAAAAAGCGGCTAACTTAAACTTGAAATTTTCGAAATTTTAAAAGATCTAAATTATTGCAAAGAATTAAACCACTAAGTGTTTATACGGATCCTCTTGATATACCAGGCGAACTTCTTGACCAAGAACAAAGAGAAAAGTATATAGAATCAGTCCATAGATATTTACCGATACACATACTAGCTACTCTATATAAACCTGTTAATAGACTTGTTATAGATAAATACAACGAATTTTTTTATGAAGCCATAGATTCGTATGAGGAATATTTTGACGGAATGTCTTTAAAAGCCACTGAAGCTTTAATTTTTTATGATGAATTTTTCGATGGAATGAACATTCCACTTTCTCATCTTTCTTTTGACATAGAAGAAGTAAGTGCTATTGCGAGTGGAGTTAGAGAACATTCTCTTAACATAGATGAATTAACAGAAATCAAGAGGGATTTAGATGGTATTATTAGTAAAGCTAAAGAAGATTCCATTGATAGAAAAGACATAAATAGTATTATTAATAAATTTAAGAATAGTAAAAAATAAAACACTACTGTTCATTCAATAAATCGATTTATCGATTCAATGCTTGCGAGTGCGTGTTTACTTGAGCGTAACGATATATATCCTTAGCCATAATATCTTTATATCCTTAATAAAAACTTTTTTTGTATCACCACTATTTAATTAGGTTATAAGTTGCATATTCTTATTTCACTGCGTTAGAAGTATAAGTCAACGTATGGTTCTGCTGCAATAGAAGTCTGGTTTATGTGAGATTCTTACAATGAAATTAAAGATAGGACCAACCGCAACTGGTTATTTTTATCAAGAGGGGAGACGCTAACGCTTTTAATCAGAAGTTACCTTGTAATACAAAAAAGATACAATGGATTGTCAACACTAAATCAAACAAATATTATAAGGTCTGTAATCGGTATTCCACAGGGCTTTTATAACCAAGCGTTCCGTGGATTCTAATATTGTTAAACCAATTTACATAATCATTTAATTCACGTTCTAGCTGATCAAGGCTGCTAAAACATGCACCGTTTGTGAATTCAGTTTTCACGACCTTGAACATCGCTTCGGCCACTGCATTGTCGTAAGGGCAGCCTTTCATACTCAACGAGCGTTGAATGCCGAACGTTTCTAATGCATCATCAATCAATTGATTTTTAAATTCGCTTCCGCCATCTGTGTGAAACGTTTCTATCAGATGTAATGGTCTTGAAATGCTTGATAATGCTTTGTATACCAGCTCTGCTGTCTTGTTCGCTCCAGCGCTGTGATCAATAATTTCGCGATTAAAAAGGTCGACAAATAAACACATGTAATTCCATTTTCCATTCACACGTACATAAGTTAAATCGCTAACGACCACAGCTAATTCTGCCTGGTGATTAAAAGCTCTATTAAGAATGTTTTTTACTGGCTCTTCATTTACTTTGGACTTAAATGGCTTGAACTGAGCGACTGTCTAACTTGATACGAGTCCTTCTTCTTTCATGATTCGGCCGATGCGGCGTCTGGAAACCATTAGCCCTTTCTTTTCAAGTTCAATGTTAATTTTTCTCGTGCCATAATTATTGCGGCTTTCTTTAAAGACCTTGATAATCTCTTTATTTAAAGTGTCGTTCTCTGATTCTTTTTTGGATTCATAATAGTAGGTACTTCTAGCGATTCCAAGGACTTCGCACATTGCTGATACCGAGTATTTGTGAGCGTTGTTACGGATTACATCTACTTTCGTCCCATGATCAGCGCGGCTTGCTTTAAAATATCATTCTCCATCATTAGACGTTGATTTTCTTTGCGAAGCTTGATTAATTCCTCTTCTTCCGGGGTGCGATTATCGTTTTCTTTGAAAGAGCCAGATGCTTGGCTTTGTTTCACCCATTTATCAAATGCAGAGGCTGTAAGATCATATTCACGTATAATGTCTGCACGTGGTTTTCCGCTTTCATAAAGGCGCACTACTTGTCTTTTAAATTCTGGAGTGAACGTTCTGCGTACTCTTTTTTCGGTCATGTTAGATTCTCTCCGTTTCAGGTTCTTTTATTTCATTCTACTAGAGCTTAATTTTACTGTCTAACTTAGTGTAGCCTATTCAAACCTTATATGGACATTATTCAGCGCTGGTTCCCAAAAGCCAAAATTATGATCGATCCTTTTCATATCATTCAAGCCATTAGTCGAGAACTCAATAAGTATCGCACACAGTTCATGAATAGTGTACGGACGAAAGATGAACGTTTATATAATAAATTCAAACAATATTGGAAACTCATTTTGATGAGACCTGAAAAATTACAATCCTTCACCTATCATCCTTTTAAACTGTTTGATTGGTTAACGAATACACAAGGGATTGTAGATTATCTTTTAGATAAAGATGAGATGTTGAAAGACACCTATTATGTTGTTCATGGCTTAGGACAAGCTTATCGTATGAAAAACTGGGAGTTATTTGAAACGACACTTCAGCAAGCTTCACAACGTAAAATATTTTCAGGACTAAAGCGAGTATTGAGAACATTGAAAAAATATAAGGATTATATTCATAATAGTTTTACTTACTACAGGCCTTACAAATGGACCGTTAGAAGGTATTAATAATAAAATAAAAGTACTAAAAAGAAATGCTTATGGATATCGCAATTTCAGCTATTTTAGAGATCGTATTTTATTAATGACACGACTCTATGAACCGGAACCAAAGAAAAAGATCAAGTCACATAAAAATATGACTTGGCCTCTAAATCTTATTCATCAACCTTATTTGACAAAGAACCTACCACACAATTTTTAAATTACATCATTTTTACTGAACAAAATCAAGAAGATTAAGTAAAATTATTTGTCTCTCTTTTTATTGATACGTTTGAAGCTTAAATTGATATTGAGTAATTATTAATATTTAACTAAAAATACATTTGCCTTTAAAATATATCGAATAAAGTGAAAAACTATTTGAAGGAATACAGTTGTTCTTGATTGATTTAAAAAATTTTATTTGTTACATTTATCCTATTCTATTTGGAGGTGGCAAATGTTTTTAGCACTAAAAGAAATAAAAAAAGAAAAGAAACGTTTTATCTTAATTATTAGCATTACTGTATTAATTAGTTATTTAGTATATTTTTTAATGGGTTTAGCATATGGACTAGCACAGGATAATACCAGTGAGATTGAACGTTGGAATGCTGAGAGCATTATTTTAAAATCCGGAGTCAATAAAAATATTCTTTCAAGTCAGTTAGATAAAGACACCTATTATGATTATGATGACAAAGAAATTTCAGCCATAAATATTGCACGTACCGTAGGGTATTTGAATGGGAATGAAAGTGACGATACGACTGAAAACTTTGTACTAATTGGTATGCGTCAAGATTCGCCTATTTATCCGGAAGTTTTGGAGGGACGATTACCAGAAAATAGTGGTGAAATTATTGGCTCAATGTCACTTAAAAATGAATTGAATCTTAAGTTAGGTGATACGATTGAATTAAGCAGTAATGAAAATAATTTAAAAATTGTAGGTTTTTCTCAAGAAGCTAAATATAGCGTTTCTCCTGTCATTTATACTGATTTAGAAATAGCTAGTCAAGCAATGATGTTATTTAATCCTAATCGAAATGCAAAACAGGAGATTGAAACCTATACGTCACCTACGCCCAATATGCCGGATTTAATATCAGCTATCATTGTTCATCAAAAAAACACTCTTAAATCTAATGATGATGTAGAAGTCATTCCAGTAGATGAATTTATTCTCGACCTTCCTGGTTATTTGGCTCAAGTATTAACATTTGGTTTAATGATTGGCTTTTTAGTTCTTATTTCCTCGATTATCTTAGGGGTATTTATGTATATTATTACTAATCAAAAAAGACAAACTTTTGCGATTATGAAGATTCAAGGTATCTCTTCAAGTTATATCGGAAAATCAGTATTATTACAAACGATTATTCTTAATGTCATTGGAATATCTATTGGATTAGGATTGAATCTTATCTCTGCTTATTTTTTACCAACTGCAGTACCGTTTGAGATAAATGGTTTATACTATTTTATTATCGCTTTATTAATGTTGATATTCTCAATCGTTGGATCTTTATTTTCTGTTAGTAGCATTGCCAAAATTGATCCTTTGGAAGTATTAGAATAGGAGCGTTTTATGGAAATTATATCGTTTAAAAATGTTAGTAAAACATATTCGGATGGTCATGAATCGATTGAAGCCTTGAAAGAAACAAGTTTTTCAATCAATTCTGGAGAATTAGTAGCCGTAGTTGGACCCAGTGGGTCAGGAAAAAGCACTTTATTAACGATGATGGGTGGACTTCAATCTCCTACTAATGGTGAAATAAACTTTTTAGAGAAAAATTTTTCGAATCTTTCACCTAAAGAAAAAAATAGTCTAAGATATGATAAAATCGGCTTCATCTTACAATCCTCCAATTTGATTCCTTATTTGACAATAGAAGAGCAACTCATATTGGTCGATAAATTTGCAAAGAAAAAATATAATCGTCAAAAAGCTCAAGATTTGATGGAACAGTTAGATATATTAAAGAGAAAAGATTTATATCCATCTGATTTATCTGGAGGCGAACAACAACGTGCTGCGATTTGTCGAGCACTCTATACTGAACCGAAATTAATATTGGCGGACGAACCTACCGCTAGCTTAGACACTAAAAAAGCTAAAACGGTTGTACAACTTTTAAAAAAGACGACAGAAGAAACGGATCGTAGTACTGTGATGGTTACGCATGATGAGAGAATGCTCACATATTGCGATCGCATTTTCCGAATCATTGATGGTCAGTTAACCATTGAAAAATAATTAGAAGTTGATTTAATCGGAGTGGATATTTAATTTCTTCACCTCATGATGAACCCTTATAAAACAGGATATTATCACACTGATTTATAAACTTTGGATGATAGTTGAAATTAAAAAATTTGTAAATTGTTAAATACCGAAAAAGAGAGTGATTTAGAAACTTTTTCAGATGAGTTTTTAAAACTTACTTAAAAGATCGATGGTATGTTGGTTGAAGATACTTAGTTTAAACATATTGTTGAATATACAGTGCAGGCCTCCAATGGTTAGAGAAATTCTAGCTTTGGGGGTCTTTATTTTGAAAAATGCTGAAAATTCAGTTGCGGATGCGAAATATGTTATTGATCGAGGGTTTGAGATGTCGTTAGAGGAAGGTTTGGAATTAGAAGTAGAGTTTTTCGGTCAGCAATATGACCATACAAATCAAGGGATTGGTGTGAAGGCGTTTTCGGAAAAGAAAAGAGCGGAATTTCAGAATAAATAAAGCTGAATACGGTTAGAAACTTGAGAGAATATTAATAAATAAAAAAACGAACTTTTAAATTAGTGAATTGAGAATGGACTAGCAAATATTGTATTCTTAATTTTTTAAAATTAAAACCATAAAATGACTTGTAAGTCTGAAGTCATATGTTTATGAAGAAACTACACTAATTTAAAAGTTCGATAACTCTATTTTATGTTAAAAATAATAATTGGTTATATAAATATATTGAATTATTATTAAATTCAGATTATGATTCATTTTCTTTTTTCTTCAACCATTCGTTTGCTCTATCGACAGTTTCATTTGTTAATTCTTCAGATAAACCAGTATAATTTTCAGGCTTTAACCATTCTTCTATCTCTTCTTTCGAAAAGTGATCTTTTATCTCCGGATTTTGGTGTAAAGACTCGAGATAGCTGATTTGTCGGTTATTTTGATACGAAATTGCTACATCATGAATAATTCGATGAGCATCATACTTTCCAAATACATCACTCAGTTTCATCATGATATATTCTGAATTATCCAGACCATCATTATCCAAGATGTTTTGTCTAGCTTTTTCAGAATGAAATTGAAGAGTGCTACTTAAACTTACTGATCGTATTAATACTTCATTAAAGTATCCAATTACCTCATTAATATTTGCATCAAGAATCATATATGAAGCACTATTAGCTTCGTATGGCTTGGTGTTGGCATATAAACTACTATCTATAAGGCTATAAATTTTCATGGAATTAGCTATTATTCCTTTTGATAATTTAGGATTAATTTTGTGGGGCATAGTGCTACTGCCTACTTGATTTTCATCGCTTGATTCTGTGAATTCATTTATTTCTTCAGTTGAATTATTGTATGTCGCTTCTGCAATTTTATGTAGTACATTTGCAATCAATATAATACTAGAAATATATTGGATTTTAGGAAGTTGAATATTTCTACTTGGGATATTCATTGAGCGAATATTTAATTCATTTCCAATTTTCTCATGCATTTGTTTTCCTATCAGTCCGAGAGAGTTAAATGATCCTATTGCTCCACCAAACATTATTTCTTCAAATGATTTGCAGGCAAATTGATAATTCTCAATCGCTGTAATAAGTTCTTCAATCCAAGTAGAAACTATATAGCCAAAAGTTGTAGGCATTGCATGTTTAGAGTGTGTTCGAGCTGCAATCAAACTGTTTGAATGTTGGCTGGCTAGATCAGTAAGATTACTTATGATTTGGAAAAGTTGCTTATTAAATTCCAAATTAATATCACGAATAATTAGTACTTGAGATGATTGTTGAATATTCTGTGTTGTTAATCCAAAGTGAAAGTATTTTTTAACTGTGTTAGATGTGCCTTCTAAAATAGTTTCCACAAAAGAATAGAAACCATGGCCTATCTTTTCAAGGTTTTGATTATATTTGCTTTGAGTAAAATTATTAAAATTTACTTCTTCATTTATTGCCACATAAGCATCATGAGGAATTATATTTAAATCAGCTTGGACTTTTGCTACAGTTTTTTCAAGTTCTATCCATTTTTTATATTTATATTCATTAGACATTAAATAATTGATTTTTTCATTTCTTAAAGTTAATGATTTTGAATCTTGTAAACCAGTCAAAACATCACAACCTCTCCATAATTGAATTTTTTACTATTCAGTTATATCTTACTACAAAATAAAATTGACTAAAGTCATTAATTTTTACTTATGTTTCAAGTTCAGTCATTTAGTCCTAAATGACTCCAAACTGTTATATAAGAAAGCGTTTTATGATAATATTTGATAAACAATTAGTTATAAAGGAGGAGTTAGAATGAACAGACAGAAAATAAGTCAAGAAGTACAACGTTTTGGTAGATCTCTTTTATTACCCATCGCAGTAATGGCACCAATGGGGATGATATTGGGGTTAACAGGAGCATTTATTCAACCATATATGATTGAAAGAGTTCCATTACTTCAAAACGATACTCTACAAACAATACTAGTAAGTATGAGAGATATTTCAAATATAATTTTCTCAAACATCCCAATATTGTTTGCGATGGGTGTTGCTTATGGTATGAGCCGAAAAGAAAAAGGAATTGCAGTTTTTAGTGCAGTTGTATCCTTTTTAATTTTGCATATTACAATTAATGTTTATTTGAAAGTTTCTGGGCAGTTAGCTGATCCAAGTGAGATGTCTACGGTTGGACAAGGAATGGTTTTAGGAATTCAAACACTACAGATTGATGTTCTAGGTGGAATTATTGCTGGATTAATAGCTAGTTATTCGGCTGATAAATACTATCGTACTCAATTACCGTTAGTCTTTGCATTTTTCTCTGGAATAAAATTTGTCCCAATTGTTGTTATATTCTTTACTGTCATTGTAGGGCTCATTTTACCATTTTTCTGGGGATTCTTGACTCAAATTTTATATGCAATTTCCGGCGTTTTACTATCAAGTATATTTGGTCCAGCTATAGCTATTGGGGTGAATCGACTATTGATACCATTTGGTCTTCATCATGTATGGACATCATTATTTAGATTTACGCCAGCAGGTGGTGTATATACCATTGAAGGTGTAGAGTATGTTGGAGTGTTAAATGCATTAAATGAAGTTTTGTTTAACCAAGGTCCTGGCACACCTGCTTGGGAATTAATGCCAGATTTAACTAAATTTATGGCTCAAAACCAAATGTTACTTACCTTATTTATGATACCTGCTATTGGGTTAGCAATGTATCGTACAGCCTATCCTGGGAATAAAAAAGTTGTTAAAGGGATAATATTAACATTAGTTTTAACTCCTTTCCTTGGTAATATAACTGAACCAATTGAGTTTTCCTTTTTATTTATAGCACCAAAACTATATTTAGTCTATATACTTCTAGCAATGACTGGATCAACATTATTAGCCTTACTAGGTACAGCGGTTGGGTATATTAGAGGTACGATTTTTGATTTTGCAATTTTTGGTTTATTGTATGAAGATACTAGGTGGTATAATTTATTGATTGTAGGTATACCTTTAGCGATTGCTACATATTTTATTTTTAAATATTTAATAGAAAAATGGGACGTTAAAACTCCTGGTAGAGAAGATGAATCAGTTCAAAACAGTGAACTTTTGCAAAACAGACAGTATGATAAAGTCGCGGAAATTGTAGTAGAAGGTTTAGGTGGTTTAGATAATATAATTAATGTTGAAAATTGTGTCACCAGATTAAGAGTTGACTTGAAAGATGTCAACAAAGTAGATCGTGAGCGACTAAAACAATCAGGAACTTCAGGAATGTTTTTCCCTTCAAAAAATCATATTCATGTTGTTTTTGGTCCGAATGTAGAATTTGTTAGACACGCAGTGGATGATCTCATACATAATCCCAACACATTAAATAAATAATCATTAATAATACTTCTTGTTCTAATATACTCATATTACATGATATGATTTATATGAGAATCAAGAGGAGGTATTATTTTGGGATTAGAATTGATTGTTTCTAAGTATGAAGAATTTACTGAGACGGAGAAAAAGATAGCACAACATATACTAAAAAATCCGAATTTAGTGAGTGTTTCTTCTGCAGCAGAATTTGCAGAAGAAATTTTCGTCTCAAAGACATCAGTGATAAATTTTGCAAAAAAGTTAAATTTTGATGGATACTCTGAATTAAAATATTTCATTCGTTCAAATTTGTCTATTGATACATCGGAAGCTCAGCCTATGACTTATGATTATATTTTTCAATCTTTGAGAGATGAAGTTGATAAAACTTTACAACTTTTAGACGAAAAACTCATAGCAGAATTTTGTAGTCAATTACTACAGTCTAAAAATTTGTATGTAGCAAGTCGCGGAGCTTCAAAATCGATGGGAAAAACATTTTGTACAAATTTACATATGCTTGGTATTTCTGCTATCTTTATAGAAGATTTTAATCTTATAAAAGTTCTGCAAAATAGATTAACAGATCAAGATACTGTATTATTGATTTCTTTATCCGGAAAAACTCAAATTTTACAAGACTTTGCAAACTACGCTTTAACTAACAATAGTAATTTATTAAGTATAACAGGATTTAATACCAATCCAATCCAAAGAAAATCTAAAATGCATCTCAGTTTTTATTCACCAATAACCGATACAAAGTTTAGAGATTTACATTCAAGGCTAGGACTACAGTTAGTATTACAATTTATCATTGAATACCTTGAGACGATGAGATGAAATTACATTAAATAATGAAAAGGTGATATTTTTGATTATTAGATCAAAACGAATAATGACTCCACTTAGAACAATAGATGGTTATATAGAAATAGACAATGGAATCATTAAACGAGTTTCAGCAGGCGAACCTAAGACTGATAATTATGAAGATTACTCCGATTATATAATAATGCCAGGTTTTATAGACTTACATGTTCATGGTTATGGTACTGGATCCTTAACACATGAAAAATCTATGGAATCAGTTATACGAATGGGTCAATCTATGACTCGACAGGGAGTAACGTCTTTTTTACCAACTACTGGTACTGACTCATTAGAGGCAACAGCTGAAATGATGAGTGCTATAGATAAAGCTATGGATTCTTGGGATTCCACAAAGGGAGCAGAGATTTTAGGAGCGCACCTTGAGGGACCATTCATTAATAAAGAATATAAAGGCATGCAGAAGGAAGAATACTGTATACATCCTTCAATCGATATATTTAAAACAATGTGTGAGTCACTTCCAATTGAAAGAATTCAGTTAATGACTATGGCTCCGGAGTTAGATAATGCTTTAGAATTAATATCTTACCTAAATGAAAATGATGTACAAATCTCTATAGGACATTCAGCAGCAACTTTTGATACTATTAAAAAACTTAAAAATTTCGGTCTAGGTGGAGTTACTCATATGTTTAGTGGCATGAAAGGCTTTCATCATAGAGAATTAGGTGTAGCTGGATCTGCACTATATTTTGACGACTTATATTGTGAGTTTGCAAAACAGACTGGTCTTACAGTATTACCAGAAGCTGTGGATTTAACAGTAAAAGTCAAAGGATTTGATAGAATAACCTTATGTTCAGATGCAGTTGGACTGGGGCATGTTCAAGAACCATTTTATCATTATATTAGAAAAACAGAGTTCGTACCATGTGGTGACTATGTTTTATTAAAAAATGATAATGGAAATGAAAAAAAATTGAACAGATTTTCTATTGAAGATATGACTGAAATTGAGATGGGATATCTTGAATCAGTTAAAAATTTAGTTAATATAAATGGATTTACATTACAAAATATAATGAAAATTGCAAGTGAAAATACGGCAAAATATATTAATCAATATCACAGAAAAGGTTCTTTAGAAGAGAAAAAAGATGCAGATATTATTGTGTTGGATGAAAATCTCGCTTTAATTCAAAGTTATGTTTTGGGAACACCTCAAATAAATGTTTAATCAATGCATAAAAGGATGATGAAAATTTTCATCATCCTTTTAATTTAAACCAATATATTTTAAAAGTATATAACTCAGTTTATTATGCCTTCTTCACAAACTCAGATTTTAACTTCATTTGTCCAAAGCCATCGATTGTACAATCAATGTCATGACCATCTGCAGGATTATCAATCAAACGAATGTTTTTAACTTTTGTTCCTTGTTTGATTGCCTGCTTAAAACCTTTTACTTTCAAATCTTTGATCACTACAACATCATCACCTTCAACTAAAGAATTTCCATTTGAATCTTTAATTGAAAATTCTTCATTTTCTTCCGATGACTCAGCTTGGCTCCATTCATGTCCACATTCTGGACAGACATACATCAATTGATCTTCGTAAGTATAAGTTGACTGACACTGCGGGCAACTAGGGAATTGTTCCATTGCTAAAACCTCCAATCTGTTTTATCTATATTACCACAAAATATGATATAAATGCGGAGTAAATAAGATTATAGGTCTAAAAGGTGTATTTTAAAGGTTCTCATACTAGATTTGTTATAATATAAGTAAATACTTTTATGGAGGTTTTTCAATGGACTTAGGATTAAAAGGCAAAGTTGCGATCGTGACTGGATCAAGTAAGGGGATTGGACTTGCAACAGCTAAAATGTTAGTCAATGAAGGTGCGGATGTTACCTTATGTGCTCGTACCCTTGAAACTTTAGAAGCAGCCCAAGCTGAAATTTTAGAGGAAACAGGTAAAGAAGTTTTAATTGTTTCAGCTGATATCACTCAAAAAGATGCGTGTGGAAAAATTATTGAAGAGACTGTGAATCATTTTGGTCGCTTAGATATTTTAGTCAATAACGCTGGAACTTCAGAAGCACATCCATTTGAAACCGTTGATCAAGAATTATGGCAACAGGATTTAGAATTAAAATTATTTGGAGCGATTAACTGTTCCCGTGCGGCTCTGCCGCATTTCAGAAAAGCTGGTGGTGGAGCAATTGTTAATGTGACCGCTGCAGCTGGAAAAACTCCAGGAGCTAAATCATTTCCGACATCTATTAGTCGTGCATCAGGGTTAGCATTAACAAAAGCGATGAGTAAAGAATTTGCTGAAGAAAATATTCGTGTGAATGCTGTATGTATTGGCTTAATCCGCAGTGATCAAATTGAAAAGAGATGGCAAAACAATAACCCTGAATTAACGTGGGATGAGTATTCAAAATTAGACAGTCATGGAATCCCAATGGGGAGAATTGGAGATACGGAGGAAGCAGCTAAAGTAATTACTTTTCTTGCCTCTGATGGAGCTTCGTATGTTACGGGGACGGCTGTTAACATCGATGGTGGTAGGACAGCAGTATTATAATCAGAGATATTTATTTAGTATAGGAGGATATTAATGGATATGAAATGGTTGGAATGGGCGCAACAATTGTAAGTAATAGCCCAAGCTAGTTTAGCTTATTCAAAAGACGTTTATGACTTGGAACGTTTTGAGATGATCCATGATTTGAGTATCGATATAATGAATCGATATACTGAAGTAAATCCTAAGGTTATCCGAGATCTTTTTGCGAGTGATACTGGCTATGCGACTCCTAAAGTGGATGTTCGTGGAGTTGTTTTTAAGGATCAAAAACTTTTATTCGTTAAAGAAAAAATTGATGGTTTATGGTCTTTACCTGGCGGATGGGCAGATGTTGATTTGTCAGCTTCTGAGGTTTGTGTCAAAGAGATTCGTGAAGAATCCGGTTTTGAAGTTAAACCTATTCGTTTGATCACTGTCATGGATCGTGAGCGTCATCCACATCCTCCCCATGCTAATAATATTTATAAAATCTTTATTTTATGCGAATTAGTTGGTGGGGAAGCCACCACGTCCATTGAAACTTCTGATGTTGGGTTCTTTGACTACAACGATTTGCCGGCTCTATCGACCGGACATATTACAGCCTCACAAATCGAAATACTATATAAATACCTTGATAATCCAGATTTACCAGCGTATTTTGACTAGATTCGTAAGAGCGAAATGAAAAAGTATTAATATTTGAAACCAATCATTTAAAACAATACATATTAAATCCACTCGCACTTAAGAAATCCGAACGTTTAAATTATAGTGTTTAGAACGGACTGGCCCACATCGAACTCTTAACGCTTTAGCGCTTAGAGTTCGAGTAGCCAGCCAAGTCTGGAGACCAAGGCTCCAGACGGTTCCACTATAATTTAAACGTTCGGATTTTTGAAGTGGACGCATTCCACATTTATTCAGTATCTGCTGTCTTTCTAACCCATATACTTAAAATAATATATCGCCAATTGCGTCCGATCTCTTAAAGCCAATTTATCCAACACAACCGACAAATAATTGCGAATGGTCCCTTCAGTAAAGTGCATTTTTTCTGCAATTTCTTTATTGTTTAACCCCTCAGCAACCCAACGAATCAACTCAATTTCCTTGGCAGTCAGGTCTACTCCTTCAACATTCAAGACACCTTCACTTGCTGCATCTTGATAAGACTGCGCCAGATAACTAGGCACCTTAGCAATAATTTCATCTCCATAAACATGCTGACCATTCGCTACCGCTTCAATGGCGGGAATTAAACTTTCATAGTCAGTCTTCAATAAATACCCCTTTGCTCCCAGTTTTAGAGCCTCAATAATATATTCATCTTCCAAAAAAGTTGTTAGGTAAATAATCTTCACCTCATCATATAAAGCTAACAACTCTTTCCCAGCTGTTATCCCATCCATTTCCGGCATCCGAATGTCCATTAAAATGACATCCGGCTTTGTTTCAGGATATAGTTTTAAAGCATCCCTTCCATGTTGTCCCACCCCAACAACATGATATGGTGACTTAGAATTTTTCGTTGCCATTTCAATGATAGTTTTAATGCCAGCCGTCACCATCGCATCGTCATCAATTACCAATACCTTCATCTAATCCACCTTCTTTTTTGGAATTGTAATAAATATCCGGAATCCTTTCTCGTGATTAATGTGTAAGTTACCTCCTAATTGATGGACCCGCTCTTCAATATTGAGCAAACCAATCCCGGTTTGATGATCTTTCTTAGTTGATAGTTGATTCATTGTTCCGTCATCCGAAATCAAAAGTGACCATTGTGTCTCCAACTCAAGAAAGCGTATCGTAACAAACTTTGCATCGGAATGCTTATTAATATTAGTCAATGCTTCTTTAACAATATTCACCACAGAATGTGCCATTTGTGTGTCTAAGGAACACTCATTTCGATAAGTGAAATGCACTTTGGCTTTAGTGAAATGATCAATTAAATGCTGAATCTCCTGTTCCAAATCAACGGTAGAATCTCGTTCGGTATGAATTACTGCCCGAACATTTTCCATGGAGGTATTTAATAACTCTTTGATTCCAGCTAAAGTTGCCTTCGTATCATCATCGTCCACCATATATTGTAAAGCCCCTAGTTGAATAATAACCGAACTCAACTGATGACCCAATAAATCGTGAATTTCACCGACTAATCGGCGGCGCTCAGTATTAATGGAAGACTGAATCCGTTCATTTTGTAATGCCACCAGATGTTGCTGTTCTTCTTTAAAGCGCTGATTCATATAACTTAGTTCATTGATTTCAGAGAAAAACTTTGTCTCTTGTTTAGTAGAAGTTAGAATCAAACTGCGAAGAAATGAGCTAATCAAAGACAAACCACCGATAAACAAACAAGTAAATATCCCCAGATTTAAAATGAAGCCAAGAATAGTCAATAAGACTAAAACAGTGACTCGCATTGGGAACTCGAGTTGAATATCATAAAATAAAACCGGTAAAAATAAAAAGAAATAGGGAATAAAATGACACAAAATAATAAATGAGGTGATATAAATTCCTTTGGCTAGTAATTTTACACCTTTCGATGGAATATATTCATTTATATCTGCAATTTGAAAACCATTCATAGCGAAATGATAAAATGCGGATAGGACAATAATTAAACCCAATTCAATAATTGGAAAAGCAGAGATATTTATTGAAAGTAGGTAAAAGAAAAGGCTGATGGTGAGTATTAGACGGATGATTAATTCGGACCATGGGTGCATTTTATCCACCTCCTTTAGGATATATTAGCATATTTTTGCATTAAATATGATGACGAATGTCATCGGCATGATTGACATTTTACAATAGGTTTGTTGTGTGTGGCATGGGATAATAAGACTATAAAATAAATGGAGGGTTGTATCATGATTGTTCAATTAGACAATATTGTAAAAAGATATAGCGATTTAGTGGCCTTAGATCATTTTTCAATGGAAGTTCAAGAAGGTGAAATTTATGGACTGCTTGGTCCTAATGGGAGTGGGAAAACAACCGCCATTAACTGTATGTTAGCTCTTTTGCGATATGACGAGGGTCAAGTAACGATTTTTGGCGAAAAAATGCATCCGACAAATTATGATGTAAAAAAACGGATTGGTTTGGTGATGCAAAATATTGGTGTATATGATGAGTTATCGGTTCAAGAAAATTTAGATTATTTTTGTGGCTTATATATTTCGGACAAGAAAACACGCCAACAATATGTGGATGAAGCGATTGAATTTGTTGGTTTAGAAGAATTTCGGAAGTTTCGACCAAAAAAATTATCAGGGGGATTATTGCGTCGCTTGAATTTAGCTTGTGGCATTGTCCATAAACCGGATTTAATTGTCTTAGATGAACCGACCGTAGCGGTTGATCCTCAGTCGCGTAATCGAATATTAGATGGGATTAAAGATTTAGCGGCGCAAGGAAAGACGATTATTTATACGACGCATTATATGGAAGAAGTTGAATATTTGTGTGATCGTTTAACCATTTTAGATCGTGGTAAGGAAATTGTGACGGGTACGAGTAGTCAAATTAAGGAAATGTCGAGCCATGGGGAAGTCGTTAGCTTGGAGGTTTCCGATTTATCGGCTGCTACGCAAGAAAAGATTAAAAATATTCCACAAGTATCGCAATTTATATATGAGCCGGGTTCTGCTGTGGTACATTTTGAAAAAGGTAAAAGTCATTTGACGAATTTATTAGCTGTTTTAGAAGAAGAAAAAGTGGACATTATCAATTTAACCGTTCAAAAACCAACTTTAAATGATGTCTTTCTTGAGATTACGGGTAAGGAGTTGAGAGACAATGCTTAGTCATTTACTTAAATACTTGCCGAGAATAATGGCCCGGAACCGTGAAGGTGTCTTGTTTGGCATATTTTTCCCATTTGCCTTTGGTATGATTTATTTAATGGTATTTACGGGGTTATTGTCGGGTGGAACCACTTTAGATGTAATCCCGATTGCGATGGTGTTTCATGGGAGTCGAGAAGAAGTCGATAGCATGCAAACGAATTTAGAAAGAATTGCTGTTAAAGGTGAATTGAGTGGCGGAAATATTGTTTTAAGTGATGAACTTGCGGACCAACCGTTAATGTCTTATGTAACGGTAGCTGACTTAGCTGAGGGAGAAAAACTAGCTGAGGATGGAGTGGTTGATGCTACGGTGATTGCAGAAACGACTGATGACGGGGTGGGCTTTAAAATAGAAGTGGCACCAGCAGCCATCAATAATTTTACTTCATCCGTTATTTATTCGGCTTTTGATAGCTATCATTCGATGACGGTCGGTTATACTTCTGCTTTTGAAAATATCACTGATTCAGACAATCCTCTAAATTCATTATTTCAAGTGACGAGTCGTGCGGAAGAATTACAAGCCGATCAAGAATTAATTGTCCGTACCGAATCGGCATCAGGAGCCAATAGTAATTCAATTTATTTTTATTCTGCTTTAGCCTATTTGTGTATCTTTTTTATGTCAGTCGGAGTAAATTTGGTGACTGAGAATGAAGCGATACATTCACAGAGTGCGCTAAGAGCCACGATGTCACCTGTGCCAAAGTCAAAACGATTCTTCGCAACTTTTGTTTCTTGGATTGTACCTTCTTTAGCAGTCATTTATGCGGTGGTTGCTTTATATTACTTTAATGACATTCCGCTGGGACGTTATTGGGGAAGGTTAGTCTTATTATTAACGGTTGGTGTTATGGTTGGGATGTTGATGGGGACAGCCATAGGTGGTGTCTTTAAACGTCACTTTGGTGTCACGCAAGCTGTCTCAATTGGTCTGCCTTTGTTTTTTGGGGCGACTTCAGGAATGATGGCTTCTGGGGTAAAGGTGTTAATTAACGAAAGAGTACCTTGGTTCAATAAAATTAATCCTGTTACTTTGATCAATGATGGTATTTATTATTTGAATAGTTATCCTACATTTAAGCAATACAATCAAAATCTGTTGATTTTATTGGCAATGGCTGTTGTTTTGTTAATTGTGACTATCGTAAGTATTAGGAGGACGGATTATGCAAGTCTTTAAATTGTTTTACAAGCTCTTGAATGACAATAGAGTGGCAATCATTGCATATTTTTTGTTACTCATGTTCATTATGGTTCCAGTCAATCAAACATTTGAGAATGAACTCAATACAGAGTTTGTTGTTGAACGAAGTAGTGTGGCGGTGTTTAATCATGATGCGGATAATGTTCATTCGCAGCATTTAGTGGATTACTTATCCAAAAATACAGATCTTGTCGCAATTGAGGAAAATCGTGAAGCAATTGCAGATGCTTTTTACGATGGAAAAATCCAATATGCTCTAACAATTCCGGAAGGATATGGGGACAGTTTAACGGGAAATAGCCGACATGAAATACCTTTAGAAAAAGAAGTCTTAAATTCTGAAGCGCATGAAGCATTTGTTGATAATTTACTTACTGTATATATCAATAATGCACGTGTTAATTCTGCGAATTTGGTGGCCAATCCCTCAAAAGAACAATTAAATAATTACTTTACGCGTCTAGATCAATCTTTGGATACATCCATAGAGATTATTCAAGCTGAAGTAGATACCGAGCTAGCTCGTATTAATGCTTTTGGTGGTTTTTTTACACACTATGCCAGCTATATCTTTATTTCAACCTTTATCACCACATTCGGTTATGCGATTATTTCTATGCGGAATGCTGAAATTGTTAAAAGAGATCGGATGGGGCAACTGACGGAAGGAAATCGCTTGTTTCAAACAATCCTTGGGAGTTTAACCTTTGCTTTTATTTATTGGTTCTTGTTAATGCTTGTAGCTTATTTTATGTATGGACCAGCAACACTGTTTACTAGCCAAGGTTTCTTGCTTCTATTATCTAGTTTCTTATCTTGTTTTGGGATTCAGGCCATGGCGTTTTTTATTGTCACTATCTCGCCTAACAAGGGAATCATTAATTTTATGGCAACCTTTGTCGGTCTGTTTCTAGCCTTTGCGAGTGGCTTATTCGTTCCAAGAGAATTTGTTTCTCCCGTCATGCAACAAGTAGCCTCGGTTGGATCACCCATTTGGCAAGTCCGTGCGGATGAGATCATTTTGACGAACCCAAGTTTATCAAATAATGGTCTACAAGAATTGTTGACATTCTTTGGGATTCAGATTCTATTAATTGTGGCTTACTATGGTTTAAGTTTTATGGTTCAAAGTTACCGTAGAAAGCAGAATATTTATTTAGCATAAGATTGAGTCAGCCATAGGCTGGCTTTTTCGAAAAGTAAGGGCTTTCTTTATTGTTTTATAAACAATTCTTAATAAATAACGCTTGACATGTAAGCGGTTTAGTTATATACTTTGGTTAGTAAAGAGAGAGATGCACTGTAGTAAAGATTAGCGTTTCACTCTTTACACAGAACCTCTTGGTTCGATAGCGACAAAAGAAGTTTGTTGCTAAGCGCAAAAGGCTCCTATCGTTGATATCAGAATGATCCATGTAATAAGATTTGTAAAACAAGCAAGTTAATGGATTATCGTTAGAATAACGCTGATATAGGGGGAAGCGTTGTAAGGTGAAAGATTACAACCCAACGATATAGAAGAGTGCGCTAGAGTAGTGTGATTCGATCCTGAGAAAAAGTCAATGCTTAAAAAAGAGGAGAATGGCTTGAAGAACCATTTATCCTGGATAATTTTCAAAATATGAATCGCACTACTTCATGTTAAAAGGGAAGGACGAAAGTCCTTCCTTTTTTGCTTATTGAGATTTAAATAACCTACTATATATAATACAATTAATTTACATTTAATTTCAAAAATTATCAAAAAAAAATGTAAATTAACTTTAATTGATAATTCAAAAAGAATGTTATATATGCTTAAAACTTGATTTAATTTAATAAAAAATGTATATTAAAAATTGTAGAGCAGATAAAAAAATATTTGTTTTATAAGATATTTGAAGGAGAGATTTTAATGAGAAAATATATATATGATGGTTTGAATGAAAAAGCAGGGAACAACATTTCTTGGCGTTCAATTTTCGCAGGACTTGTAACCTTCATTGCTTTAAGCATTCTATTTTCATTAATTGGTTCAGCAATTGGATTTGGTGTAACTGATTTTACATCTAGCAACCCATTAGATGGTGTTGGAATGGGCTTAATTATCTGGATCATCGTTGCGTTAGTTATTTCATTGGCAGCAGCAGGTTACATTGCTGGTTTAACTGCTAATCGTTCAGGATTTATTCATGGATTTTTAACATGGGCAGTCAGTGTGGTTGTGATGTTCTGGTTAATGGCATCAGCTGTAAATATGGCCTTTGGTGCATTAGGTAATGTTTTAGGATTTAGCGGCCAAGTTGTTGGCGATACTGTAGGAACCGCTGTTGATACAGTATCTTCTTTATCTCAAGATGCTTTTGATGCCATTGCTAGTCAAGTAAATATCGACACCGATGAATTACAACAATCTGTCACAGATGTGTTAGAAGATACAGAAATCGAACAATTACAACCTGATTATTTAGAAGGTCAAATGCAAGCAACCATCGATGATATTACAAATGCTGGTTATGCAGTTGTTGTTGATGGCGAAGATCTTCAAACACAAGTGGATGAAGTTGTTGCTAATATTCAAGAACGTGTTGATGCAATTGGCCAAGAATTAGATGAAGATGCATTAGCTGAAGCTGTTGCAAATAACACTGAATTAACAGAACAAGAAGCTGAAGAAGCAGTAGCAAACATCCAAGAAGCATATGGTAATGCGACTGAACAAGCAACTCAAGCTTTAGAAAATGCTCAAAATGCAGTAGCTGACTTACAAGTTCAAGCTCAACAGGCCATTGATGAAGCAGCTGTTGTAGCAGAAGATGTTTCTAATGAAACTTCGAAATATTCTATTTACATCTTTATCGGACTAGTTCTTGCGATGATTATCACTTCATTTGCAGGTTACTATGGAGCAAAAACAACTAACGAAACACATACCCCAGCCGTTTAATAAATAAATAAAAACTAGTCACCTAACATAGGTGGCTAGTTTTTTATTTCTAATAGCTTTCAAGTGCTCCGAAAAATTTCTTTTCAATACTAAGAAACTTTTCTTTGAATATCGGATGATCAAAGGAGTATTGATTTTTGAGTGCGGTTAACTCAACCTGACAACTTAAAGGTAATTTTAACCGGCGGTTGATAACGGTCGCAGTTGTCAAAATGGCTGGATCAATGTGTGACAGCAATTGTTGAACTCGCATCTCGATTGACATCTCCAAAAATTTAACCCGTTCTTTGATAGATAAATGATCAAACTCATATTTCTCAAATAAATACTCACCTTTAACATTGACCATTCTGGTCATAAAAACCACTCCTATTTTTATTTTTTACATATAAAAAAGCACAACTAGAAAAGTCATGCCAAAAAGGGTTTAGACTCATCTTTCTCTTTCGAGTTGGATTTAGCACCGTGCCTTGTGGTCGGTTGCTGAAGCGTCATCGGGCCAATTCCCTCAGCTTACTCTGGATAAGTTGTGATTGATATTTGTAAATAAATCTTATCATATTCAGATGTGGAATGCTATAAGTCTTTTAGAAAATTAACATAGTTTTTCAAAGGGTTAATTGATATAATGAAGGCAGAATGGAGTGGATTGTATGACAAAAGTTCGTAAAGCTGTAATACCTGTAGCAGGATACAGTACAGGATTTCTACCTGCAACAAAAGCGAGTCCTAAAGAATTGTTGCCGATTGTAGACAAACCAATTATTCAGTTTATTGTTGAAGAGGCAATGGCTTCTGGAATTGAAGAAATATTAATCATTACAGGTAAACATAAACGTTCAATTGAAGATCACTTTGACTCTGCAATCGAATTAGAATCAAATTTATCTGAAAAAGAAAAATGGGATTTGTTGGAATTAGTTAAAGATACAACGATGCCTAATCTATTTTTTGTGCGTCAATCCTATCCATTAGGTTTAGGTGATGCCATTTATCAAGCCAAAGCTTTTGTGTCAGATGAACCTTTTGTGGTCATGCTAGGGGATAACATTATTGATTCAGAAGTCCCTGTGACCAAACAGCTCATTGATTTATATAATGAAACACAACAAATGAATGTGGCTCTCATGGAAACACCTGAAAAAGATTTAAGTAAATATGGGAATGTCGATAAAGGGACCTTAATAGCCTACTATGGTAATGGTAACGACGTCATTAAAATTAATCACTTTATCGAAAAACCGACCAAAGAAAATATTTTATCCAGCTATGCGATAGCAGGTCGCTACGTTTTAACGCCAGAAATTTTTGATGTGCTGGCTAAGCAAGATCCAGGTGTCGATGATAAAATCCAATTAACCGATGCACTTGAAAAAATCAGTGAAGTCCAAACCGTTCTTGGACGTGTCGTAGATGCAAACCGCCATGATGTGGGGAATAAAGTTGGCTACGTTCAATATAGTATTGAATATGGTTTAGAACATCCTGAAATTGCGGATGGATTGCGCGAGTTAGTTATTAAAAAAGCTGAAGAGCTAAAAAATAATTAAGCATAAATAAAGGTTCTCCAATTTTTGATGTTGGTGAGTAAATCTCACTGACATCTTTTTTATTGTTTAAAATGAAAAAGCCAGTGAATTCTACTATAATTAAGTTACCAGACAAAACTATA
>NZ_JBQKME010000018.1:0-26998 GCF_052115865.1 Fundicoccus sp. Sow4_H7 | reverse complement strand
CCACCTTTTACAATACTATTATCAATATTGTAATATAAGCGGTGTTTTGTTGATAGCGTAAGTGTCCAATCCTACTTAGCATTTTCTGTCTAGTACAGCTTAGCATTCACATCTCCCTTAGCTCTTTCCTTGTAGTAGCCGAACACATGGATAAAATCTCCTTTTTTGAAATCCCTTGCCATCTCACTTTTTTCGCCATACACCGAGCATTTGATGTATTCCTTACCACCTCCGTACTTCTTCACCAAGGTGAAGTTTGCAACCTTTACCTCTTCGCCGTCTTTTTCAAATGAGCTAAACACAGGCTCTTCCAAAAGACCGGCATTGATATTAATCATTTTTTCTTTGTCCATTTCCTTTTCCTTTCGTATTTTGAGTAAAAAAATAGACGATAGGATTACTCTCTATCGCCTTGCTACTTGCCTATTCTGATTATTTTCACCGATATAGTGGGGGATCTGTTCCTTATTTTCATCTCTTCCTCCTTATTTTTAAGCATCAAAAAAGGAAGTATCCGCTATTTGCTTTTACTTCCTCTAATAGACTCTATTTAATTGGTTAACTTAAACTTCTTGTGCAAGCGTAATCTTATTACCATCAACATCAAAAATATCAAATATCAACACAACTTCATAATCAACAATTTCCCCGGTTTCTACTCCGCACTCTTCTAAAGTCCTTTTTGTCATGTTTATATCTTCAACACCAAGTACAATAGCACTTTTTTCTTGTTTATTCTCTTCATCACAAGATAATTGCAGCCACGCATTTGGAGATATCTGATATTCTGCAATACCTTCCATAGGAATAACATCCGGTTCTCCTAACCACTTTTTATACCACTTCAATGATTGCTCAATATCAGACACTTGGAACACACTAACTAAATTTTTAGTTTTAATTCTTCTCATCACTTATCCTCCTACGATTTATCTAAAAATCACTTTATTATTTTGAATCATTCTCTGAATAAGTCGGCTCATCTTATAAATAAATTTGGGTGCCTTCTAATTTTCAGTCTGATGAAATTCAGATTCACTTCATTGTATCACTTTTCCCATATTTTGTCATTTAATCAAGTGAAATATTCATTCTTGTAACCACAGTATTCTTTCTTAATTTTGCTTTTTCTCTTGTGGCAAGATACTTCTGAATATCAAAGAAATTCCTCTTGTCGTAGTCCTCTAAGAGTTTATAATTCTTGTGCTTTGTGATGTCGAATTTATTCGATAAAAAAGGGCGAACACCACGAAGCTGAAAGATACATTTTCCTCCGTCCATAACAGTAATCTCGTCTTGGCTCATCAGCTCTTTGCCGGTCTTTTGGTAATTTAATCCGAAACTCTTTTGATTGCTCCTTGTTTCCGAAGTATTGTAAAGGTCGATCGTTTCCTTTCCAAGTGTCTCTGAAAGCTCTTTTAGTGTTGTTTTCTCTTTCCCACCTAAGAATAGGGTACTATCACAGTTACCTATAATAGTATCCGCATGATCTTTGTAAATCGCCTTTAATTGAGATTGTGCCTGCAAAATAATGCTTGCCGAAATCTCTCGGCTTCGGATTGTCGCAATCAATTTTTCAAATTTAGGAATTAATCCTATATTTGCAAACTCATCAAGTAGACACCTAACATGAACTGGAAGTCTTCCACCATACACATCATCTGCCTTATCACATAGTAGATTAAATAATTGAGAATACATTATTGAGACTACAAAGTTAAAGGTATCATCTGTATCTGATATTATTACGAATAAAGCAGTTTTTCTATCTCCAATTTTATCAAGCTCTAATTCATCTTCGCTCATTAGTTCTCTAAGCTCTCTTATATCAAAAGGTGCAAGTCTTGCTCCACATGATATGAGAATTGACTTAGCAGTTTTTCCTGCTGCAAGCTTATATTTCTTATATTGCTTAACTGCAAAATGACTTGGGTCTTTCTTTTCAAGGGCTTCAAATAGCCTATCAATTGGGTTCATATAGGTTTCGTCATCTTCTCTAACCTCACTTGCGTCAATCATATCCAAAAGTGTCTTAAAGTTCTTTTCTTCTTCTGGTGCTTCATAATAGATATAACCGATAAGGGCGGTGTAATATAACTTTTCAGCCTTTACCCAGAAATCTTCTCCAGCCTTTTCTCCATCTCCTTTGGTGTTAGCAATTATGGTTTGGACAAGTTTTAAAATATCCTTTTCTGATCGAAGATAAGCAAAGGGATTGTATTTCATGGACTTTTTGAAGTTTATTGTATTTAAAATCTTTATGTCATATCCATTTTCATAAAGCATTTTTCCACACTCTAACACAAGTGTGCCTTTAGGGTCTGTTACTACATAGGAAGAATGCATTTGCATTAGATTTGGCTTGACATAAAATCTTGTCTTACCTGATCCAGAACCACCTATTACTAATACATTTTTATTTCTGGCATATTTAGGATTTTTAGGTCTTGAGTTCATTGTTAGTCTTTCGGTATTAGTTATGAGAACATTGTTTTCAAACTTAGGGTCTATATATGGAGCAATATCCTTACTTTCTCCCCATCTTGCAGATCCATACTCTTTACCTTGCCTATATTTCTTTTTGTTTTTACCTTTACTATAAACAATTAGCTTAACAAGACCAGCAACTGAAACACCTACTAACAAGTCCCTTGGATTAATACTTGGTATATAAGATAAAGTTCCTATATCAGAAATTCCCACCATTATTCTGTCAATAATATCTCCTCCAACATAAGAATTGATGTGCTTAGAAAAGATATTTCCAATGTAGAAAAAGGATAGATAAGGAATGTTTGATAATATAAATTTCTTTGGGTTGTCTATTTTAATTAGGTTTTTAATATCAGAAAGAATGGATTCTAATATCTTATTCATCGTAGAAACCTTCACTATCTAATAAAATTAGTAGGTAGTGTCTTCCCTTTGGTGTTATAAATGTTTGTATGCCTACAAGTGTACCTAGTGGATCAACCCATTCTTTTACTTCAAAATATCCTTTGTTCTTATCTGCATAAGGTAAGAGTTTCTTTTTCTTATCTCTATAAATTAATGGCGGATTTTATAATGAAGTTAGCCACTTCAAAAAATCCAATTAAATAAAAAAACGCCATGTGAATTTCATGTTATTATTGAAGTTACCACACTCTCAATAGATAAGGATGAAATCACATGACGCATACTAATTCTAGCACATCATCACATAAAGGCAAACATCTCACCTATGAAGAACGGTGTCAAATTTCAATTTTGGTACATGAAAACTATTCAAATCGTCACATTGCTAAATCCATTGAACGTGCCCCACAAACAATCAACAATGAAATAAAACGTGGGACAATTCGTCAAATCCGTCGTCAAAAACAAGGGAGTAAAGTTTATACTTATACCTACCAGGTTTACGACCCAAAACTTGCACAATCACGCTATGAAGACTTACGTAAAAATTCAGGAAGACGTCCTAAATGGGTTGATTCCACTGACTTTATTGATTGGGCTGATCAAAAGATGTTAGAAGATGGATGGTCACCCGATACGGTGGTTGGTTTTGCGAATCGTTACAACTTATTCGCAAACGAACTAATTCCTTGTACCACTACTTTATACCACTGGATTGATAGTGGAATTATGCGGACTAAAAATATCGATTTATTAGAGAAACTTTCTCGTAAGATAAAGAACCCTAGTCAAAAAGTTCGTCGTAATAAGCGAGTGCTTGGAACTTCCATTGAAGAACGCCCTCAATCAATTGATACTCGAGAAACATTTGGTCATTGGGAAATCGACACCGTTATAGGGAATAAGACAAAATCCGAGCCAGTATTACTCACGCTTGTTGAAAGACAAACACGCTTTGAAGTCATTCTAAAAATTGACGGAAAAGATGCTGAATCAGTCGATAAAGCAGTGACGAATTTGAAAGAAAGAGCAGGTGATCAGTTTGAGTATATCTTTAAGAGTATCACATCAGATAACGGTTCAGAATTTTCAGGACTCCACGAAGGGTTATCTGAGGTATTAGATGTCTACTTTACGCATCCCTATGCCTCTTGGGAAAGAGGAACGAGTGAGAATCAACATAAATTCATTCGTCGTTTCATTCCAAAAGGTAACTCTATGAGTGACTTAACTCAAAGGGATTGTTTGAGAATACAACAATGGATGAATGATTATCCTAGGAGAATATTAGGTTATCAAACACCTCATGAAGTCTTTACTAAAGCCTTCAAAAAAGCAAGACAAGAGGAAGGACTCGTCAGTGCTTGACAACGAGCCTCCTTCAGCATGACTGAAAGCCTGGGAAGCTGGCAGAAGCCAGCCTTGGAATGACCCTATCATGCCTCAGCTCATTGTCAAGCACTGACTAGATAGACCAATACAGTAAGTTAGTAGGTAACACATTGTTTACGATAAGTGGCTAACTTCAACTTGAAATTTCCGCTCTATAAATTAATCCCTTATCCATTAAAAAACTTATAAATTGGTTTTGTGGTATTCCTAATTCTTTGGCAGTATTTCTAAAGTTTGTAAGTAGGTTATAATCTACTAATTTGTCATAATAATCTGCCTTTGGTCTTAAATTTTTAATTTCTTCTTCTCTTTCAGCAATAATTCTATTGGCTACAAGAATTGCATCTGCAATTAGCTCTTCGTTAGTTTTCTTTTCTTGACCAGCTATATATCCTCCATTTTTTCTAATACTTGGTAAGACTTCTCTAGTTACCCAAGCTTTGAATATTTTTGCTTGTGGCAATTTTGATGAAAGGATAAGTGAATACAATCCTGATTCGTTAATTATTGAAATATTCTGTATTCCTCCAGGGGTGTTCCATTTCGTTACACCCTTATCTTCTTCATCTACATGGTCATAAACAGCTTTTCTTGGATTAACATATCCTAACATAGTTGCTACTTCATTAGCTATAAAGAAAAACTCACCGTCTTTTTCTATAACAGTGAGTTTCCCAAAATTCTTATTTTCAAATGTTTTTAAATTACTTATCATAAGCTTTGCTCCTTATGTTTATTTTTAACTTTATCTTTGCTGATGGTGTCCTTAGCCATATCTTTAAACTTATTTATAGTCTTCGTTATTGAATCTTTTCTATCTGCCTTTCTTTCAGAAGCCTTAACTGCTTTTTTAAAGGCGTGTTCCATTACCTTTATATCCTTAGATTGAAAAAACACAGAGTGGTTGCCAGTTTCCTTATCTTTCATTACAGAAAACTTCACTCCGTGTTTATTTAAAATTTTCTTTAGTTCTTTTAACTCAGGATCTTTTAGACTAATTTCTTCTAACTGTCCCTTTTTAACCATATCTTTTAGTTTTACTTCTTCTCCATTGTTTTTTATTACATTTTTCAAGCCTCCTTGTTCTTCTATTTGCTTGTGTACTTTCTTTAAGGCATCAAGAATTGCTTTACTTGTTGCTTTGGCAAGCCTTACTTCAAGATTAAGACTCGACCTAGATACTTCTTCATTAATCATCTATTCCACCTCCATATAAAAGTAACTCTTTGTATTTTCTTAACTTCTCTTGTTGAATTTTTCTTCTAAAATCTTCTCCCGTAACTTTAACTGGTATTGTCATTTCAAGTATTCTTGAATATATTCTCTGATACTCAAGGTCAATATTAGGATTTTGAATAATTTCCAATGATAAGTTTGTAGTAAAAATTGTTGGCCTACCCTTTAAGTATCTTGAGTTTATAATGTTATATACTTGTTCTCTTGCATAAGATGTATCCCTTTCAATTCCAAGATCATCTAATATTAACAAAGGAATATTAGAGAGGTTATTTATAATTTCATTTGAATCTAGCTTAAATGCAGATTTTTGTATTTGATTTATTACCTGAGATAAATTCATAATCTTAACTTTAACTTGCTTTCTTTCGATTAATTCATTTGCAATTGAACAAGCAAGATAAGTCTTTCCACTACCAACATCTCCGTAAAATAACAGTCCAACATTGTCTTTTTTCATTTGCTCAAAGCTTTTGGCATAATTATAGGCAACTTTATAAGCTTGACCTTTTTCATTTAAGAATTTCTCAAAAGTATATTGGTGTTGGAGTGGCGATGAGAAGCAATCTCTTTTCAATGACGATATTTTCATCAGTCTTTCTCTTTCTTCGTTTTCCTTATCTCTTTCTATTTCACATTCACATTTAATTCTTGGAATAAACTTTGTAAATCCAAGGTCAACTAATTCTCCATCGACTCTTTTACCACATACCTTGCAATAGATATGTCCATTTCTTTCAATATCATTTTCTCTTAATACAAAACCTTTTAAGCTTTTCATAAACTCTCTCCTATATCGTAATTCATTTTTCTTGTTGAATTGCCATTAATATTTTTCACCTGATCATTAAGATACCAATTAATTATTGTTGCCTTGTGATCTTGATAAACTCTGTTATTTGCTTTCATGTAAGATGACAATCTATCAATGTACTCATTAATTCTGCTTCCCAACTCATTTGTTAAGTCCTTGTATTCTTCATCAGTTAAAAATATATTTTTATATATTCCATAAGTCTTTTGTCCCTTACTAAAATCATTATTTCTTAACTCATTATTACTAATATTGTTATAGTTACCTTCCGATTTTCGGAAATCTTGAAGTCTGTTATTCGGAGTTCTTGAATTCCGATTACCGGAAGTCTGGACTTCTGCTTTTCGGAAAACTGGATTTCTATTATTTGAATCAGAGAAAACACTCATAAAATCTTTAACATATATCCTATTTGGTTTTCCAAGTCCTTGTCTTTTCTTTTCTATCAATCCAATTCCTGATTTTGTATCAAGTTCATTTATAATCTTTAAGGCTTTATCATTAGCACAGTTAAATTGCTCTTTAATAGCATCCATTGTGTAGTAAATAAAGACTTTTCCATCTTCATCTATCCAGCCATTTTTATATGAAAGACCCATTCGATTAAGCATATATGAATACAAAACTTTAGCTTCAATAGAAATGCTCTTAAAAATCTCATCTTCCATTAATACCATAGGTAACCTAATGAAGTTATACATTTCAGATTGCCTATTATAAAAATAATCAAAATTCATTCCTGCCTCCTTTCTTTGAAATAAAAAAGACGACAGAATTATTATTTTCTATCGCCTTATATCCTCAATATCTAATTTTATTTAGCTCGACAAGTTGGTTTTTAAGCTTTCGTTATCGGAATCCAAAGCTCCATTTTATAGTCTTTGCTATCCATATCACCTTCATAATAATATTCAAAGTCAGGTTTTCCTGAATGAACATAGCCATGCTCAGGGAAAAAGACTTCCATCGCATATTTCCACCCGTTATGAATGCAATCCGGAACACTTCCTGTTAACTCTACAACGGCATACTCCGCTTCTTCAACTTCCAAAACATCTAAGCCCATGCTTCTTGCTTTGTCCGCGTCTGTAACAATATATCCTGCCATATAGTTTATTGTGCTTGGGTTTTCCACATCATGACAAACGCCCACACTTTGACCGCCTCCCAAAGTTGCAAGCTGATCATGGCTATATTTTTCATACAGCTTACCCCAGACACTCGGACATAATGATGAATTGATGTTTTGTTCATTGATCCCTGCAACTGTAAATGCTTTTTTCTTTTGAATTGTAATATTCATACTTCTTCCTCCTCTTACACTAAGTGCTAATTGCACTCGTGAAACTAATTTGAACGGTTTCCCATTTCTCACCTCTGAAGGAGTAAATCCATGAAAATTCTTAAAAGCTGTTCCAAACGAATCTGATGACTCATATCCAAATTTGAAGGCAACATCAATAATCTTTTCATCCGTATCTCTTAAGATAACGGCTGCTTCCGTCAATCTTCTGCTTCTTAAATACTCTGAGAGCGTTGTTTCGGTCAGAATAGAAAATAAGCGACTGAACATTGAATAAGAGTATCCTGATAATTGAGTTACTTTCTTTTCATCAATTTCATCATCAAGAACTGTTTCAAGATAATCAATTGTATTGTTAAACGACTTGATAATATTCACTTCGATTCCCCCCTTTCTTTCGGTTTATTTTAGTATAGAGGAAGATTTCTTTTCCTACCCTACAATATCCGTACAAGTTTTATAGGTTTCATCTCATAGAAACTTATACCTTGCTAATCTCTACAAACTGGGATTTTTAGATTTTAACCCTTAAGAAAAATAAAATTGGGCTATTCTCCTAAAGTATATTCTACAACATTATAGTTTAATACAAAGTGTCGCTATATAGTCATTTCCATAATGTGATAATCTATTTCTTTTATCACATGATTCATAAAAATCTATCATAGCGAGACCATTTTTAAGTTGTCCTCTAATCTGAGTTTCTAATGTATGACTAAATTCATATCCATATTCTGGATTTATGGTTATTTTACCTTCCTCTTCAAGCTCTTTCGAATTAAAAGGTAGTGAATACTTTAAAAGCAATTCCTCATCAGGTTTGTCCCATACTATATCAGCATCATACATGTATATCCAAGGATTCATAAATCCAACCATTAACAGTCCACCCTTTTTCAATACTCTGGAAGCTTCTTTATACATGTTTTCTAAATCTTCTATATATACATTTGAAACCGGATTAAAAACAATATCAAAAGTTTCATTTTCAAATGGAAATGGCTTTGTCATATCGCCTTGAACTGTATTGATTTTTAAGCCTTCTCTCTTAGCAACCATATCATCTCTTTGTAATTGTGATTTAGAAAAATCCATTATGGTTACATCATAACCTTTTATAGCAAAAACTGGACCCTGCTGACCACCACCACAAGCTAAACCTAATATCTTTTTTCCATTAGCTTTTTCAAACCATTCTTTTGGAACTTTTTTCCCAACAGTTAAGGCAACAGAAATTGGATTATTTTTAACTTCTTCTAATTCTTCATGTGTCAATGGCTCAGTATAGTTATTTTTTACATTATTCCATCTATCTTCATTTAATTTTATATAATTGTTCACCTTATAATCTCCTCGTTATTTTATATTATTTCGATTTAAGTTGAATATGTTGCCATTACATTTTTCTCACCACTACAAATTCAATCATGTCTTACAGTGTCTTTGATATAATCATTTCTAAAGATCCCTCTTCCAGTGAATTGTATTCATCATAGTGAATATGACTTCCCGGACAAGACTTCGCTAATTCCAAAAGTTGATTTGCCAAAGAAACCAAGCCTTCTTTGTTTGCTTGAATAGTGATTTTCTTACAATCAGCTTCCACTTTAATAATGAATCCATCTACCCAATCTATTTCCATCACATTCTCCTCCAAATTCAAATTTTATAAGCTACACAAACTGGGATTTGTAACTTTGAATTATAAATTTTTAGTGTAATAATATCTCTCGCCAGAATATGGATAATTTTTCAAAGTAAAAACTTCTTTATAACCATGTTTCTTATAAAAACTAGGTGCTTGAAAATTGAAAGTATCTACAAATGAATAGATGCAATTTCTATTTTTTGCTTCTTCTTCTGCCATTTTTATTATTTTTGAACCAATGCCATGCCCTCTTAAGTCTTCATTTACAAATAAATATTCGATTTCTAGCCAATTACCAAAAGTTTCTGCCACTATACCAGCTTTTATTGTGCCATATTCATCTTCATAATATATATTTAGTGGTACACTCTCAGATGGTTCTCTTTTTGAACGATTATAATACTTAATCATTTCTCCGATTTTCGTTGATTTATCTGACTCAACATTTTCTATTTTAAAATTCATTTATATACCTCCATAAATTCCAATTTGTCTACACCGCTTTAATCTTATCATTTATCAATTCAATAAACGCTATCACAGTTGCTCCTATCATCGGAAGTCCATAAGGACTAAATAGGAAACCGATGACCAAACCCTATATACCTATTCCGACTTCTCCTTGAATAAAAGAAGCTAACGCCCCAAATATGCAGAACATCATAACGATATAAAGTAACGCTGTTCCTATACCAAGTAAGAATGTCAGGAACGCAGTCAGAATTGATAAGACAAGACTAATCGGGAATAATATAATTTTTAATATCCATCGCATACACTACCTCTTTTTCTCTTCGGCTTATGTGCTGCTTACAACCATTATTTTAGTAGATAACGGCTCTAAGCAACACATAAACTATCAGTTTCTTCAGTTTTTAACTTTGGTAGAAGCTTCAAAACCTTTGATTTTACTGAACTATTTGCCTCTGTCATTATTATGACACGAGACCCACCTGTTAGATCGTATAGCATTTTCAACAGTTCTAGCTAATTAACTTTTCTTGTTTCTGGGGGGATTGTTAATTATTCATATTATATTGGAACTAGTTGTGTCAATGTTTATAGCTATTTTTTCCAGTTTGTCTTAATTGCACTTAAGACAAACTCAATAAAAATTATTTATCGAATTTTTATGTGTTCATTTATATGATTTGATTAATATTTTAAAACTCATTATCTACCAATGGTTTACCATCTCGATCAACTAATAATGTCATCGCTGATCCAAAACCTGAACTAAGTGACATATATAAAACACCCGTTTTATTATCTCTAATCACTTCATAAGTTGGCGAAAATCCTTGATTTTCAATAACTTCAAAGCGCTTGTTACCCTTACTTTTATTTTCTTTACTCATTTTTTCACCTCTTTTCTCAATTTGTCATATTCTTATTAAGACAAACTCATTATAATTCAAAATAACAAATCGCCAATTGTTTTTATTCTTTCTCTTTAAAGAAATCATCGAGTGAATCTTCATTGGCCGAAAGGTCTGCTAATTCCAGATTATACTTTGATTCTAATTCTTCTCTACTGTATTTATACGAATGATTTGATAGGCTGTCTATTCCGTCTATGTCGAATTCTATTAGATCAACATTTGATATAAGGGAAAATAAAATGATCGCGTTATTTTCTAAAACTTCTTCAGGATTGTTATCATTCCAAAAATTAAGATAACTTTCATCTACTTCTTCATCATTCACTGTATAATTAATAGCTATTTCATAAGGTTCTTTCTGCGTCTGTAAATTAAAACTTGGATTATATCGATTGCCTGGTAGCCCTGTTACTATGTTTATGACAGCACTGTTATCACCCACATAAGAGTCTCTATACTTCATCAATTTCTCAAACTCAACTTGTGTGAAATCTTCAATATACGGTTCAGATTTTTGTGTTGCCTGATCATTACAGCCGACTAAACTAAAAGAAAATATAGTCATAAACATCATTGCTATTAAACTTTTATTTTTCATAACTTACACTCCCCATATTTTTTAATTAAATTACCACAGAAAAAACAAATATACTAGCTGAGTTTTACTCAATTCTTATTGAGACAAACTCAAACAATATTTAAATTTTGGACCTGTACCTACGTCAATATAGTAGACGCATAGTTTTACTAAATCTTCATTTTCTTCATTTTTTTGCCATATATAATATTATTTATGTTCATTATCTAAATATAATTATATCACTATTTAGTAGGTTTTATAATTTTTTACAAATCTTCGACAAGTATATATTTAAAGACTGATATTTTCATCATAAAAATATCAGTCTTCTAGTCAATGATACAGCAACCATTAATCACTTAAGTTGTTTATTTTTTTATCTCCTTGTATCTCCACACTCTAGGTTAACAACTACTGAAACGTTGAAGTACTTTTTCATTACCTTTTTCTTGAAATTATGTTCATCTTCAATGAATACGAAATGGTCATGAAACTGCTTGAATCTCAGGATTTCTATATAGTTTTCTTTTGTATCAACGCAATGCACTCCACATGTGTTAAGAGGAAGTCATAGCTGTCAAAGGTCAATTTCCATTTTCCTTTTTTACTTAATTCTCTTTGAGGGAACATATCCATTGTGGACTTGCGTAGGTGGGAAGATATCCAAGATTGAACCTTGTATGCAGGAACATATCCAGATAGGATTGTACTTATGAGAATAGTTTGCCAAGTAACTGAACTTAGTTTCATAGTGCTATCTTTTTCCATTTTCTTATCTTGGTTCTAAAAGTCCCAAAAGGAGCAACAGTATTAACGTGAATAAATTTATATACTTCCCATACTGCTGTTTTTGTAGCTTCATCAGCCCACTTTCTCATATGAGGTAAAAATAATTCTTCATCACTTAGTACATCAATCATTTTATTGATTGAAATAACATTTCTGTTTAGCCTATCCTTTAACTCCTCTAAGGATAAATTTGCATAGGTATCTGAAAACCACTGATATAATTCACCAAGCTGATTCCACCTAAACATATCTGATGGTGTCTTTACTGTTAAGCCATTTTTCTCATCGGCTTCCCATTGCAGGAGCAATGTTGTCCAGCCAACTTGATAAGCAAGGTTTTCAGATGGTGTTCTGTCAACTTCGTCAACGCTTTTGTCTTTCAGTGATTCTGGGATATTATTAAATTCAGAAATATACTTTTCAAAACTTTTATTTATCTCAAATTTTAGCTCATCTTTATCTTTATATGTTCTCATAATACCTCCTGTTATTAATACAAGGTCTAATTGATAATAATCTTTCTAGAAAAATAGAATAATTACGATGGTAAACCTCTTGATCTGTTTCCACGGACGTACTCCTTTTAGCATAATAAAAAGGAGTCACTTAATCTAAAAATCAAGTTTACTCCTCATAATATTAGCATACCAAGATGCTATTTTCATTAACAATCTTATAGTATCAAGCTTTTAATCAAATATCTTTTCCATCAATACTACACACTCAACATGAAATGCTAAGTTTTAATTGATTGACTTTTGATAGTTGAAACATTTGGTTTATTATCTAATATTTTATACTTAATGTTCTATTTCTTATTTTTAGTTCTAGAACCATGTTTTATAATCCATTCACATTCTTTAGTCATATTTTCTTTTGTCCATTTTAAAATAATATATTCAAACTTCTCTGTATCTTCTTTAAATAAATCATTTAAATTATTAGCAACACTTTTTTGTATGGTTTTATCCTTATCATCTTTTAAATTTGTTAAAATTTCAATATATATGTCAAAATACTCTAAAGCAACATATAGTTTTTTTGCCCAAGGAAGTCGAATTCTAATACACTCACTAGCTAAACGGCGTACCCTTTTATTATCATCTTTACTCCATTCAAGTAAAAGCTCCATTGACCTTTTGGGAAAATTTACTATTAGTGGTCTCATAGAATACTCCCCAGTAAACCTTTTAGTCAATTCTTTACTAAATGAAGTACTCTCTTCAAAATAGTCGGCTCCAAATAATTCTACATATTTCCCTATTGGCCATAACCAATATCCTTCAGTGAACATTCCTAGACTTCCTTCTAATTCAGGACCAAGTATTTTATTAAAAATATTAATTGTTTTAGGATAGTCAAAAGGAATAGCCTCTTTTAAGGATTGTGCTATTAAAATCTGCCTATTATTAAACTCTAAATTTTCAATTGTTGGTTCAATTAATTTAATAAAATATTCTGTATTAAATTCCTCATAAACATTCTTGATTTTCTCTGCTAAACTATATAAATATTCTATATCGTAATAATCTTTAAATTTTTTTGACATCTTTTTCAAACCCTTTCAATAAATGAGATATAGACTTATATATTTGAGATTTGCTAAGAGTTTCTATATCTGCAAGATATAGAGATAAATCATTTAATGCTCCAGAAATCATATGGACAATTAAATCAATATCTAAATCAACTAATTTATCTTTATCTTTAACTATTTCCAGTTGCTCTTTTAACAATGAAACAGAATTTTCATTATCCATCTTTCTCCATTCATCCCATTCTACAACATTTAAAGAGTCTATTAGCAATATACGTTTGTTTGATTTCATAGTTGCAGATTCTACAAAACCTACACAGCCAAATATTAATTGTTCCCATACATCTTCTGATTTCATTGCTTCTTTTTCAACATTTTCTCCTACTTCCGTTTGTACTTGATTTAAAACTGCTAAAAATAATGATTTTTTATTTTTAAAATGATGATAAATAGCACCTCTAGTCATATTAGCTTCCTTTACAACAGCTTCCAATGAGGTTTTATCGTATCCATAGGTAGAAAAATGTCTTCGAGCAATGGTAATCAATTTTTTTCTAGTCTCTAAAGATACTAGATCATTTTTATTTTTTTTCATTTCATCACCTGCTTATATATAATTTTCAGCATAGTTTTTAGAAGGTGGAATAACTTGAATTATATCTACTAAATATTTCCCTGGGCTCTCAATGATAAAGTGTCGTTGCCCAAAATCCTCATCTTTGATTTTCAATAGAACTGAAATGTTTTCTTTTCCCATTATTTTCGAATATATTTCATCCACATTATCTACTTCAATGTTCAATATAATTCCTTGACTATGTTTTCTAAAATCTTTCGGTATGGTTTCATGATTCATGTCAATTATTGCTAGCTCAAAACCTCCACTAATAAGACTAATATACCAATCACTTACAAAAGTTTCTTCAAAATCAAATATCTCTTTGAAAAAATCTGCTTCTTTATTTAAATCTTTAGTCATAATTACAGGATAAAAACTTTTCTTCATATAAATCCTCCTTAATGTTTATTATATTTAGAGTAACATACAGACTGTATGTATGTCAATTGAATAAAAAAACAACTATACTCTTACCAAATATAAAAATATAGTTAAAACTCTTCATTTGAACATATTCTAAGCATTCACATAATTTTAAAACATTTGTACTTTCTGCCAGAAACCACTTTTTTCTCCACCATATCACCTATCGCAGCTTTATATTTGATGAATTGCAATAATTATTGCAATTCGTCACCCCAAAAAAAATAAAATATTTTTTAAAAGATTGTTAGACTTTTCTTGTTCTTAAAGAAAAAGTTCTTAAGCACGTTTCAATCTCCTCTCATCTCAATATTAAGACTGTATACCTATTTAAGTAATATCTTATCATATCGAAGTTCGAAAACGCTTAATCGTAATGTTGTATATCACTTTTTTTTCTTTTATTACGCGTCAAAGTGCTCTTGCTGATTCCGGTCATTTTTTCAACCTCTGTATAAGAGTGAGTCTCCAGGAGCTGCATAGCTAAATCTATCTGGTGCTTCGAGTATTTTTTGGGCCTTCCTTCCTTGAAACCCGGACGCTGTTTTGCAATTTCCTTTCCTTCTTGGGTACGTTCCACAATCAAATCGCGTTCGAAATCCGCAAAGGCACTAAATATGGTGAAGATTAATCTTCCGGTTGACGTGTTCTCAATAATACCTAAATTCAAGACATTGATCCGGACACCCTTTTCAAAAAGATACTTGATCGTATTCAAGGCATCCTGCGTACTGCGCGCAAAGCGATCTAATTTTGTCACCACCAACGTATCACCTGTTTGAATCGCCTGCAACAATTTTTGGAATTCCGGTCGATCACTTTTTGTCCCCGTTATTTTTTCAAAGAATACTTTGTCGCATCGTTCCTCTTCCAGCTGATGCAGCTGTCCTTCCAAATCTTGGTGGCGGGTGCTCACCCGTGCATAGCCATATTTCATATTTTTCATCCTCTTTTTCACTTTGCTTTTGACCATTAGTTATGACACCGTTGTATGTATTGATTTTACTGGAACTGAAAATCATAGTCAATACTCTTAAGTTATGACCATAGCAATAGTGAAAAAATGGACAGCTAAATTTTAGCTGCCCTTCTTTAAAGTAGGTTTTACAATAAAAAAAGTGAGGTTTTGTCGTCGAGTTCTCTTATTCATTTCTTGCCTCACAACTTGAGGGCCCGTAAACTTAGCAAGTGTAAAAACTAACATCAACAGTAATTGTTCGTTTATACCAAATATTTGTTAATAAATGTGTTCCAAAAAATTTCACTATTCAATTTTTTAAAATCCACGAACTGGTGGTCAATAGAAAGAGGAGAGTCCTTCTTAATTCCCCTCGTTAGGGGATGTTAATTGTTTTCTTTTCATGGCTTGTTTATAGTCAATATTAAACAGTTGACATATTTTTTGTTTTTTTGTGTGTGGCATTTCAAAATAAAGAATTTGGTGAATAATTTGAAGCCTTAGAGTAGAACGCGAAATATTATTTTCAGATAACGTGTCAAATTTATTCTTCATCATGTTAATCAAATCATCATTGAAATTATTATTATCAATAAATACTCCATAGCTTATTAATGATAAGGCTGTTGATGTCCCCTCTTTATTCATTAAACGATCGAAAAAGTTTATTAAATTTTTGGTGCTGATTTCTGAGATTGTTGTCTGTATCAGACTGAAACAAAGTGTGTTAACAAGAGAAAAAACAAATTCCTTACTTTTCTTTATGCTATCTTTTTTGTCACGTGTTCCTTTTTGAAGTATCAATTCTGAGAATAAATTTACAAAGTGATCAGTATTAGCACTAAATCTATTTATCAATTCAGAATGAGTTTTTAGTGATAAATTTATGGTAACTTTAGCTAAACGCTCTTTTTCAGATTTTAATAAACTACCAGAATAATTTTTTAAGACATTGCCCAATGCTTCACTCAATTTACGGGCTCTAATATATTCAATAACTTCTGGACTTTGTTTATACTCACTAACATTATCACTATTCTGTGTAAAGTTACCTTCTTTATCTTCGTATTCATCTATAATTTGATCACGAATTTCGTTTCTATTTCTTCTATTCTCTTTAATACTTACTTCTTTATATACTAACTGTGGTACATTCTCTATCAAATTATTAAAGATACTAATATCTTCATCTAAGGTCAAAATTTCTGTCTCCTGCAATAAATTTTGAGCGACAAGTACAAGTTCATCCACTATATAATTATTTCTCCTAAAATGAGTAATAAACCAAAGAATATTCGTATTGTCTTCATTTTCGATTTCTTGTAGAATTCCTTTAAATATATTTTTTACTCCGTCGTTATCATCAATACTATCTACTAAAAATCTCGCAATGAAATAATAATATATATAATCATGATTAAAATGGTAAAAACTATCTGTATTTGAAAGTAACCCTTGTTCTGTTAATTCTTTCTTTACAACTTCAAATTTGAAATCTTGGGCTCTCATGTCATACTTTTCTAAATGTTCTTTATGAAATGAATTCCATGCATCATAGGTAAATCCACTTTTAAGCTGAAACATACAAAAACTTAATTCACTCAAATAAGTATCCAAAGTGGCTATGTATCCTTCAGTTGTCTCGAAGTTTGATAATGTTTGTTTTATAAGAACCTCATAAAAATACGCACTACCTTTTGACTTAAAATCATAACTTTGATTACTTAATAATGCTTGAAGGATAATATTTATATACAATGGAGATTTGGGAACTGTAGATGTTTTAAAAACCGATTGTAGTATATCTGAAGACTCTTCTAACTTTAAAGAAAGTTCCTCATCTGTCATATCAAAATCATTTTTCTGCTTGATCCATTTTTCAATTAAAGCTTCTTGATTTACATTACTCACGGCTCTAATATCAAATTCTTCCATACCTTCTATTACGCGTTCATTAGCTTTAAAAAGTTCTTCTACAGAAAAATTAGAATTAGAGCTTAGTACAATTATATTCCCCACAAATTGTTCTAAGTGCTCGAATAACTTTTCTTTTCCTGCTTCATTCATTTCTAAAGAATCCCAATTATCAATAATTAAATATTTTTTTTTAATATCTTCTTGGACAAATCGATCCCAGCTTAATCCTTCGAATTGTTTCTTTATTTCATTTCCTAAATATTTACCGATATCATTAATATGCCTTTGTTTTATATTTTTGCTATCTTGTATAATAGGAATTAGACCGTTCTCAAAAAGGTATAAACTAATGGATTTAGCTAGACTTGTCTTTCCATACTTTCGTGAACCACGAATTAACCAGTAACTTGGAGTATCATCTCGAAGACGTTTTTTAAAAGTTTCTCCTGAAATATTAATATTTTTGTCATTTCCTAATTTTTTATTTTTAAAGTTTGGCCAAATAAAAATATCATTCAGACCCAAGAGGCCCTTTTTAGGATGTCTGAAGGGATCCTCTAAACTATTTAAATATGTTTCATGACTTGATTGAAAGGATATTTTTGTGTGGGCAGAGTCTCCAGCGTTAGTATCTTTAGAATTTATAAGATAATCTTTCACACCTTCTTTTTCGGAATAAATTTTTTCATTTTTATTCCACTTGAAATCTGTTACGTTAAGTTTTTTGATTTTTTCATCATAAATCAGAATTCGAAAACTACTTTCATCTGGATTTCCGCTCTCATTTAAAACGCCTCCCTCAAAAATATGCACTCCATTCAGATTGTTCTTTTCATCTCCATGTTCATGGCCGGTTAAAAGTATATCTGTATTTTTCATTATTATTTTATCAAAGTCGCGTTTATTGTTAGGATTTAACCAATTACTCGGATGGTGCATAATAGTTATATTAAGACAGCTCTGATCATACGACAACTTACTTTCAGCAAGTTGACACGGAAAAATCATCTTACCAGGGGTTTCCTCTAACTCTGACATCCATGCTGTATTAATCAAATTTATATTAATACTTACATCCCCGTTGGGATTGAGATGACTAATATTTTTGACTAATAAATTTTCTCCATTAACAAGTGTATGCTGCCAATCATTAGCAAAAAATTCTTCAAAAGAACGATATTCATCTTGTAGCAATACTTCTTCTACTGTTTTCTTGGTAATATTAAGTTCATTTTTTTGAATTTTATCAATTAATAACTTTCTACCCATTTGATCAGTACTAAAGTCGCAGTCATGGTTACCTGGGACACAGTAAATATCACATGTTTTTTTAGTTTTTTCTTCAATCGTCTCTTTAATTTCTAGTATTTGAAGTTCACTTGCACTGTACTCTTCTTTTTTTCCACTGAATGCCATATCGCCATTCATGACTAAAAATACAGAATCACAATTTGAAAGATAATGAGCATTGAGTACACTTTTTAATCCTTCAATTTTACTGAATTTATCGTTAATACTATTATGAATATCAGAAATTTGTATGAAACCTACTTTCACATTATCGCCTCACTTCTTATATTTTATATTAATCTGAAACATATTTAATTCTATATCTCTATTCTACCTTTGTGGCAATGATATTTGCAATGGTATGTTAAAGACGACTTCCAAATGTATAATTTTTTTCATCTCATATAAGACGTTATTTATAAATTTTCTTAGTTAAAACAGTTATTTTTTCCTTGATAATTTTCTGAACAATCAATAAATAAGCTTGTTCATAACTTTTTGCGGTTCTGTTGCGAAGTTTGAAAATCAAACGCGCCCTCTCTGAACTCCAAATATCTTAGGCTGTTATTCCCATTAATACCTTGATTTCAGTAGACACCGAAAAGCCGAAGAGCGTTCCATTTCTTCGGTTCTTTTTATATATTCCTCGAATGGTCTCCATGCCCTTAATCGTGGAAGAGGCTGTACGGAGACTTTGATAAAATTTATTTCGTCGTTTAATAGGTCGATGGTCTTGTTCTATTAAATTGTTAAGATACTTCACAGTTCGGTGCTCTGTCTTAGTATATAAACCCACACTCTGTAACTTTCTAAAGGCGGAGCCAAGAGAAGGTGCTTTATCGGTCACAATTGCTTTCGGCTCACCAAACTGTTTATGGAGTCGTTTTAAGAAAGCATAGGCTGCTTGCGTATCCCGTTTCTTTCGTAACCAGATATCTAAGGTTAAGCCGTCCGCATCAATTGCACGATAAAGATAATGCCAACGTCCCTTAATTTTGATATAGGTTTCGTCCATTTTCCATGAATAGAAGGATTGTCTATTTTTCTTCTTCCAAAGATAATAGAGGACTTTGCTGTACTCTTGCACCCAACGATAAATCGTAGTATGACAAACATTTATTCCACGATCATATAACAATTCCTGAACTTCACGATAGCTTAGATTGTAACGCAGGTAGTAACCAACAGCGACAATAATGACGTCTTTTTTGAATTGTTTGCCTTTAAAATGATTCATTACTCTGTCCTCTCTGTCTTTTTTCTCAATTTTACACTAAAATAGATTTTTTGGAAAACTTTGCAACAGAACCAATTAAGCTATTGTTCTCAAAACCTACTTGACGTAACAATTCTTTGGAAAATCTGATAGCACTACTATTACCCTATTTTTTTATCTGTAATTCAGTCATAGCAAACAACTCCATCTAGCAAGACCTCATTAATTATTAACCCAAGTCTGGATCAAATTTTTATCTGATGTACCATATTTAGTCGTAAGACTGCTATAACCAAGCGTGCCATTCAAATATTCTTGAACAACTGTAAATTTTACTTCGTCACTATATTTTTTAGACAGAAAACGCCCCCAAAAAGTGAGTTTTTTACCTCTAACTTTTTGGGGGGCATATCACCGTTAGGGTGTTTTAAACATTATCAATCTTCTTCAATAATTAAATTTACTAAGTCCTTATAGCTTTTGATTGTGGCTGGATTAGATGTTAGATATTTTATTTTCTTACCTTTGAGCGTTTTCTCTTCAGTGTATTCCTTCAATTGAAGCTCAACACGCCCTTTTAGTTCTCCTTCCAAATGGTACACCAAAGTATCTCCTATAGTGTACTCTTCTTGAACAACTTGATTGTGCATTACAATAATATGTTTTACATCGTCCAGTCGTTTAGGACTAACCTTCCATGATTTTCTAGTTCTTTCCTCAAGACCTTCTTTTGAACTCGGAACCATGTTTATCTTAATAACTAATACCTTTTCCATTTCACATTCTCCTTTTACACACTTTGTTGATTTACTGTTTTAGTGAACCAGTGATTTACCACTTTAATGATACGCAATAAAAATTGGAAAGTAAAGCGATATTAGATCTTTTTATATACTTAATGGTTGATAGTCAAATTTGATATAATCAAGACTTTTGCACTTTCACTTGAGCGATAGATGAGTTAGAGACTTTTTGAGTGGTTTAAGACAGTTTTCGTATAACTTACGTGTCAGACAATCTATAATGGCCGCTTTTTGCTCAAAGTTGATATATTTGTAGTTTATTGTCGTAATCGCTCTGACTTTAGCACGTTTAATGACCTCCCTTATCTCTTGAATGTCCTGTACTTGAAGTAATTGTTCGCTGCGTGACACCTTTAGCGTCCAGTTCAAGTATCTTTCTATACTGAATCATAGAAAAAAACTCCTATATAGTTAATCTATATACCCTAAGGTATACAAACTAAGTATATAGAAGGTTGTCATCTATTTGGACTTCTCTCCACACTCGGTGGTCTTATTGGCCGCATTCAGTGGACGTCTCGCACGCACTAGTGGACAGCTAGCGATGCAATAAACAGATAATTGCATTATCTTTTAATTTTTAGTTTTAATTAGACGCGTTAGTCGAAATCACTCATTTTACATTAAATTACACACGTTTAAATAAAAAATATGAATAAACACCTTATAAGCATTCGAATCGCTTTAAATACATGAAAATCACTCAATAAAGGCGTTCTATAAATTATAAGTATCATTTTTTATATTTTAGGAAACAAACAAGAATGGAAAAATACTAGAAACACAAATATTTTCCACATAAAATCATCCGAATATCTATTTAAAGACATTCTCTTGTTTTTTTTTTTGAATATTGTTTATATTTTATGATAAATCTCCTCAATATTGCATGAAATTGACACTAAAAAAAAAATTAAAATTTTAATCCTTATAAAATTAAAATGAACCAAAATAAAAAGAAAAAAGTTTTGTCGAGGGATCGATTGAAATTAAATTAATAAAAACTAATCGAAAACTAGATCATAATACTTTTGATAAGGAGAATTTTAATGGTCAAAAAATTGTTATTGGTAACTTAAAAGGCGGAGTAGGAAAAACAACGAATAGTGTATTATTTGCTTATACATTAGCAAGTAAAGGTTTTAAAGTTTTATTATGTGACTTAGATCCTGAAGCTTGCTCTACAAAATTAATGTTAAGAACGTTTAGTCGACAAAATAATAAAGACATTGATTCAGATTCAAAACAAACAATGATGCAAGCACTCAGCGAAGGTAAATTAAAAAGCTGTATGCTACAAATAAAAGAAAACTTATTTATCTTACCTTCTTATGAAAATTTTTTCCATTATCAACAATATCTTTTTTCTCTTATTCCATCTACAATTCCAAATTATGAAAAAAAGGCACTTGTAATAGAGGGGGCTTTATCTGTGACTACAACCTTCGGTTCATCAAACTGCTTCACTAACCGCTTAAGAAAAGCATAGGCTGCTTGTGTGTCCCGTTTTTTACGTAACCAAATATCCAAGGTTAAACCATCTGCATCGATGGCTCGATACAAATAATGCCATTTTCCTTTAATTTTGATGTACGTTTCATCCATTTTCCATGAATAAAAGGATTTTTTATTTTTCTTTTTCCAAATTTGATAGAGTAGTTTGCCATATTCTTGCACCCAACGATAAATCGTCGTATGAGAAACGTTAATGCCACGATCATATAAGATTTCTTGAACTTCACGATAGCTAAGGTTATAACGAAGATAGTAGCCCACGGCTACAATAATCACATCCTGCTGAAATTGCTTTCCTTTAAAATGATTCATCGTCATTCCTCCTGCTATCTTTTTCTATTATTCTACCTTATTTGATAGTAGATTTAAAACTTTGCAACAGAACCCAACGTTGTCTTTATTTTCAGAAAGTAGACAACATCTATCTTATTACTCATGGTTTCACTAAGAAAACTCAAAAGACACCAAAGAAGGAAATTGCTCATGCACAACATTTGATGAAACAATATAAGGAGAGATAAACAATGGAAAAGTTTACTACAACAAAGGTATCCGACTATATTAATGAGATGAAACTAGCGGATAAAGAGTTTTCAGAAAGAATGGAAATTGAGAGTAAAAAACTTGATTACGCTGTTTTAGTAATGAAATTAAGAGAGTCTATGGGATTAACTCAAGATGAATTTGCTAAATTAGTACATAAACCACAATCAACAATAGCACGAATTGAAAACGGAAACGCTAATCCTACTATCAAAACACTTGAAACTATTGCAGAACTTAGTGGAAAAAAATTAGTAATGAGTTTTGAATAATTCTTCATTAAAAAAGAACTTCTTGCCATTCTGGCAAAAAGTTCTTTTTTTGTTCAAAATTCATCTAAGTTTTTCGATTTAAGATTTAATTCCTAATTCTTCTTTAATAGCAGTCTGTAAAATATTAGAGAAATTTACTTTGCGTTTTTCAGCTTCGTCATTTAACCATTTTGGAATCGTTAATGTCTTTTTTACCGCTTGTAAGTCTGCTTTCTGTTTAATCGGTGCAATCCAAACGTTAGCATAGGCTACTCTTGCATTTTCGTGTATTGCATCAAAATCTAATGATACTTCTGGTAATGGTTTTCCTTGTTTGATCATTGTAAATAAAACACCACCTAAAACATCTTTAGCATTTATCATTGCTTCTTCTAAAGTTTCACCATCTGTAAAGCAATTTTCAAAATCTATAAAATCCACATAGAAAACGTCATCCTCATGAGTAATTATGTATGGGTAAGTAACTAATGTCTGCATATATACTACTCCTCTTTCCTTAAAGGACAGGGCTAAAATTTTAACCCTGTAATCCTTTCGATTTTTGTTAAAGTTCCAGATGGTATATCTTTTTTCGTACATTTTACAGGACATATCTTTCCATCTTTTGTATAGATTTCATGAGAGCCTGTTGTATGGTCAAGAATCCAGCCATCTTTTTTTAGTTCTTTAACAACTATTCGGTAAGGTTTAGTTTTTGACATGTCATGTCCTCCTTACACCATTAATTATACGTGTTTTTTACACGTGTGTCAATAAGAGCTATTCATAATAACCCTTTAAAAGCATAAATTACAATGTCTTATCAAAAATATTTAAATGTTGTTTCGATTCTATGTTAAAATCGAAATTCATAGTATTTTTCCCTTTATTTTCAAATTCAAGATGGTTGATAATATTACTTTTAATTTTTTCGCTATTATCTGATTTTGAAATAATATCAATGTTATCAACTCTTGATGTTTTTAGATATTCATTTACTTTCTCAATAGTATATTGTTTTGATAAATCACCTTCCCTGCTACATATCAATACACAATTATTAATTTGATTACGGTTGCTTGTAATATATTCTAAACTATCTAAAGGCTGTTCAAATAATATAATATCTTTCGGCCTATCTCCTATTGTGACAATAAAACTATCTTTTGAGCTACTGCCCTTAAAAGGTGTTGCTATTTGGTAATCACTTGTTAATTTATTTGCACCAACAATTTCACCATCTTTACCCCATACTAGAAACAAATCCTTGCTTTGCTTCTCACTTCGTAACCAGCCTTTTTTTGCATACATCTCTATAATATCACGATCAACCTGTGTTTCATTTGATAGCGTTGCAATCTGCTCTTCGTTTAATCTTTGAGTATTATTTAAAATATAATTCGATATAGTTTCTTCATTCATCATGATACTTTCCGCTTTTTCTTCTATTGATTCTTTTTTTTTAACAAAGTTTTCTGCTTTTAATTTATCGTTCCAATCCTTCGCAATTTCATCTTTTAAAATATGACTGTTTGAATTAAAGACATCTTGCCATTCCTTTATTCGGTTGATTTGGCGACTTGATAAATCGTAAGCTTTAAATAATTCATCTTGAATATAATTTTTTTCTGCATATAATTCTGAAATTTTTTTAAAATCATTCTCGATATTTCCATTAAAGACTTTAGTTATTTTCTTTTTATCATCTATTAATGGACGGTCGAACTGCCAAAATGCTAACATCAAATCTTTTGGAAGTTTATACTGTTCTGCGATAGTTATAATTTCCTTATATTTTTCAGTATTAATCGTATTGTAGTCAGGAATGTTATTTATATATTCTATTGAATGGGTCCTTCCTTCCAATTGAATGTGGTTATCTAAAAATATATGCCCTGCTTTATCATTGTCAACGCTAATATGTACTTTTAAATCTCGTGGCTCTTTAGTATAATCATCTCCTAACATTTTAAATAGAGTTCCATCTTTAACACCTTCAAGAGAAATTAACCTACAATCTTTTAATTCATTTTTTCGTAAAGTCCAATAGGATAATAAGTCGATTGAGGCTTCAAACACGTATAAATCATTTGTTTTGTCGCCAATCGCAATATTAAATCCGTGATATTTTTCTGAATTCTTAATAATATAACGATTAGGGTTATCAGAGTCCACTTTCTTAGTTAATTGTTGCGTTGCTCCAATAATAAGATTATTTTTTGAAGGTGGTTTTCCATCCTGCGTCCAATTAAAGATAATATTGTTTCGGACGTCCTGCATGATATAGTTTTCTTCTAGTAGGTACTTAACTAAGTCGGTATCAATTTTACGCTCCTTAGTGAGATATCTTTCTAATGTCCAACTATATTTTGCTGTTTTAAAATTATATTCAAACTCTTTACTCTCAATGTTTTCTGCAATTTTTGATTGTACTTTATAATCAGATTTTCCAAATTTTAAGGCTAGATGAACTGCTTCTTGAAATCCAATCTCATTTTGATTAATGTACTGGATAAAATTAATTAAGTTTCCTTTAGCATTCTTCTCAAAGGAATTTGCATTATGGATAAAATAATTCTTTTTCTTATCAATTACAATGGAGTCGTGGTTCATATAAGATAATTTAGCATAATCTCCACTGTCACTAATTATTTTTCCTAACCCATTTTCCTTAACATAAGCATAAATAGATATTTCAGAGGCCGATTTAATTTGTTCTTTGGTAAATCGGTACTTCTTTTTTTCAGCCATTTAATTAATCACCTCAATATGTATATATTTAAAAAACTTCTTGCCACGCTGGCAAGAAGTTACTGTTGTCTTTCAATATTATATTTCTTTCGATATCTTCTAAATGTGCTTCGGTCGATACCGGTTAATGTCGCAACTTCTGAATCTGTTTCACCAGATAAATATAGTTCAAATGCATGGTTTAGTTGCGGTGACTCTTTATGAAAGAGCGGTTTTCTTCCCTTATATTTATTTTTCTGCTTTGCTATTTCAATTCCTTGTTTTTGCCTTTCACGTATTATAGTTCGCTCCGATTCAGCTTGATACTTATAAATTTCAATAATTAAATTGTTGATTAATCTTCTTAAATTATCATCTTCGATTCCTGATAAAGTAGGTAAATTTTGAACTTCTAATGTAGCACCTTTGGTTTGGATTAAATGCATGATATTTGAAATATCATTATGATTCCTGCTTAGCCTATCTAGTTCCGTTACAACGACTATATCCCCTTCTCTGATGAAATTTATCATTTCATAAAGGACAGGTCTTTCAAGTGTCGCTCCACTTTCTTTTTCAACAAACAGTTTAAATACTGTTTTAGATAACGCTTCAATTTGGCGATCCAGTTTTTGATCCTTTGTACTTATTCTTGCATATCCAACTTTTGTGGCCAATACCTCACCTCTTATATCTCTTTTAACCAACTCTATTGACCAACTCAAAATCTTGCTATAATAGCATTTTTACTTTGATCACTAGAGTACACTTTATTGAGCGATTTAAAAAAACACCCTCAAAAAATATGAAAGTGTTTAACCATTATTCTTTATTTTTTCATCGATTGAGAAGAGGAATTAAATAAATGAAAATATTCTACTACTATTTCTTCAATTTCTTTTTCTGATGAAGCATTAACAATCTTCTGAACGTATTTTTTACTCTTTTCAGAATCCATCTCGACTGATAAAATTGTTGCAATCATATTGTTGCGATATGATTTATTAACATCAATTGTATTTGTATTCCATCGATTTTCGAGAATGAACTGCCCCCTGTCAAGTAGACAGGTAAATAAACAAAATATTTGTGCCATGTATGATGTCTTATCATACATGGTATTTTTTTATGCCGGTATCTTTAATCCCATACTC
>NZ_JBQKME010000017.1:0-31127 GCF_052115865.1 Fundicoccus sp. Sow4_H7 | reverse complement strand
TTTATTCGGTTGTGTTCGTTATAAAACGAACCCTCACAAAATTTGGTGTTTGTCTTTGTTCAGTTTTCAATGAGCTTTGTTGTCCAAGTGACAACTTCTATATATTACTATAAGTTCAAATCTTTGTCAACAACTTTTTAAATTTATTTTGAAAAAGTTTTGAATTGTTCGCTTCCCTTGTTCAGGGACTTTTATTATAACATCATTTAAATTTAAATGCAACAGCTTTTTTCAAATGATTGTTACGTTTGTTTCGTTCATGTGTCCTTCATTTGAACACAAGAAGTATAATAGCATGCCATTCCATTGAAAGTCAACCATGAAAATGAAGTTTTTTAAAATAAATTAGTGGAATTCGACTTTTTTTGTGTATATATAAGTAGGAGGTTTATTTATGTTCATCTTTTATCTATTCATATTCTATACCGGCGCTTGTCTCGCATCTTTCCTACTATGGTTAGCCAACCATTGGAATCAAGAATCTATCCCTATAAAACAGCGCTCGCGCTGTGATCATTGCCAACAACCTTTGAAATGGTATCAACTATTTCCTATTTTCTCAATTTTATTTTTCCGTTTCCGTTGTCCGTCGTGTTCTAACCGTATTTCGTCATTTTATTTAATCTCAGAGTTATTTATTGGATTGATTGTGTTGATTGCCGTCTATCAGTTCTTAGAATCTAACCTTCTATTAACATCCTATCACTTATTAATACTTTTACGGCTAGCTATACTCATTTTAATGAGCCTTATAGATATCCTTGGTAGATGGGTTCCAGACGTATTACAAGCAGGGATATTTATTTGTTCGATCGGTGTTGTTCAATGGTCTTTTTATGTGTTGATACTCTTATTTCTCCTGCTGCTTCTTTATCATTTTGGCGCTAAGTATATCGGTGGCGCAGATATTAAGTTAATTTTTTTGTTGAGTATCAGTATATCCATTCAACAGCTTCCACTTTTACTTTTCATTAGTTCAATGTCTGCTTTGATTTTTTTCTTTCTATATAATTTGCTAGCAAAAAACAAAATGATTCAAATCCCTTTTGTTCCTTTTTTAAGCTTAGCTTATTTTTATATTATCCTCTTCAACTAAAAAACCGAGCCATCTATAATTAGATAGCCCGGTTCGTTTAACTTATTTCAATTGTTGTTTTTTGTCTTCAAGGATGACTTCGTCTGGATGTGGTGGGTTTTCGATATTCGTTTCAATTTGACGGTAGCGTTTCATTCCGGTACCTGCTGGAATTAACTTACCAATTGTAACGTTCTCTTTCAATCCTAATAACACATCACGCTTACCGCGAATCGCAGCGTCCGTTAAGACACGTGTTGTTTCTTGGAATGACGCAGCTGAAATAAATGAATTTGTTTCTAAAGCTGCTTTGGTAATTCCTAATAAGACTGGACGTGCTGTCGCTGGCGTTTCGCCACCTTTAATGGCAGATAAGTTCGCTTTTGTAAAGTCGGCAATATCCATGAGCGCACCTGGTAAAATGGTCGTTGAGCCTGGGTCCATAACGCGGACTTTTTGCAACATTTGACGAACCATTACCTCGATATGCTTGTCACCGATTTCTACCCCTTGGCTACGGTATACTGCTTGAACTTCTCTTAATAGATAGTTTTGAACCGTAATCACATCGGTTACTTGAAGTAATTCTTTTGGATCAATTGAACCTTCAGTTAAGGCCTGACCACGAACAACTTCATCACCAACAACGACTTGAAGGCGAGACTGGATTGGAATATTGTAGGTTCTAGTATCGACTGCACCTGAAACTGTAACATCTCTTGAGCGGTCAGATGCTTTTTCTTCAATGGATTCAATCACACCGGCAACTTCTGTAATGGTTGCTTGTCCTTTTGGATGACGAGCTTCAAAGATTTCTTGAATACGCGGCAACCCTTGAGTGATATCACTACCACCAGCAACCCCACCCGTATGGAATGTACGCATGGTCAGTTGTGTACCTGGTTCACCGATTGATTGCGCAGCGATTGTTCCTACTGCTTCACCTACTTCAACTTCTGTACCTGTTGCAAGGTTACGTCCATAACATACTTTACATACACCATGATCAGTATCACAGGTAAAGACTGAACGAATTGAAACTTCTTTAACACCTGCATTAACAATCTTGCTTGCTAAGTCTTCAGTAATAAAGTCTTTTGCTTTTGCTAGTACTTCGCCCGTTTCAGGATGTCTAACTTCTTTTTGAATATAGCGACCCGTTAGACGCTCTTCAAGCGATTCAATAATACTATTACCGTCAGCAATCTCAGATACAAATACCCCTTTATCTGTTCCACAATCATCTTCACGGACAATGACATCTTGTGCCACGTCAACGAGACGACGGGTTAAGTAACCAGAGTCAGCTGTTTTCAGCGCCGTATCGGTCATCCCTTTACGTGCCCCGTGAGTCGAGATAAACATTTCTTGTACGTTCAACCCTTCACGGAAGTTAGAGGTAATGGTCAACTCGATAATCTTACCGTTTGGAGCCGCCATGTTTCCACGCATACCCGCTAATTGAGTAAAGTTCGAGATGTTACCACGAGCACCTGAATCCGACATCATAAAGATTGGGTTTAGACGAGGTAATTTATTTTTAAGTTCTTCTTGGATCTTGTCTTTAGCTTGATCCCATGTCCGGATAACATTTTCATAACGTTCGTCTTCAGTAATTAAGCCACGACGGTATTGTTTTGTAATATTATCCACACGAGCATGTGCTTCTTCCAAGATTTCTTCTTTAGAGTCAAGGTTTAATACGTCTGCCACCCCAACGGTAATACCTGCACGAGTTGAATATTTATATCCAAGGTCTTTCATACGGTCCAACATCTTAGATGTTTCTGTAATATGGAATCGTTTGAAGACTTCCGCAATGATATTTCCTAAGTCTTTTTTCTTAAATGGTTTAACAAGTTCCATTTTAGCAATTTCTTCTGGAATATTTGCCCCTTTATCTAAGAAATATTTATCTGGGGTTTGAACGGTTAAGTTTTCTGTTGAAGGTTCATTTAAATAAGGGAACTCGATTGGCATAATTTCATTAAAGATCAATTTACCAATGGTAGTTACCATCATTTTATCTTGTTGCCACTCTGTAAATGGTTTACCTGCTAAGGCTTTTGTAGGAATAGCAATACGAGTGTGTAAATGAGCATAACCATTTTGGTAGGCAATTATTCCTTCTTCCACATTACTTAAAACAAGTCCTTCACCTGTTCTACCTTCTTCTTCAAGTGTTAAGTAATAGTTACCTAAGACCATATCTTGAGAAGGGGTAACAACTGGTTTACCATCTTTAGGGTTTAAGATATTTTGTGCCGCTAACATGAGTAGACGAGCTTCTGCTTGTGCTTCTTCAGATAAGGGAACGTGGACAGCCATTTGGTCCCCATCAAAATCGGCGTTATAAGCCTCACAAACTAATGGGTGAAGACGGATGGCACGACCATCTACTAAAGTTGGCTCGAACGCTTGAATACCTAAACGGTGAAGCGTAGGTGCTCGGTTAAGTAGAACTGGGTGCTCTTTAATAACTTCTTCAATAACTGGCCAAATCGCATCATCTTGAACTTCGATCATACGTTTAGCGTTCTTGATGTTTGTTGCAATTTCACGTTCTACAAGTTCTTTCATAACAAATGGCTTGAATAATTCAACGGCCATTTCTTTTGGAATACCACATTGATACATTTTTAAGTTTGGACCTACAACGATAACAGAACGACCTGAATAGTCTACACGTTTACCCAGTAAGTTTTGACGGAAACGACCTTGTTTCCCTTTTAACATATGCGATAAAGATTTCAATGGACGGTTACCTGGTCCAACAACAGCGCGTCCACGACGGCCATTATCAATTAAAGCATCCACCGCTTCTTGTAGCATACGTTTTTCGTTTTGAACAATAATATTTGGCGCACCCAAATCAAGTAGACGTTTCAAACGGTTATTACGGTTAATGACACGACGGTATAAGTCGTTTAAGTCACTTGTCGCAAAACGACCACCTTCCAATTGAACCATTGGACGTAAATCAGGTGGGATTACCGGAAGCGCATCTAAGATCATCCAGTCTGGTTGGTTTCCAGATTCTAAGAAAGCATCTAAAATATCTAGACGACGAATCGCACGGCTACGTTTTTGACCTGTAGCAGTCTTCAACAATTCTCTTAACTCAGCTACTTCGCCTTCCAAATCAACAGCTTGTAGCAATTCTTTAATGGCTTCAGCACCCATTTTAGCATTGAAACGATTGCCGTATTCACGTTTTTTCTCACGGTATTCAAATTCTGATAACAATGATTTTGGTTCTAGAGGTGTATCACCTGCATCAATAACAATATATGACGCAAAATAAATAACTTCTTCTAAAAGACGTGGGCTTAAGTCTAACAAAAGACCCATTCTACTTGGAATACCTTTAAAATACCAAACATGTGTTACAGGAGCTGCTAATTCAATGTGTCCCATTCTTTCACGACGCACTTTTGCACGCGTTACTTCAACACCACAACGATCACAAACACGACCTTTGTAGCGAACACGTTTTAATTTCCCACAACTACATTCCCAGTCTTTGGTTGGTCCAAAAATTCGTTCACAAAAGAGACCATCTTTTTCTGGTTTTAACGTTCGATAGTTAATCGTTTCTGGTTTTTTAACTTCCCCATACGACCAACTACGAATTTTTTCAGGAGACGCTAGTCCGATTTGCATCGCTTCGAATTTATTAACATCTATCAAGGGGTCGACCTCCTTTAAAATTTGCGGAACGCCACCTCCGCGGTTTAAGGCATTCAATCAATATCTCTTTAGTCTTCAGTTTTTGGGTCTGTTATATTTACTTGACCATCGGCTAATGTCGGTTCTGCTTGAGTTTCTTTTTCAGAAGAAAGTTTTTGCTCATCTTTGAATTTTTGAAGCGCATTGAAGTTGACTACATCATCTTCATCTTCATCATCTTGTAGTTCAATTTCTTCATTATTCGCATCAAGCACTTTAAGATCCAAACCTAAAGCTTGTAATTCTTTCACTAATACGCGGAATGATTCCGGTACACCTGGTTTTGGAATAGGTTGACCTTTAACGATGGCTTCATATGTTTTCACACGACCTACCACGTCATCGGATTTATACGTTAAGATTTCTTGTAAAGTATAAGCCGCTCCATATGCTTCAAGCGCCCAAACTTCCATTTCTCCAAAACGTTGTCCACCAAATTGCGCTTTACCACCTAATGGTTGTTGTGTAACTAATGAGTAAGGTCCAGTTGAACGAGCATGTAATTTATCATCAACCATGTGAGCCAATTTCAGCATATACATTACACCGACTGAAACTTTACGGTCAAATGGTTCACCGGTACGCCCATCATATAGGGTCGTTTTCGCATCAGCTTCCATACCTGCTTCGCGAACTGTATCCCATACATCTTCTTCACTAGCCCCATCAAAAACAGGAGTAGCAATATGGATACCCAATTCACGTGCAGCCATACCTAAGTGTAGTTCAAATACTTGACCAATGTTCATACGAGAAGGTACCCCTAACGGATTCAACATAATATCAATTGGTGTTCCATCAGGCATAAATGGCATGTCTTCTTCCGGCATAATAAGAGAAACAACCCCTTTATTACCGTGACGTCCGGCCATTTTATCCCCTTCATTAATTTTACGTTTTTGTACAATATATACACGAACTAATTTATTAACACCTGGAGCTAGTTCATCGCCGTCTTCGCGTGTAAAGATCTTCACATCGTGAACAATACCGCCACCACCGTGTGGGACACGTAGAGATGTATCACGAACTTCACGAGCTTTTTCACCGAAGATCGCATGTAATAGACGTTCTTCAGCTGACAATTCAGTCACACCTTTAGGTGTCACTTTACCAACTAAAATATCACCGTCTTTAACTTCAGAACCAATTAAAATAATTCCTTCGTGATCTAAGAATTTTAATGCGTCTTCTCCAACGTTAGGGATTTCACGTGTTATTTCTTCCGGTCCTAATTTTGTATCACGTGATTCAGATTCGTATTCTTCAATATGGATTGAAGTATATACATCATCTTTAACTAAACGCTCAGACATGATTATCGCATCTTCATAGTTATAACCATCCCAAGTCATGAAGGCTACTAGTGGGTTTTGACCTAGAGCCATTTCCCCATTTTCCATTGATGGACCATCGGCTAAAATTTCTTCCGCGTCTACTTGATCACCAACAGATACGATAGGACGTTGGTTATAACATGTACCTGAGTTTGAACGTGCAAATTTCGTTAAGCGATATTCGTCATTCGATCCATCCTCAAGTTTAACCACAATACGGTTAGCATCCACATAGATAACTTCTCCACCACGTTTTGCAATAAGAGCAGCACCTGAGTCGTGAGCAGCCTTATACTCAATACCTGTACCAATTAATGGTGACTTAGGATTCATTAAAGGCACTGCTTGACGTTGCATGTTGGCACCCATCAAGGCACGGTTAGAGTCATCGTTTTCCAAGAAAGGAATAGATGCTGTCGCAACCGCCACTACTTGCTTAGGTGACACGTCCATGTAATCAACTTTGTCCGTTGTTACCTCGATGTTCTCAGAAGTATAACGTGCCATAACAACATCAGACGCAAAGGTTGAATCATCATTAAGCACAGAGTTAGCTTGCGCTACAACATAAAAGTCTTCTTCATCAGCAGATAAATATTCAATTATATCTGTTACACGTCCGGTTGCTTTATCCACTTTTCTAAATGGCGTTTCAATAAAACCATAACGGTTAATTTTCGCATAAGTCGATAAGTTGTTAATTAAACCAATGTTTGGTCCCTCTGGCGTTTCAATCGGACACATACGTCCGTAATGGGTATAGTGAACGTCACGTACTTCATATCCCGCACGGTCACGCGTTAAACCACCAGGCCCTAAGGCTGATAAACGACGTTTATGAGACAACTCACCTAATGGGTTGGTTTGGTCCATAAATTGTGATAGTTGTGAAGAACCAAAGAATTCTTTAATCGCTGCCACAACAGGACGAATATTAATCAATTGTTGAGGTGTAATCGTTGAAACATCTTGTAATGACATACGTTCACGTACGACACGTTCCATACGGCTTAATCCTATACGGAATTGATTTTGTAATAACTCACCCACAGAACGGATACGACGGTTACCAAGGTGGTCGATATCATCTGTTTTACCAATACCTTCTTCTAAGTTTAAGTAATAGTTAATCGAAGCAATAATATCAGCTGGGGTTAAGTTTTTCGTTTTTTCAATATGCCCATTCCCAATAACATTGACAATACGCTCAGGATCTTTTGGTGAATAGACTTGAATTTGTTGTAATTCGATTGGCTCACCAACAACCCCTTCTGGAGAAGGATTTAGTGTGAAACCATTAATGTTAGCTTCAACATAAGGACGAATTTTTTCAATCGCTGCTGAGTCTAACTCCGTTCCCTCTGTTAAAATAACTTCACCTGTCTCAGGGTCAGCCAAAGTTTCAGCCAAGGTTAAACCTTCAATACGAGACAAGATATTTAATTTTTTATTGACTTTATAACGACCAACATTCGCTAAATCATAGCGGCGTGGGTCAAAGAAACGTGACACTAAAAGGTTACGAGAGCTTTCAGCGGTTTTAGGCTCACCTGGACGCAAACGTTCGTAAACATCCTTCAAAGCTTCTTCAACACGAGAGTCATTCGCATTTTTATGGATATCTTTATCAATGGTTAATTCTAATAAGTCAGACTCACCAAAGATTTCCATAATTTCTTCGTCAGATCCAAAACCTAAGGCTCTAACTAAAACAGTCATTGGAATTTTACGTGTACGGTCAATACGCACATAAGCAATACCTTTAGCATCTGTTTCAAACTCTAACCATGCACCACGGTTAGGAATAACGGTTGATGTAAAGCTGTGACGTCCTTTTTTATCTACTTTGTCATGGAAATAGACGCTTGGTGAACGTACTAATTGTGAAACAATAACACGTTCAGCCCCGTTAATAACAAAGGTACCCATTTCCGTCATAATTGGGAAATCACCAAAGAAGACCTCTTGTTCTTTCACTTCACCAGTTTCTTTGTTGATTAAACGTAAAGTCACATAAATTGGTTTCGAGTAATTCGCATCATGACTACGCGATTCATCCACCGTATACTTTGATTCTCTTAAAACATAATCCACAAAATGAAGCTCTAAATTCTCTGAGTGGTCAATAATTGGCGAAATATCGTCAAACATTTCCTGTAATCCTTCATCTAAAAACCACTGATAGGAATCTGTTTGAACTTCAATTAAGTTTGGCAAGTCAAGCACTTCTTTAATTCGTGCATAACTACGTCGCTCTGCTTTCTTACCATATTTAACGGTATGATGTTGACTCAAGCTCTTCACCCCTTAAAATATTTGAGTTTTTCGAATAAATATCCCCATTACACGCAAATGTATAAGTTTTTATTAAGAATCCACTTTTACTATGTTTTTGGGCAATAAAAAAGACAAAAGATTGAGACCTTTTTCGCTTCCTCAACACTTTTGTTCTATTTAGCGGATGGACTCGGACAATATTTCAAGTCCCACCTATATTCACGACATAACTCTTGTAACTAAGAATTCTACTAAATTAGACTCGCTTTGTCAAGCTTTCTTTATCAAAAATTCGCACAACAAAAATCCGACTAATTAATTGATAGCAAAGTCGTCGTTTTTTCTTACGGCATCTTTAGCTAGTGTTAAACAGTCGGATTAAATGAAACATTATTTATTTTTGGCTCTTTAAGATCCAATAGCCTTTGTCTTGTTTTAGTTTCTCAACATTCCCAAAAACAGTCTCCATATAGCTTTGCATCGAAGGAGCACCTTGTTTCTTTTGAATGACTAGCCAAAGTTCCCCTTCAGTTTTTAGCGCCTTGAAGGCTTGGTCAACAAAATGACGGATCACTGCTTTTCCCGCTCTGATTGGGGGATTGGTTAAAACAAAATCTGCTGCTTCATTATCAACCGAAACTGTCATAATGTCAGCTAAAACAAATTCAGCTTGAACCTGATTTAATGTTGCATTTTTAAGGGCTAAGGCATACGCACGTTCATTCACTTCAAATCCTTTTAATGAATGCTTGTCGTAGGCTTTTGCTAACGGAATCAACATGGCTCCATAGCCACTTCCAAATTCTAAAATTCCTTGTCCTTCTTTTACTTGTGCGAGGTCAATAAAACTTTCGACTAAAAACTTCGAACCGTAGTCCACTCTGTTTTTAGAAAAGACACCCTCTGATGTAATAAACTTTAGGGGATAACCCGCTACTTCTACGGTAAATTCATTTTGCCGATCTTCGCTTGTAGGAATCCGTGTAAAATATTGTTCGCCCATTAAACCAATTCTTTCTTAGATGCGACCGTTTCAGGATTAGAAACAATAATTTCCAAATCTCCTCTTAAAGTCACGGATTGAATGTCTGATGGTAAAATGAAAGAATCTGCGAGATGTAAAGGATAAACTTTACCATCTATTTCCATTTCACCTTCACCGGTAATGACAGTTGCTAAGTAATATTCCTTTGGCAGGTCAACCGTTAGCGATTTTTTTAAATCCCATTTGTAAACACTGAAGTATTCGTTGGTTAAATAATGGACAACTTTACCGCCATCTTGGTCATCTTCAGTGATATTTACTTGAGGGTCTTGATGAGGGAATTGGGTAACATCAAGTGATTGCTGGATGTGTAGGTCACGTTCGTTACCTTGGGCATCGGTACGTCCATAATCGTAAACGCGGTAGGTGGTATCTGAGTTTTGTTGCGTTTCTAAAATGACAATCCCTGCACCAATGGCGTGAATCGTGCCGTGCGGTACATAAAAGAAATCACCGTCTTTAACTGGCACTTCTCTTAGGAGGTCATCCCAGCGGCCTTCTTCGACCATGGCAGAGAATTCTTCTGGCGTTTGGGCATTATGACCATAAATAATTTTTGATCCTGGATCAGCCGAGATGATATACCAGCATTCTGTTTTCCCTAGTTCGCCTTCATGCTCCAAACCGTATTTGTCATCTGGATGAACTTGGACAGATAAGTTTTGATTCGCATCTAAGATTTTTGTTAATAGCGGAAAACGTTCTTCCGTTACGCCTCCAAATAATTCCGGTTGACTTTGGTATAACTCATCCAATCCCATACCGGCGAACTCTGCGGGCGAAATAACTTCGGATACTCCATTTGGATGGGCACTGATAGACCAAGCTTCTCCAATCGTTTGGCTAGGTAAGTCCAATCCAAAATGGGTGTATAATTTGCTACCTCCCCAAATTTTATCTTGTAAAACTGCTTTTAAAAATATTGGTTGCATAATAATCCCTCTCTGTAAGCGTTTAGTTAATTTTATCAATATCTTTCTTTCTATAAAGTATGATACACTAAGTATAACAAATTTTGTTGGAGGTTGAGGAATGATTAAGCTTTTTGTTTCTGATTTAGATGGAACTTTGTTAAATGAACACCATGTAATTAGTGATCGTACAGCAGAAGCGATTAGAGCTCTTCAAGATAGTGGCGTGGAATTTATGGTAGCAACCGGTCGTGAATATTATTCTGCACATCAATTGTTAGCGGCACATAATATCAAATGTCGGATGATCAATCTAAACGGTGCCGTTATTCACGATGACGAAGGAACAGTTTTGCAAACACAACCTATTGAAGCTGAAGACTTCGTTTCAATTTTAACTTATTTAGATGATCCTGATATCAACGCAACCGTTATTGCGGATAAAGGTTTTTATGTGTCAGATTATGAAAATTATGTCAAACGCATGAAACGTTTCTTAAGTAAAGCTGCTGTTGATCATGATAAAGGAAATGAAGATATCACCGAAGCGCAACTTTCTTCAATAGTTCGCGAAATTAAACCTTTAAGCGAAATCAATACAAAGCAACTACCAGTTGTTTATAAAACCATGTTCTTTAGTGATGACTTAGAAAAACTGAAACAAACCCGTAACTCTATTGAAGCTTCACCAACACTCGATGTCACATCATCTAACTTTGATAACTTAGAAATCACCCACATCAAAGCACAAAAAGGCTTAGCTGTTGAAAAATATGTGGCACAACAAGATTACAGCATGGAAGAAGTAGCTGCCATCGGCGACTCACTTAACGACCGTTCCATGATTAAAATGGTTGGCCACAGCTACGCCATGACCAACGGTGTCGATTTCATCAAAGACTCCGCCCGTTACCTAGCCCCATCAAACGAAGAAGATGGCGTTGCCCAAGTAATAGATCAAATCATTGCAAACCAAACCAAATAAATACCACTAATGCGACTGCCATTTTGAACGAATGGCAGTCTTTTTTTATAAGAAATCGAGATGGAGTTGCGTGCGCGGGCATATAATTAAACGGATATGCCAGGGAGAGGCTCGTACCGGCACTTAATTAAACAGATATGCCAGGGAGCAGCTCGCGCAGGCATATAATTAAATGGATATGCCAGGGAGAGGCTCGCGCGGGCATATAATTAAACGAATATGCCAGGGAGAGGCTCGCGCGGGCATATAATTAAACGCATATGCCAGGGAGCTACTCGCGCGGGCATATAATTAAATGGATATGCCGGGGAGAGGCTTGCGCGGGCATATAATTAAACGGATATGCCAAATAGAAACATTCACCCCCGCTAACCCCACAAAAAAACACCCACCCCGAAAGGTGAGTGCTTTGGTGTTAACAAGGTTGAAGTTATTATTTAACTTCAACAACCCCGCCAACTTCTTCAATTTTAGCTTTTAATTCTTCAGCTTCTTCTTTAGAGATGCCTTCTTTAATTGCTTTAGGAGCTTCGTCAACTAAAGCTTTAGCTTCTTTAAGACCTAAACCAGTTGCTTCACGAACAACTTTGATTACTTTAATCTTAGCTGCACCAGCATCTGTTAATTCAACTGTAAATTCAGTTTGTTCTTCAGCTGCTGCTTCTGCTGCTCCACCTGCTACTGCTACTGGAGCTGCTGCCGTTACGCCAAATTCTTCTTCAATTGCTTTTACTAAGTCGTTTAATTCTAAAATTGTTGCTTCTTTAATTTCAGCAATAATATTTTCGATATTTAAAGCCATTATTTTTTCCTCCGTTATATGATGATATATTTATTTGTATAAAGTGATGTTTTAAGCAACATCGTCTGTTTCGTCTTTTTCAGCGACAGCTTTAACTGCGTACGCAACATTGCGGACAGGAGCTTGTAATACAGAAAGTAACATAGATAATAATCCATCGCGATCTGGTAGTTTAGCCAATTCATTCACTTGATCAACTGTTGCTACCTTACCTTCGATCATACCACCTTTAATTGTTAATTCGTCTGCTTTTTCAGCAAATTTAGAAACAATTTTAGCTGGTGCAACCGCGTCTTCCGTACTGAATACAATCGCTGTAGGTCCTACGAATGATTCTAATAGTCCTTCAGCTTCTGCTTCAGCAGCTGCACGACGTAAGATGGTATTTTTAACAACTTTCATTTGTGCGTTGTTATCACGTAATTGTTTTCTTAGGTCAGTTACTTCAGAAACAGTCAGACCTAAGTAGTCAACTACAACAACCGTTGCAGCTGTTCTGATTTCTTCTGCAATTTGTGTTACTTCATCTTGTTTTTTAGCAATTACAACATCTTTTGGCACTTAGTTCACCTCCACCATTTGATTGTTAGAGATTTTTTAAAATAAAAAATCTCTATGTCACCATAGACATAGAGATAGCTTCCAAATAGTAATCATTAGGAACTTCCTCGGTAAGAAATTAAGGCATTTGCCACTTACTGTCTGCGGTCGTTTAAAACATATATATATTAGTTAATAAATCTTGTATTGTCAAGAATTATTTTTTAATTAAATAGTAGCTGTGTCGATTTTGATACCAGGCCCAAGAGTTGAGCTTAGTGCTAAGTTTGTAATATATACACCTTTAGCCGTTGCTGGTTTAACACGCATGATTTGTTCATGTAAAGCTTTGAAGTTTTCAACTAATTGAGCTTCTTCAAAAGATACTTTACCGATTGGCACGTTCACAATACCTGCTTTATCTGCACGGTAAGTTACTTGACCTGCTTTAATATCATTAACAGCTTTAGTTACATCCATTGTAACAGTTCCTGTTTTAGGGTTAGGCATTAAACCTTTTGGTCCTAAGACACGTCCTAGACGACCTACTTGACCCATCATGTCAGGTGTAGCAACCATTACGTCGAATTCTAACCAACCACCGTTGATTTTTTCGATTAATTCTTGTTCACCAACATAATCTGCACCTGCTGCTTCAGCTTCAGCGGCTTTTTCGCCACGAGCGATAACAACCACAGTTTGCGTTTTACCAGTTCCGTGTGGCAATACCATTGCTCCACGAATTTGTTGGTCTGCTTTTTTAACATCAATATTTAAGTTATAAGAAACTTCGATCGTTGCATCAAAGTTTGCGAAGTCGATTTCTTTCGCTAAGGCAACTGCTTCTGTTACATCATAGCGTTTTGTGCGATCAACTTTTTCAAGTGCTGCTTGAAATTTTTTGCTTTTCTTAGCCATTTTTATATTCCTCCTATATTTGTGGTGTTAGCGGATAAACCTCCCACCCCCGATAGAAAACGGGGCGAGAAGCTGCGGTATGCTTAGTCTTGAACGGTAATTCCCATAGAACGAGCAGTACCTTCAATCATACGCATTGCAGCTTCTACATCGGCTGCGTTTAAGTCTTGCATTTTAGTTTCAGCAATTTCTTGTACTTGTGCGCGCGTTACAGTACCAACTTTATTTTTATTTGGTTGACCAGAAGCTTTTTGTAAGTTAGCTGCTTTTTTCAACAAAATTGGTGCTGGCGGTGTTTTAGTAATGAATGTAAATGAACGGTCTTCAAACACATCAATTACAACCGGGATAATCATACCCATTTGATCTTGAGTTCTTGCGTTAAATTCTTTTGTAAATTGCATAATGTTAACCCCTGCTTGACCCAACGCTGGACCAACCGGTGGAGCTGGACTTGCTTGTCCCGCTGGAATTTGCAATTTAACTTGCGTCATTAGTTTTTTAGCCACGAAACATTCCTCCTTAAAATTTTAGTTCGTGATGTGGTACATGGAGCACAAGCTCCTCCCACCCATGTATGCTCATAGACATACCGTAACATTATAACACGTTTCATCAAAAATACAAGCTATTTTTTAAATAAATATCACTGCTAAATAAGCCGACACTACCATCATTCATTCAAATAGATATCAACCCTAATGAACAAATATTCCCCCTGAAATTCTTTTGACTTAATCTTCCCAAACAATAATTTGCCGGCATCCATTAAGCGGGCAAAAATAACATTGTCCTTGCGGGGAATATAGCCTAACTTCACTCCATACTGGTTTTTCACAACAATGGCTTCTTTATCATATGGGTTATCAGGTTCGCGATAAAACTTCAAACGGTCGTCTACATTTAAGCTGGGCTCTAAATCCTTTATCCCCATTACATAACTCGTCCCAGCAATATGTGTGGAAAACAAATAAATATCTCTTTCGAATGGCTTAGGGAGCATTAAGCCATTCTCCCCATACTTAAGAGTGGGAATAACATGCCCAGAACCACCCGATGGCGTCAATTCACTCATGATTCTCACCTACTAGATCATTTGTTTTCTGAACATACCATCGCAAAACCTCTTCTATTTCTTCAATCGTTTCATTAAGATAGACAACATGCTTGTCGAGTTCTGCTGGATCCGAAACAAGCGCCTTTAACGTATAAGGAAATTCTGATTGAATCTTTTTAATCGACTCATTGACCAGTTTTACTTGTTCTTCCAGCCTTTGCTTTTCTTTTTGTAATTTATTCAAAGACCTTTCTGACGGACCAAGCGAAACCCCATCATCTACCATCATTGTAATCATACGCAATCGGTCTAAGTCACCATTTTTATAAGCTTCGACCGCATGTAAAAATAATTCTTGCTTATCGCTTTCGATATCAGGATTCAAATCAGGATGGAGCTTTTTCATTATTTTTCGGTATAAGTCCTTTAGTTCCAACGTTTCTTCAGTCGTCAGTGATTTACCGCTCGCCCGTCTCATCGCAGCATTCAAATCCTTCAACATCTTTTTCATTTGCTGTTGATACTCTTTGAATTCATTATTTAATTGTGAATCAATCGCAGAAAGATCCACTGACATTTGACGATTAATTCTAGCTTGAATCAAGTCTGCTTTTCGCTTAAGTCGTCTAATATCGCAATCAAGTTGATAGATTTTGTAATCCAAATGCCCTGCTGCCAATAAGTATTTCGTTTCGATATTTTTACAAACCACATAAATAAGCTCATCGTGTTCAAGCAACAACAAATTTAAATTGGCCTGTAAGCTTTCAATCGCTGTTTTAAGTTCTGCATATACTGGGAAATGTATGATTGTTTGATCTTTTTCCTCCATCAGTTCGCCTCCTTAACGGCAGAGATATTTATTGGTTGAGGGACCATTTTTCTCTTAATTGGTTCGCTTCTTTTTTCAAGCGCTGGCCGATATCGGTGTCCAGTACTTTGGCGCGCTGGGTGCGCTTAGAGACGATCATTTGCTCAGGGAGAATATCTTTAAAGTTCGCAATGGCATCCGTTTTGGTTGTAAAGGGATGGTGGGCAACAAGATAGGTTTCGTGGGAATTATCGATGAGGGTGTATCCCGCAATCCCGGTTTCTTTTTGATAGGCTTTTGACAAACCACCATCGATCACCAACATTTTTCCATTTGCCTTGATGGGCGTTTCACCTAATAGAGCTTTCACGGGCGTGTGACCGTTAATAATGTAGCCAGAGCCATCCAAATCAAAAGCTTCCAATACTTGACGACAAAAATCTTCATTGTCTCTTAATGAATAATAATCATTTTGTTTTTCATAGTGGGTCTTCTTGTCAGCAATAAAATACCGTTCAAAGGTCTTCATGATGTTTTTACCAAACAAGGAGGACTTCGCACCGCACCAGATATACCAGATTAAATCGGTTTCAAAGTCATCGGTGATATTTGGCTGTTCATGGGCTTTCCTGATAGCTTGGTCATAAAAATCCATTAATTGCCTGCTCGAGTATTTTTTACCTTGAAAGGTCATCTCCATAAATGCACCATCTTCAGAACATGGAATGCAGCCATGGAACAATAAATTATTGTTGTAGGTTTTATACATCGAGCCTTTGTTAACTAAAAAATCAATATGCTTTTTAAAACGGCTAGAGCGTTGCATTTGATACAACAAGTCATGAATAATTAATTCTTCGCCTAAATGCAATTCAGCCGGATTATCAAGATCGACTAATTCAAAACAACCATGGTCAAGAGAATAAGTCACCTCATCAAGAGTAATCTCGGTTTTATCGTCATTTAAATAATGCAGAACCAAACGATCATCCATTTCAAATTCTGGCCGACGCTGAATAATCTGACTTTCTAACTTAAACTGAATAATTGTCATGGCTTGATGCATACAATTCAACGCACAAATGTCTTCTTCAGACATAGCCAAATCCTCGACCCCTTTGGGCATAAAAGCAGGATTGGCTTGATAAAATTGCTTTGAAAACTTACGGAGACGATCTAAATTGATACCGTAACCTTCCTCTAATAGGCGCGTATGCCCATAACGCAAAGTAATGCGCAAGGCCACCGCTAGAGAAGCTAAGGATCCACTGTAGGCACCAATCCAAATAATATCGTGGTTGCCCCATTGGATATCAAGACTGGGTGCTTCCATCAAGGTGTCCATTATCAAGTCAGGATAAGCCCCACGATCATAAATATCCCCTAGTACATGAAGATGATCTACCACAAAACGCTTAATCAAATGAGTCAATTCCGTCGCAAAATTCACCGCTAAATCCAACTCAATAATACTCGCAAAAATCGCATCATAGTAAGCCTGCTTGTTTGTTTCTAGGTCATACTGATACAATAATTCCTCCAAAATATAGGCATAGACCTTCGGCATCGCTTTACGCACTTTAGAACGGGTGTATTTACTTGACGCATTCCGCGTCAAACGCACTAAACGATTCAATAAAATCAACCACTCATCCGAAGAATATTTGCCCTCTTGAATAAATACCTCTGGATAATAAATCATAAAAGCTAGCCGCTCTTGTTCACGGCTGGTCAATTCACCCGTGAAAACATCCGCAATTTTAATTCGAATAATCCCAGAACAATTGCGCATTAAATGATCAAAGGCTTCAAACTCACCATGTAAATCACTAATAAAGTGTTCCGTGGCTTTAGGTAACTGCTGGATGGCTTCAAGGTTGATGACCTCCGCCAAATCATCCAACTGTTGCATATCGTCGCGCCTATTCATAACCGCCCTCCCTTAAGCGTTTTCTTAAAGCCATCATACCATATTTCATAAAATAATTTTATCCTTCTTCAAAATAAATATCCCCTGCTTGGCATTTAAAAGCAAGCAAGGGATTTAAGGCAGAGATATTTATTGGTGTTTAAATTCTTGAGGGTGGCGGCGTTTGAGTTCTTCAACGGCCCAACCGCGACCGGTGTCGCGTAAACGTTCGATGTAGTTTGGCAAGGAACCTTTGGCGTGAAGCGGGCCACCTTCTTGAAGGACCATCCATAAAGGATCGGTATAAGGCGCGTCAAGGGTGGATAACATCTCGTCTTGCCATTTCATTAGGCGGTAAACCGCATCTTGAACGACTTCTGGGTGTTCTTGCGCCACATTGTTTTGTTCGTAGGGGTCCTCTTTAAGGTTAAATAGCATTTCTTCTGGGAATAGGTGATAGCCGTCATGGTAGGTACGCATGTAAAGCCAGTCATCGAAGCGGACCGACCGTTGAACGACATGGGCCATTTGTGATAGGATCAGTTCGTTTCGACCTTGACTCGGTGCATTATTAATAGAATTTAAGAAACTTTCACCGTCCCAATAATCGGGTACATCTAATTTAAAATATTCAGCCAATGTTGGCAATAAATCTAAGGAATAATGCAATCCTGTATTGGTTGAATTTCGTGGCACATTTGGAAACTTCATAATTAAGGGAATATTGGCGGTTCCTTTATCCGCTGTGGCATGTTCCGCATAAATGGAAAGCTCGCCTTGGTTTTCACCATGATCAGCTGTAATAATAATCGCTGTATCCTCGTATAAATTATTATCTTTTAAGTATTGAATGATTTTACCAATATAAAAGTCAGCATAGTGAATACCAATGTCATAGCCATCAATAAAGGTTCGTAAGTCCTCGAAATTAGAAATCTTTCCTAGTGCTCGTGGCAGGCCTTCTTCTTGGTTGGAATGATATTCATATAATTCTTGGCTCGTATGCGGGCCGACTGCTTTCATATGTTTTTCCAACAATTCTTCTGTGTAGAAGTCTTTTAATGGTTCATCTTCAAAAGGATTGCCGTAGCTTTCAGGTGCCCGATAGGGTGTATGGGGATCCCAAAAGTTAACATATAAGAACCAATTGTCTTCAGCACCCTTGCGTTCAAGCCAGTCAAGGACGACTGGAGCAATCTCGTCCGCACGCTCCATACCTTTTTTACCCGTGTTATATATTTCATTAAAACCAGCATAGAAATGCCAAGCGGAATGCCGTTCAGCAAAAGGACTCACCAAAACGGTGTTCATATCGAGTTGGTTTTTCAAAAAGCCAGGGAGACTTAAATTTGCTAACTTATCTTGAAAGCCTCTTTCTGGTCCATCCATGCGAAATTGCGAAGTTGTTCCTCCGTGATTCACAACCCCGTTATGAATCCCAAACCGGCTTGACATAAAAGCAGACCTCGAAGGTAAGCAGGGCGCATCTGAAGTATAATAATTCGTAAACTTCATCCCTTCTTTTGCGATTTGGTCAATATTTGGGGATGTCTGACGGTGGTAGCCATAAGCACTTAAGTGATCAGGTCTCAGCGAGTCAACATCAATTAACAAAATTCTCATTACTAAGGCTCCTTTGACTATAATTTATTTGCTTCAATTATACTATATATATCTACTAGCTTACATGGATAAGTCTTATATTATCCAACTTATTTTCCAACAACTAGATCATTAAATTTCTCCAACACAATCTGTATCGTCATATCCCAATAATCCCAATTATGGTCTCCAGCTTGCTCCACATAATCATAATGCTTAATTTGTTTTTCCGCTAACTTATTAAACCGACGATTATCTTCAATTAAAAAGTCTTCTGTTCCACACATTTGCAGGAAATAACCTTCGTTATACTTTTGATTTTTCACTAAATACATCAAATTGTTTTCACTCTTACTAAACTGACGTTTCGATTGGAAAACGCGTTTGAATTCATCATCCCGCATCACATCACGGCTCCATAAATCCAAAACATCCATCGCACCAGATAAAGAAGCAGCCCCTGCAAAATAGTCTGGGTAATTCAACGCCCATTTAAAAGCCCCATAACCACCCATAGATAAACCAGCAACAAATCGCTTCGCTTTTGGATTCACATTAAACCAATTTTCGACCTTTTCCGTTAATTCTTCCGTTAAATAGGTCCAATATTTTTGCCCCATATACTCATCCGCATAATAAGACAAACGCACCTCAGGCATGACAATTAAAAAATTATATTTTTCTGCATAAGACGTCAAACGCGTGCTATTTAACCAAGCGTTACAATCATCCGACCGCCCATGCAACAAATACATCACCGCTGTCTTTTTATTAATCTTATCTGGACCTAACACATTAATATCAATTCCCTGACCTAAGACTTCCGAACGCAAACTCACACGAAAAACTGGCATACTCTAATCTCCTCATCCATCATACATTTTTAATCAATAGCATGCTGTATGCGCCATCAATTATTGACAAAATTATACCATAAAAGCCTCACAACCCAAGTAAATATCTCTGCTTGGTGAGATTTTATTTGTGCATGTTTGAAAAGGTGGAACTTTTTTGTATGGAGGGGGCTGTTGGGAAAACGGGGGGAACTTAAAAGGTGGGAGGGGTACGCGTTTGGCGAACGCAGGGAACTGAAGTGCCGGGAGGGGTACGCGTTCGACAAACGCAGGGAACTAAAGTGCCGGGAAGGGTACGCGTTTGGCAAACGCAGGGAACTAAAGTGCCGGGAGGGGCACGCGTTTGGCAAACGCAGAGAACTAAATGGCTGGGAGGGGTACGCGTTTGGCAACCAACTGAACTTCCCGTTGACTCCGATTATACTCTTAGCAAGCAGTTATGATAAAATGGGTGTAACAAAAAAGATTCAAACAAAAAATACAGAAATGTGAGGATTGCTATGGCTGAAACAGTACTTGAATTAAATAATGTCAGCAAATACTACCAAAAACAAGCGGCGATCAAAGACATTAACTTAGAAATCCAACAAGGTGAGATCATCGGGATTGCAGGACCAAATGGCGCTGGAAAAACCACCCTGTTAAAAATAATATCCGGGCTCATCCCCAACTACCAAGGGTCGCTTACACTCTATCAATCAAAAAACACTAAGGAACTCCTTACAGCCAGACAGCAATTAGGTGCGCTCATTGAAGGACCTGCCTTTTTCCCCAATTTAACGGCAAAACAAAATTTAAAATATTTTGCCATGCAACGCAATATTACCGAAGAAGGTAGAATTGATGAAGTCCTAGACTTAGTCCACCTAAGCCATACAGCTAATAAGAAATTTAAAAGTTTCTCGTTGGGAATGAAACAACGCTTAGGAATAGCCTTGGCTCTCATCCATAGACCTAAGCTACTCATCCTTGACGAACCGATTAATGGTTTAGATCCTGAAGGGATTATTCAATTAAGGCATTTATTTAAGTCGTTATCTGAAAACAGTCAGACAACCTTGATTATTTCCTCACATATTCTAAGTGAGCTCGAGAATATCGCCACTCGTTTCTTAGTTATCGACCAAGGCCAGATGATTGAACAATTCACGTATTCTGAATTGATGGAACGTAAGAAACCTGTGATTAATATCCAAACCAATGACCTTGACCGCACCATTAGCCTAATCAAGGAACATTTCCCAACCATCAAAATTGGAACTACCAAAAAATCGATCCAACTATTTGATTTCGATGGCATTGAGCCTTATCAAATCAATGAAATGATGGTTAAACAAGGCTTACAAGTCAATGCTTTTTACCATCAAATCTATCCGCTGGAAGAACTCTTTGTGGATATTATTTCTAAAAATCGCGGACAAAATATCTCTGCTGCTAGCCTAGTTGAACCGACAGAAAAGTAAGGAGGATTTATATGCTTAGACTCATACGAAGTGAATTTTATCAACTATTCAAAAGCCGTTCATTTTACATCTTCAGTATCATTACCATCCTGCTTACCTTATTGACGGTGCTGGCTGTCTATTTTGGAAATGTCTATGATGAAGGAACTGAAATCCTGGTGAGAATGTTTCTCACACCGGATATCATTCTTGATCTTTACAGAGGTATTTTAACAGTTGTTGGGCCTTTTATTTGTTATATTGTTGCGATTATTGCCTTTGCGGATGAAATTAAACTACGGACCTTCATTAACTCGATCAGTTACGGAGTTCCTCGCTATAAAATCTACCTCAGTAAATATCTCATGAGTATATTCTTAGGGATTATTGCTGTTAGCCTTTCTTATATAACGTTAATCATCAGCTACAAAATCTTGGTTGGCGGACCAATTCAACCTTTCATTAACTTTAGCATCGATTTTATTGTGATGCGGATTCCACTATGGGCTAGTTATTTGAGTCTTTTCATTTTGTTCCGCTTTATGTTTAGTAGTGGAGCGATTGATATGCTGATTATTATGCTATGGTCGATACTCCCAGCCATTTTAATGTCGATTAACCGCCCGATTGTGCAACAAATTCGACCTTACATGTTGAATGAACTTTCATTGCCTAGTGGCGTACTATGGATGGGAATCGACCAAACTTATTTCTTATGCTTAATTTATGTCGTGGTCTTTTTAAGTTTAGGTATTTTTCTCTTTAGTCGTAAAGAAATTTAATCCATCAAAAAACAGCTCACCGCTTGCTTTCATCAAAAGCAGTTGGTAAGCTGTTTTTCTATTACAGTTCTTTTAAATAGTCAATATATTCAGTTAAATCTAAAACTAGTCCATTTGAACGAACAGATTCAGTCGCTTTAACCCCTACAACGACACTCATCATGCCGTCTGCCAAACTCGCATTAGGTTCCTTGCCGTCCAATACATACTCAACAAAAGCATCACAAATTTGTGGGTCTGCCCCGCCATGCGAGCCTTTGGTCGCTTTCATTTGAATTTCAATATCACTTTGGTCTAATAAATCATCGGTATGACGTGATTTAATATAGATTTTATCATTGATATCGTCATTTTCAATCCGACCTTTTGTCCCAATCACCGTATAATTACGCGAATATTCTGGTGTAAAATGATTTTGTAAGTAAGCAGCTTTCACGCCGTTTTCCAAATCCATAATCAAAACATTATTATCTTCCACATTAATGTCAGCTTCTTCGTTGTGCTCCAAACGGTCGGCTTTAAAATGGTCTTCATTATCATAGAAATCTAAGGATCCAAAAGCTGAAACCCGCTTCGTATAGCTATCAGCTAACATATGGATCACATCGATATCATGTGACGCTTTTTGCAGCAACAAAGAATTCGTATATTCCGAATTACGATGCCAGTCTTGGTAATAATATTTCCCACCAAAACCAACAAAATGACGCACCCAAATAGCTTTAACATCCCCAATAAAACCTTTGTCAATATAGTACTTCATGGTTTTATACATGGACATATAACGCATATTAAAACCTATCATCAGCTTCACATCTGTCTTCTTCCACGCTTCAATGATGGTTTGACAGTCTTCAATATGAATTGCCATCGGTTTTTCTAAATAAATATGTTTGCCCGCATCCAAGGCTGCTAGCACATGCTCAATATGCAGATAATCCGGTGTTAAAATCACTACCGCATCAACATCATCACGTTTTAACAATTCATGATAGTCGGTTGTCACAAAAACATCTGCATCAATTTCTTCTTTAGCCTTGTCTAATTGTTTTTCATCCGTATCAGCTACAGCTGTAATAATGGACCGCCCTTGGGGTTGATGCCAGTAACGCCCAATATAACTTCGCATCCCATAACCAATTAATCCCATTCTCAATTGCTTCATATCTACTATACTCCTTTGATTCGCTTTTGTTTATAGCAGTGATATTTAGTTTAATTTTTCTCGTGTTTGTAATAATAAGACATATTCTTCTAAAACGAGGCCGTGGCGATACATGTATTCAGCATGTTCGTAGCCGACGTAGCGGTAATGCCAAGGTTCAAAATAATAGCCGGTTAAGTGGGTTTTGCCTTCTGGATAGCGTAAAACAAAGCCATAATGGTGCGCATTTTCAGCTAACCAAATTGCAGAATATTGGTATGCATAATCGCTTGTTAAGCCACCCCCGATATTGACCCAGTCATAGCCGAGTATGTCAAAGACTAAACCTGTGCTATGTTCGGAAGCATTAGCTGGTGCATAGTATTGGTCCGTTAAATATTCCGCTTCTTCATACGACCATCCTTCAGCCAAATAAGCATTGACGCGCGATGTACGATTTAGATGCTGTTCGTCGATTGTCCGATAGGCCGACACCACATCAAAATAAATGCCCGCTGCAGCCGCATCATTTATCATTTGATAATATTGACCGCTAATGGAACTATCATAGCGCTCCCCATTATCCGTATAGGCAAAGTCCATCCAAATATCTGAACTAATTGGGTTTAAAGCATTCACCAATATCAAATAAGGATCCGTTGAATGGGCATTTTCTGGTAAATCCTCTAATAAATATTGCAGGTTCGCGCCTGATTGGGTCGCGACAATCAAGTTTAGCGTTGTTGGTTGAATGTAGGCATTGGCTTCGACCTTTGCCGAATTGAGTGGCAAACAGAGCGTGACAATGAAAAAGATGACGCTTAACCTTGTTAAAAGTTTCGACATGATTAATTAATTCCTTTACTCTCATTTAATAATGTAATCATAGCATATTTCCGTTAATAAATAATAAGTTATTTATTCGAAAATAAAACGTCCGTCTTTCACCACCAATAGCGCCGTTCCACCTTCACTACTTGACGGCAAGGTTACTTCCACTGAATAAATATCACCGTTTTCAGATGCGGTGTAGGATTGACCACTGTACTGGTCGACAATGCTAGCATTGTTAGAATCAACTTCTAGCGTGATGGTTTGTGGCTCTTGGGCTAAATTAAAGCCGAGGTAGACGCTCTCGTCTTCCTGCGTCCGCTCCACTAAAACCCACTCCTCCTCGTTAGAGCCTGCCACCATTTGGCGGTCGCCGCGAGCTAAAATGTTGGAATAATCTTTGCGGAACTGAATTAACTTTTTATAATGGTCTAAAACAGGATTGTCTACCGTATTCTCCCAATCCAAGTCGTAGCGGTTGTCATAAACCGGCCAATTATTCGCCCCACTTTGACCAAGTTCTTCCCCATAATAAATAACTGGCTGACCTTTAGCTGTTAACTGCAAGGAGCTAGCGACAAGGTATTTATTTAAATCATCCCCAAGGCTATAAAGGAAGCCATCTTCATCATGACTGCTGAGGAATTGCCCTAGAGTTGCGTTACTTTGAATATTTTGATTACGGATGGTCAAGTCACGTTCGGCATTTTCCATCATGCCGTTCACAAATTGATTGGCGATAGTTTTAAAACCAAAGTCAAGGACACTGTCCATTGTCCCGGAATTGAGATAGCCACCATCACTGCGATGACTAGCCCCCCATGCTTCACCAATCATATGGATATCAGGATTTGCAAGGGCAGCTTGGTTTTTAAACTGTTGTAAGGTCGGCATGTCCACATGTTTAATGGTATCCACCCTAAAACTGGCGATTTTATTGCCGTTAGCTGTGGTAGATTTTTCTATCCACGCTTGTTGCCAATCGACAATTTGTTCACGAACTTCAGGATCTTCGGTAACAAAGTCTGGCAATCCTGACAGAGACATCGACCGGTCATCACGCCCCGGTTCTACACGAATCATATCCGCAAAACGTGCGCGGTCTTCATCTGTTGGGTAGCCTTGTGGTGGATCGGTTAAATCACCATCATTTGGGTGTAAGCCATAGCCTGTGTGGTTTAAGACCACATCCACCATAATTTTGATATCTTTATCAGCAGCTGTATCAATCATTTCGTGAAATTCTTCGAGTGTCCCTAAATGTGGATTCAGTTCCTCAAAATTTAACGCCCAGTAACCATGGTAACCATAAAGACTGCCTTCTACCCCTGCAAAAGAAGAATCATAATGGATATTTTCCACAATCGGCGTAATCCAAATAGTTGTAATACCTAAATCAGCCAAATAATCCATTTTTTCCGTTACCCCTTTAAAGTCTCCACCTTGATAAATCCCACGTGGATTGTCTGCTTCATCATAAGGCAAGTCATATGGATTATTATTGTCAGGATTCCCATCAAAAAAACGATCAGTTAACATAAAATAAATAATTTCTTCATCCCAATCCGTCTGACTTTCTTCTGCTGCGATAACTTCGGCATCAATCGTGAACGAAAAAGAAATATCATCTGCAGTTGTTGCTCGAACAGGAATCTCGTAAGTACCGGCGTCAACATCGGATGGAATGTTAACCGTGAGCTGTAATACTTCTGGCGAAACGGCAACGGATTCTTTTCCACCAATGGAACTCAAGTCCACGTAAATTGATTTCATCGGCAAGATGGCGTCAAAAGTTAAAAGAGTCTGTTTGTTGTGTTGTAGAGGCGCTTCGAAGTCTCCATCTAATATTCTTTCAACTCTTTCTTCTGTTTGAGCATTATCGGCTAATATGGTTGATGTTGGTTGGGATAGCACACCCAATGAGCTTAAGGCTAGAGCTAAAACTAAGCTCTTCTTTAGAAAATATGTCCTCTTCATTTTATCCCTCATTTTCTGTAAACGTTTTTTATATTATAACATGTTTTTATAGAAAAATGCTTGTCAGGAGGGGTTTTTATTAAGTCCTAGAGATGTTGTAAATTATTGAGTTATCGTTGGCAGGAAATAGCTAACTATTTCCGCGACGAGTTGAAAACTTTAGCCTCTCGTCTCTACGAGAACCTAAAGAGTTCCATTTTTGTGCTGTATACACAAAAAAACCCAACCGACAACATACCATCGATTGAGTTTCCTAGAATTATTTATTTTGATTTTGTTGTTGTTTTAGCTGCAAGAAATGCATATAAATTCCCACCGCAATAACCGTCAAAACTACCGCCAGCCAAAAAATCACTTGAGCATAAATACTGCTGGCACCAAGATGTTTAGCCACAACACCAATCAAATACCAAATGGCTGGCGCCATCACGACTTCGTTCCCATATTTGGCAAAGAAATAAGCACTTGCGCCAACAATCGCGATTAACAACACAGCAACAATGGCGACATAGACATAATTGTCTGTTGGCATGCCTTGGCTTAAGGCCAAAATATCAATATTAGCAATCGCACTGACAACGATCCAGCCTGTATGCAAGCCCATTGGGTATTTTAACAGCCAAGGAGACTGGCGCAAACTAGCTGTCAAACTAATCACCTGCATGATGCGGATCATCGTCCGCGCATAATAAGCGACAGCCACTAAGGCAACCAATTGCCAATCATTGCACCAGCTGACCGTCCACAAAATATGAAACAAGAAAGCTTGGAGTAATAAAGGACGGACAAAGCGGTGATAAGCGCGAATTAACGCTACCTCATCGGATTTCACAAATTCCATCAAGACGCTGACGCCGGTTCCAATATAAATGACCCACCAAATCAGAAACGTAGCATTGGTTGGCTGCATGAAACCCCCATGCCTATTAATAATATCAAGTTGCGAATGTGGGAATAAAGCACCCATTGTGGCAGCGATATTTATTAGGAGGGTTGTGAAAAACAGGACGGGGACGCCCCATTTGAAAAGTGTTTCTCTTTCGATGGTCACCACGCCCCTAAACTTGTTCTTTTTCGACTTGATGAAACTCCATTTCAGCCACCGTTTGACGACCAAACATTTCAAGTAAAATTTTCAGTTTTTGATGTTCCTTATCGATTTCCTCAACGATACCTGAAAGATCTGAGAAAGCCCCATCGGTAATTTTTACATAATCGCCAACCTCAACGTCTAAATGCACCACTTGACGTTTTGGTGTGTCACCTAAAATCGCCTCAACTTCTTCCGGCAACAACGGCGACGGCTTACTCCCTGCCCCGTGCGAACCAATAAAGCCCGTCACTCCAGGCGTGTTCCGAACGATAAACCATGCCTCATCGGACATAATCATCTCAATCAGCACATAACCTGGGAAAGTTTTCACCATTTTCTTCTTTTCAACGCCATCGTTCACTTCAGTAACCTCTTCTTCCGGCACTTGCAGGCGGAAAATATTATTTTCCATCCCCATACTTTCCTTACGCAACTCAATGTTTTCCATGACCTTATTCTCATAACCGGAATAAGTATGTAAAACATACCACTCTTTATTTCCTTCCATAATAAATATCTCCTTTTTTAGCTTGGTTAAAATTCAAATTGAAATCAAAATAAAAAACCTACCAACTGTAGGTTTTTTCTGTAGTCATTATAACACGCGCTTTTAAAAAAATATAGCGCTAGCCCGCTTATAGGCTAATTAACCAATTGATAAAGCCTTCTGAAGCAAAGTCAGTTAAAGCAAAGTATAAAGCAAATGCAATGATCATGACAATTGAAATTAACGTAAAGCGGTTCACTTCTTTTAAAGATGGCCAAGTAACATTTTTCATTTCTTTTGCTACATTTTTAATATAATCCATTTTTCTACCTCATTATTTAGTTTCTTTGTGTAACGTATGCTTATTACAGTATCTACAAAACTTTTTGATCTCTAAACGTGAGGATTGTCCCGCTTGCGTCGGGGTCATTTGGTAATTACGTTGCCCACATTCAGTACAAGCTAAAGCTGCTTTCTTTTGAGCCACAACAATCACTCCTTTTCAAATTTACATCATCATCTATCATAAAAATAAACGGCGGGATTGTCAAGTAGAATTCACAACCCTTTTAAATAAATACCATTGCAAAAGCTTTGTTTTTTCTTAAATAACTTGAATGATTAAATTAAGCTACACCACAAAATAATGCGAAAGAATGATTTGATGACGCAACCTAATATACTACTCATCACCAGTGACCATCAACACTGGAATAAGATTGGCGCATTTAATCCCGATATTTCAACTCCTAATCTGGACCGCTTAGTTGAAGAGGGATGAATCAAGTGGATATATGGAATGGTGAAAAAGAAGCTGTCCGTGACCATGTGATTGTCGAAAATCGGACACAACCATCCGCCGTTCATATGCGGTCATACGTTGATGAACGCTATAAAATCACGATTTATTACGGGCAAAGCTATGGTAAAATCTTTGATTTACAAGAAGATCCAAACGAACTTAATAACTTATGGGACGACCCTGACTATGCCAGCTTGAAAACCAATCTACTATTAAAATATGCCTGGGCAGAATTATTGAAAGAACTACTATCCATGCCACGTGTCTACGGCGCCTAAAGGAGTGACTGTTTTGACAGAAAATATAATGATCTCAATTCCAGCCGGCTCTTTTACAATAGGTGACAACTTTAGCGAAGGTTATATTGGCGACCAAGAACAACCAACCGCTGTTATTAACCTTGATAGTTTTGAAATGTCTTCAACTACGGTGACTGTTAGGGAATTTGCGGAATTTGTACAAGTTACCAAATACCAAACCGACGCTGAAAAATATGGCTGGTCCTTTGTCTTCTATTTGTTGTTGCCCGAAGCCGAACGCGACAACTACCGCTATTTACCTGAGACACCCTGGTGGCGGATTGTTGAAGGAGCCAGTTGACAAAATCCTGAAGGACCCAAATCAAACATTAAAGGCCCCCTTGATCACCCCATCACCCATGTATCACGCAATGACGCCATGGCCTACTGCCAATGGGCAGGCAAGCGACTCCCACCCCGAAGCCGAATGCGAGTATGCTGCCCGCGGAGGACTCGAAGGCAACGCTATCCATGGGGCGACGACTTACTAGTAGATAACCAACACCAATGCAATATTTGGCAAGGCCAATTCCCTCAAATAAATACCGCTGAAGACGGCTATTTAGGAACAGCCCCTGCCAAAAGTTTTAACCCAAACGGATATGGCTTATACCAAATGGCCGGCAATGTCTGGGAATGGTGCTTAAACCCAGGGAATATCCCCATTACAGCCTTTCAAACCCAAACATCAGATGATTTCTTGAAAGAATACAGCGAGCCTTCAGACAATCCTTTTGCCACTAAAGGCGGCTCATTCCTTTGCCACGATTCCTATTGCAATCGCTACAGAGTGGCAGCCAGAAACCAAACGTCTGCTGCCAGCTCGACCAGCAATTTAGGGTTTAGGTGTGTGAGGTAGGTAGTAGAGATAATAATAAACCGAATCCCTTTTATTGCTTGTTAGTGAATAACAGCGGCAGAGGGGATTCGGTTTTTCTGATGAGGTATTTAAAATTAGCACAATTACGATTAGCACAATTACGATTAGCATGATTACAATTTTTATTCAATGAATAATAATCAGCCATACATGACTTTGTCACAATGGCTGGATGCTAAAAAATAATTTATTTTTAAAACCCTACTGCTCCAACAACTCCACCAACTTCCTACGTAAACGATCAAAGGTATTTTGAACTTGATCCATTCGGATGTTAGTCATTAGAGAGATATCCTCGTTAGAATAATTTTCTAAAAAAAGATATAAAATTGTTCTTGGAAATTTCAAGTTGAAGTTAGCCACTTATCATAAACAATGTGTTACGTACTAACTTACTGTATTGGTCTATCTAGTCAGTGCTTGACAATGAGCTGAGGCATGATAGGGTCATTCCAAGGCTGGCCTCAGCCAGCTTCCCAGACTTTCAGTCATGCCGAAGGAGGCTCGTTGTCAAGCACTGACGAGTCATTCCTCTTGTCTTGCTTTTTTGAACGCTTTAGTAAAGACTTCATGAGGTGTTTGATAACCTAATATTTTCCTAGGATAATCATTCATCCATTGTTGAATTCTCAAACAATCGCTTTGAGTTAAGTCACTCATAGAGTTACCTTTTGGAATGAAACAACGAATGAATTTATGTTGATTCTCACTCGTTCCTCTCTCCCAAGAGGCATAGGGATGCGTAAAGTAGACATCTAATGCCTCAGATAACCCTTCGTGGAGTCCTGAAAATTCTGAACCGTTATCTGATGTGATACTCTTAAAGATAGACTCAAACTGATCACCTGATCGTTCTTTCAAATTCGTCACTGCTTTATCGACTGATTCAGCATCTTTTCCGTCAATTTTTAGAATGACTTCAAAGCGTGTTTGTCTTTCAACAAGCGTGAGTAATACCGGCTCGGATTTTTTCTTATTCCCTATAACGGTGTCGATTTCCCAATGACCAAATGTTTCTCGAGTATCAATTGATTGAGGACGTTCTTCAATGGAAGTTCCAAGCACTCGCTTATTACGACGAACTTTTTGACTAGGGTTCTTTATCTTACGAGAAAGTTTCTCTAATAAGTCGATATTTTTAGTCCGCATAATACCACAATCAATCCAGTGGTATAAAGTAGTGGTACAAGGAATTAGTTCGTTTGCGAATAAGTTATAACGATTCGCAAAACCAACAACTGTATCGGGAGACCATCCATCTTCTAACATCTTTTGATCAGCCCAATCAATAAAGTCAGTGGAATCAACCCATTTAGGACGTCTACCTGAATTTTTACGTAAGTCTTCATAGCGTGATTGAGCAAGTTTTGGGTCGTAAACTTGGTAGGTGTAAGTATAAACTTTACCCCCTTGTTTTTGCCGACGGCTTTGACGAATTGTCCCACGTTTTATTTCATTGTTGATTGTTTGTGGGGCACGTTCAATGGATTTAGCAATGTGACGATTTGAATAGTTTTCATGTACCAAAATTGAAATTT
>NZ_JBQKME010000016.1:0-38446 GCF_052115865.1 Fundicoccus sp. Sow4_H7 | reverse complement strand
AAAAGAAATGCTTATGGATATCGCAATTTCAGCTATTTTAGAGATCGTATTTTATTAATGACACGACTCTATGAACCGGAACCAAAGAAAAAGATCAAGTCACATAAAAATGTGACTTGGCCTCTAAATCTTATTCATCAACCTTATTTGACAAAGAACCAAAAATAATTCGAACTTTCAGTCATAGCGTTGCTTAAGCCACTTGGCTTTTGACGGTTCTGCTATGACTAAAAGTTCGAATTATTTTGTTTACAACTTAATATTCTAACCTATTCCGCTGCAACATTATTCTTACTTCCAAAACTCAAAATAAAGTTCAAGATAATCCCAAATATCGAAGCGCCGGCAACCGATGGAATTTCAATGCCAAAGAATGGAATATTGCCACCAAAGGCGTACTGGCCACCCACACCAATAATCATAATCGTGGCAATGACAGCGATATTTTTTGAATCGAAAAGATCAACTTTTTTATCTAACATAATCGCAATCCCTTGTGCAGCAATCGCTCCGAATAAATAAATTTCTAGGCCACCGATGACAGCATTAGGAATCGAATAAATCGCGTTAACCAAAGGTGTAAAGCAAGCAATCACCATAGCAATCACAGCTGCTGCAATCAGAACTGGCACAGAATATACCCGTGTAATCGCCATGGCACTAATGTTTTCGCCATAGTTTGTTCCAGCAGGACCACCGACAAATCCAGACACAATATCACCAATCCCGTCACCGATTAAGTTCAAGCCCAGTTTGTCAGCGATATTGAAATGAGGTCTGCCTTTTTTATCCGCCAAGTCATTCACATAAATATCTAATTGATAGACATGGGCAGTGGACTCAGGAATCGTCGCTAAAGCGATTGGCATAATCGCTGCGACTGCCATCCAATTTGGAATCGGCATGGTAAAAATGGGTAGAGCAAAAATCCCTTGGTTGGCTACTTCAGGTAAAGATTTAAACAAGTTCACACCGCTAACCGCTTGTACTAGAAAAGCCGTTACAATCCCAACCGCTGGACCTAAAATTAATGGCAACTGTCCCCACATACCTTTTAAGTAAACCGAGAATAAAATGGTGGATAACAAGGTTACAAGCGACACTGTCCAAGCCATATTTTGGGCTAATTGGATTTGTGATTCAGCAACGGCTAGTGTCCCAGCAGAATCGATGACGATGGATGTCGCATCCAATAAGGCATTGCTAGCTAAAGTTAAACCAATAATCATGGCAATTGGACCAGTAATGGTCGCAGGAAGAATTTGTTCGATTTTGTCACGGCCAAATTTATCCACGATAATTCCGGCAGCAATTGAAACAAAACCTGATAAGATAATCCCAAATTGTGCGTGGGCGATTTGGTCGTTTAAAGGTAATCCGGCTAAAGCGTCAGACCCCATTAAGCCTGCAATCGCCGCAACATATGAGAAACTAGAGCCATAGTACAAAGGAATTTGTCCTTTTGTTACCAAGATAAAACATAAAGTTGCAAAGCCACTTGCAAAAATAGTTGTTGAAATGTGAAAATTTGTAATTAAGGCTACTGCAACGGTCGCTGGAAACATCACGATCACATGTTGCAAGGCATATAACATTAAGCGCCATAGGGCAGGGCGTTCATTGGGTAGGTATCCAATCACATCTTTATTTGTAGTGTTTTCCATCTAAAAACCTCCATAAGTTTTTTATACTGTCTTGTTATGGGTCAAGACCCGCAGAGATATTTATTAAAAGTCTTAGCGGACCCTTGAAAAGTCTCACAGAACTTTCTTAAAGGGATGGTTTCAATACCATCGGTTTTAACAGCACCTGCCTTCCGTATATTGTGTTAAAGACCGTAGGCATAAAAAAAACGCCTTACCGTAACGTAAGGCGCACAAAAAAAGTGTTGTCCTGTTACCTTACAAGTATCTCGTACTGATTTAAAGGTCTTTTAACTGTTCACATGATAGCACTAAAAAAGAGCGATGTCTATGAAAATAATTGCATCAACCATTTAAAAAATACCCCCAGGAAGAGGAAGTCGCCATCGCCAAACACAATCGTATCGGTCGGACCGCCGACATAGACCATATACAGTGCCGGCATAAATACCATAATCAAACCAACGCACACCGCCCCAGCAATCGCGCCCTTATAACCACCCGTGGCATTCCCATACATCGCCGTAATCCCGCCCAGGAAAAAATACTGCTGCATCCCCGGAATAATAATCGGCAAACCCATCATCGGCAAAATAAATATCCCTGCCATTCCCACTGCTAAGGAAACTAGGAATCCTAGAATCAGTGCATTGGAACCATACGGCAGCATGACTGGAGAGTCTAGGGCTGGCACCGCATTGGGGATCAGACGGTTGGCAATCCCTTTAAAGGCCGGCACAATTTCCCGCAGAGCCATCTGGACTCCCGTAATTAAAATCTCAATTCCTGCTGCAAAATAAATCGCCTGCATGAAAGCAAAGAAAATATAATTCACGCCGGATGACAGCTGTGTTTGGACGAAGTCTTGCCCACTAATAACCGCTAAAGTAATAAATAAAACACTCATGGTTAAAGAAATAGAGATCGCAGGTGTTTTCAAAAATCCGAGTGATTGTGGTACTTGCATATCTTCCGTCGACTGCTCTGGATTTCCAATCAGCTTTCCAGCTAAGGCACCAATGAAAAAGGATAAGGATCCTGCGTTAGCCACCCCAAATTCATCCGAACCAGTAATTTTCTTGGTATAAGGTTGCAATAAAGCAGGGGAGACCGCCATGTAAATAGCAATAATAACCGCCGCTAAAATAATCGCCGGCCAATAAGGCAAAGGCTCGAAAATCATCGCAAACATGGCACTCAAGTACATAATTAAATGTGACGCCAAATAAATATATTTAAAACGCGTAAAGCGCGCAATGATCAAGTTCAGAATCATCGCAATGACAAAAATAATCGTAGCCGACGGATACTCCTCTAACAGCAGAGCCCCCATCGCATCCGTCGACATAACCGCCGCTTGAATCCCGAAAGCCTCCACAAACATCGCCGAAAAATTATCCAAGGTATCAGCTGCAATCCCCGCACCAAGATTCAACATAATAAAGCCAATAATCGTATTGAAAGTCGCAGTCATGATTTCCGCAATCGGCGTACCTAATAAAATCGACCCAACCAACACAAACAAACCCACCAAAATCGCCGGCGTACCCAACACATTATTAATCAAAACATCTAACACAAGCCACCTCCAAAATCTCTCTCTTCCCCCAAGTATAGCCGATAGCAACGCGATGAAACAGCCCATTCCAAATAAATATCACTGCTGATGATAATGGATGCTACTGCTACAAGTCCGTGTCCCGAAGTCATTCTGCCGTGAAAACTCTGCTTTTGCGTCAGCAACTGGGCTTTCGGACGTGAAAAGCTTGTTTATGTGTCAGAACCAACCAGATCAGACGAAAGGTAGCATCAAAACCGTCTAATCTGCCACGGATCAGACGAAAGTTAGCCTCCAAACCGTCTAATCGTCCACGGATCAGACGAAACATAGCATTAAAACCGTCTAATCGTCCTTGGATCAGACGAAACATAGCATCAAAACCGTCTAATCGTCCTTGGATCAGACGAAACATAGCATCAAAACCGTCTAATCTGCCACGGATCAGACGAAACATAGCATCAAAACCGTCTAATCTGCCACGGATCAGACGAAATGTAGCATCAAAACCGTCTAATCTGCCACGGATCAGACGAAATGTAGCATCAAAACCGTCTAATCGTCCATGGATCAGACGAAACATAGCATTAAAACCGTCTAATCTGCCACGGATCAGACGAAATGTAGCATCAAAACCGTCTAATCTGCCACGGATCAGACGAAATGTAGCATCAAAACCGTCTAATCCACTCTCAATCAGACGAATATCAACTCAATATTCGTCTGATCCCGCAACTCTCGCCATCCTCACCCCCCAGCCCCCATCCCAACAAAAAATGTTTGAACAGGCCTCACCAACCCATCCAAACATCTCAAAAACTCCCAATACAGCTTAAACACCAATCCACCCAAAACGCCCAAACTCTCCAGATCCCTTACTTCCGACGCAAGGTCTTACGTATATCCAAGGCGACCGCAATCACAATCACCGCTCCTTGGAAAACCAAGGTCAATTCCGGCGAAATGCCCAAGAATTGCAAGCAAGTCTTTAGTAACTCGAACACCAGTACCCCGATTAAAATACCCGGCACCGTACCAACCCCACCAGTTGTCGAAACCCCACCGATGGTAGCCGCTGCAATGGCTTCCAACTCATAACCAGTCCCCAGAGTAACCGCAGCCGAACCGGTCTTAGCTGTCAACAAGAAACCAGCCAAACCATATAACAAACCAGCCACAGTAAACACTAAAATCTTCGTCCGATTGGTATTCACCCCAGACACTTCAGCCGCGACCTCGTTGCCCCCCAAAGCATACATGTTCTTACCATAAACCGTTTTACGATACAAAATAAATATCACAATCCCCACCACTAAGGCCACAAAAGCCAACCAAGGAATCGTAACAGGGCCTAATTTCAAACCTTGCGTCCCAAAACGGGTAAAGCTTTGATTCAAGGATCCAATTGGGCTATTGCGTGAATACAACTGATTCAAACCGAAAATGGCGATTTGTGTACCCAAGGTTGCAATAAATGGCGGTACCTTCAAGTAAGCAATGATCAAGCCATTGATTAAACCAAATAGCAAGCCCACAACCATGGCTATCACTAAAGCAACCGGAATGGGAGTACCAGCGATATTTCCATATAAAACGCCAGCGGCGTCGGGTCTTTGTAGTAAAGTACCAGTAACAACGGCTGTAATCCCAACAATACGACCTGCTGACAAGTCCGTCCCTTTAATAATCAAACATCCAGATACACCCAGCGCAATAATATAACGGACTGCCACATTGGATAAAATATTGGATAAGTTGTGGAAGTTTAAGAAGTTATTAGCTGAGATGGCGGTATAAATCACCATTAGAATAATAACAACCACCAAGGCATTTTCAATTAACCATTCTTTGACAGACACTCTTTGCTTCACATTAACGTTTTCCATTCTCATTCACCTCTTCAATAACTTCTTGCGACGTTTTCATAAATGCAGTAGCTAATTCCATAATCTTTTCTTGCGTAGCTTCTTCAGGACTAACATAACCAGAAATCCGTCCCTCACACATGACCATAATCCGGTCAGACATCCCAATAATTTCACTCATCTCTGACGAAATCATAATAATCGACTTACCTTCACGTGACAAAGCATCGATAATTTCATAAATTTCATACTTAGCCCCTACGTCAATCCCACGTGTCGGCTCGTCCAAAATCAAAATATCAGGCGAAGTTGCCAACCAACGCGATAAAATCACTTTTTGTTGGTTCCCACCGGACAGATTCTCAATCCGCGTCCTAGCTGACGGCGTTTTAACCCGGAGCGACTCAATCCCATGGTCAACCACTTTTTTCATCGCGCCTTCATCCAGCAAACCAGCCGTACCCTTATAATCTGCAATCGAGGCAATCGTCATATTATCTGCAATCGACAACACGCCAAAAATCCCCGAATGCCGCCGGTCCTCAGTAACTAACGCAATCTTATTATCAATCGCGTCCTTTGGCGACTTAATCGAAACTTCTTTCCCATTAATAAATACCTCTGCTCCAGCCTCCGTGTCTCTTAAACCAAAAATGGCTTCCATTAATTCTGAACGCTGGGCTCCAACTAAACCAGCTACTCCAAGTATTTCACCTTTCTTCAAATGGAAAGAACAATTTTTAAAGGACAAGGGGTTAGGGGAAGTAAAATTCCGGACATCCAACAAGACCTCATCAGTTGATTCATCCACATGATCAGGAAATTGATTCACTAATTCACGTCCAACCATATCGCGAATAATTTGCGCCTTGGTTAAGTCCTTTGCTTGGTGGGTTGCCACGTACTTACCATCTCGCATGATCGTGACCTCATCAGAAATTTCTAAGATCTCATCCATCTTGTGAGAAATATAAATAATGGCGATACCTTGTGAGGTTAAAGTGCGAATAATATCAAATAATTTGTCCACTTCATTTGAGGTTAACGATGACGTTGGTTCATCCATGATGACAATTTTAACATCATGTGAGATAGCCTTAGCGATTTCAACCGATTGTTGCTGGGAAATGGTTAAATTCGTCAACAAGGTATCGGCAGGGATATTTAGTCCGACAATATCCAAGAAACGTTTGCTTTCAGCATTCATCTTGTCGTGGTCGACAAAAAGGCCTTTTTTGGGATATTTACCTAAAAAGATATTTTCCGCAACGGTCATCATCGGAATCGGCTGCAATTCCTGGTGGATCATTGAAATCCCGGCATCAATGGCGGCCTTCGAATTTAAGAAATTGACTTCCTGGCCATCAAGAATAATTTCCCCGCTATCCTTATAATAAATCCCATACAAACACTTCATTAAAGTTGATTTTCCAGCACCATTTTCGCCCATCAAGGCATGCACAGTTCCTTTTTTTAACGTCAGCTGCACATTATCTAAAGCTTGCACACCTGGAAAAGCTTTATTTATTTGTTTCATTTCTAAAATAATTTCATTCATTGTGCCCATCTCCTAAAAAACAGAGGCCCCAAGTAATCACTTGACGCCTCGTATCAAATCAATTGTGTCTTAATTACTCTGCGCTACCATATGTTTCTTCTAAACGTTGTTGGTATTCTTCAATTGTTTCTTCATTAAAGTCTAAACGTTTTAACTCAGCTTCTTCCGCAGATGTCACTTTCACATAGTCATGCCAGAAATAAGGCGCTACTTCTTCACCATTTAATAAACGAACCCCAACTTCAGCCGCTGTACGCGCTTGGTTAAAGTGGTCATTTAATACTGTTCCTGTAAATGCACCATTGGTAATTAATTCAACCACTTCTGGCAGAGCATCCACCCCAACAATGTAAATATCTTCGTTAACCACACGGCCTGCGCCATCAATCGCTTGAACGGCACCTAGTGCCATACCATCATTGTTTGAGAAAATTACTTCTAATTCTTCACCATATTGACTTAAAGCATTGGCAGCAATTTCTTGTCCACGAGCTTGATCCCAGTTACCACGTTGGTGCTCACCTAAACTAGCTGTTTCAATAGTTTTTTCTAAAGTTTCAACAGAATATTGTGTTCTTTGTTCCGCATCCACGTTACCTGCGTCACCCATAATCATTAAGTAACTGACAACACCGTCACCGTTAATATCACCGTTATTGTCTAAATCAGCAATAATTTCTCCTTGGAACACACCAGATTGACGGGCATCAACCCCAACATATGTTGTTTTACCTGGCCATAATTCCATTGTTGCAATATCTGGTTCACGGTTAATAAATATCACCGGAATATCCGCAGATTGTGCAGATAAAATAACTTGCTCTGCACCTGTTGGATCCACTAAGTTAGCAATAATCAAATCCTTACCTTGAGCAATAAAGTTGTTCAATTGTTCTGTTTGTGTCGCTTGGTTATTTTGACCATCTTGGAAATCCACATTGTAAGTATTACCGTCTGCTTCAGCTAATTCAGCAAAATAGTTCCCTAATTCTTCACGATAAAGCGTCATAAAGTTGTCATTGTACTGATAAATGGCTACCCCAATTTCAAATGTCTGACCTTCTTGAGCTTGAACTTGTGTGAAACCTCCAAAAGATACCAACGTCATAACCAACGCCATAACAGCTGAGAAAAACTTGCGCATATACATCCTCCTATAGATTTGTTATCTTAATAATAGAAAACGCTAACACTTTAATCCATGCAGTTTTTATGGATGTTTTATAAAAAATCTTCACGAAAGTCAGAGTGAAACGCTATCATTTTCACTGATTAAAACATTTTTTCGAAAAATTCTACACTTTTGATGGAATTTTCTACACTTTTTTAGGATAAATACGAATTCTATTGTTATGTAAGCGATATTTATTTAAACTAAAAGTGAAGCTTTTATAGAAGAAAGGGATCAAAAAATGAAACATTTAATCATTGTCGATGATGAGGAAGCGGTGCGTCAGTCGATTGTTAATGTTATTGATTGGGAAGAGGCTGGCTTTAAATTAGTCGGCGATGCGTCCAATGGCCAAGAAGCCTTGGCTTTGGTGGAAGAAAATAAAATCGATGTGGTGATTACCGATATTCGGATGCCGGTCATGGATGGCCTGGAATTAGCCCAGCACATACAAATTATTGATCCGACCATAAAAATCATTATATTGACTGGCTTTGATAACATTGAATACGCCCAAGAAGCCTTTCGCTGGAATATTCATGAATATTTGTTAAAGCCGATTTCGGTCGATGACCTATATGCCGCCTTACAGCGGGTCACCAATGCCATTGAGGCCGACCGCCGCCAAGCAACCGATATTAACCACCTAACGCAACAATACATGCAGTCGCTTGACGCAACCCGCAGAGCCTATTTAATTTCTCTAATAAATAACGCTTATTTTTCCAATGATGAAGGGCATTTAGCCAACCAGGCGCAACTTTACCAAGTCCGTCTAAATGGTCCGCGCTATATTATTATCAATATTGTCTTATCCGAAGAGGGTAGTCTGCATTTAAATGAAGAAGTAAATACTTATACCAAGGATATTGTGTTTTATAAAGAAATCGACTGGGTGTCTTATACGTCGTCTGTTGAACGGATTATTCATCGTTACGGACAAGGGGAAGTTTTCCGTTATAATCAATCCATTATGGTGATTATGAATGGGAAGGAATCTTTTTTTGAACACTCTTTAGATATTTTATTAACGGATATTCGTCAATCGCTGAACAAGTTATTCAATGTACATACCATGATGGGGATTTCTGCAACAACGGACAAATTGTCCAACTTAAACCACCTCTACCGACAAACCTTGAATGCTTTAGAGTATGGAAGTACACACCCGGAATTTACACAAATCACTATTTCAGACGTTGTCACAGAAACTGACTACAATATTCAATCGACGGACTTAATTTTGGAAGCGATTAACCGTGCTGTGAAGTTAGGCCAAGTGGATGATTTGCAGTTGGCCATTGACGAACTCAATGAGCTGGTAAAGACCCAACATTTCCAAAGTTCATTTGTCTTTTCTATTTTATTAGGACTGATTGGGCAACTGACTCGTTTGTATTATGAAACTGTCTCTGCGGAGGTCAATTCGTTATTTATTAACCAACAAATTGATTATTTTCTGGCTTCACGGGGGAAATTTACTGAAGTGATTCTTGAGACCTTTGGGGGCATCGCCTTAAATATTTTACAAGAAATTCAAAACAAACACGATGAAACAAAAGAAACCATTACAACCCAGGCTTTGCGGATGATTGATGAACAATTTCAGCAGCCGGATTTTAGTCAACAAATTTTAGCCGATCAATTATTTATTACGCCCAATTATTTATCGACTTTATTTTCAAAAGAGACCGGTAAGACTTTTAAAGATCATTTGATAGAAAAACGCATGCTAACCGGTCAAGAAATGTTATTAACCACCAACAAACGGATTCATGAAATTGCTCAAGCAGTCGGTTATACCGACCAATATTATTTTTCATATTCTTTTAAAAAGTACTTTGGTCAATCGCCTCGTCAAATGCGACAATTCAACAAAAAGTAGGTGACAATGTGCGACAAACGCAACCTTTACAACGGCTAATTTTTGCCGTCTTAATGATTTTGGCAGCCGTTGTTTTGATTATCGGTTTATCCGTATCCTACAATTTTCAACGGAATCTTTTGATCGATCAAACGGCTGAAACCACTCAAATTAATGCCATGCAAACTAGTGAATCCTTGCAAAATATGTTTTTGAGCATGGATAATATTTTACGGGCTGTCTCAATTGAATTGCAATTACACGACCATGATAGGGATGCCTTGCAAGAGTTAATTGATTCATCAGTTAGCCTCAACCATGATTTAGATTCCATCACGATTGTTGCACCAGAAGGGGACATCTATGCCTTTGCCCCTTCCTACCGCCGTTTGTTAGATGCTAATGGTGAAGAAGATGGAACAGCTAATGTTTCAAACAGCGTACGACCACTTGAAGCCGATTGGTATGATCCCGACAAACAATTTGACCAGTCCCTTTATTCCATTCCGCACCAGCAAAAAATCTATCGGCAAAATGATGTTCAGGTGATTTCTGTCACGGTTCCTTTTGTCCATAACAACCAAGACTATATCATGATTGCCGATTTTCGCCACAACCTATTGGAACGCTATTACAAGGCGGATTTCAATACGACTTATGGGGATTCCTACATTATTAATGACCAAGGCGATATTATTTACACGCCGGATAATTTAAATGAACGGACACTGCACATTCATGAAGAAATCCAAGGCCAGCGCTTGGATAATCAATTGATTATAGAAACCGGCAATGACTTTGTCGCAGCCACCAGTCGCCTAGGCATTACCCCCTGGACCGTGGTGCATGTGACCTATATTAACGACCTGATTGGGAGTTCGTTGAACAATATTCTCCAGTCGTCGGCAGTGATATTTATTGTGATTTTGATTGTGATTGGGTATTTTTCATTTATCGCCTCGAATTATATTTCGCGGCCGCTGGAAAATATTGTGGTCAAGATGCAGTCATTTAAATTGAATCGGATTGATGAAACCAAGCTGACCGCGTCCAATGCCTATAAGGAAGCGAATTTTCTGACGCAATCATACAATCAGCTGGTGGATACGATCGATTATTTGATGGAGCGCATTCAAGCTGAGGAAAAAGCCTTGCGCAAAAGCGAGCGCAACACCCTTGAAGCCCAGATTCAGCCGCATTTTCTGTATAATACCCTCGAGTCAATTTTATGGATGATCGAGCGCGGCAACAATCAAGATGCCTCAGAAATGGTCCAAGCCCTCGGCAAAATGCTCCGAATTTCGCTCAGCAAAGGCCAAGAAATAATATCGCTCGAGCGTGAACTCGAGCACGTCGAGCACTACTTCGTCATCCAGTCCTTACGCTACAAAAGCCAGTTCTCTTACCAAATAAATATCCCTGCTGATCTCAAAGAGGCAAAGGTGATTAAGTTGGTTGTTCAGCCTTTGGTTGAAAATGCCATTTACCACGGGGTGTCGCGGACGGTGGACCACGGGGAAATTAATGTGACGGTCGTGCGAGATGGCGGGCAAATTCTTGTGACTGTTGCGGATAATGGTTTAGGCATTGACGAGGAAAAATTAGCCTCGATCCGCCAACACCTCAATTCGCCGAATGCCAAGATGGGGGTGGGTTTGATTAATGTCCATCAGCGTTTGCAAATTTATTATGGGAAAGAGTATGGCGTCAAGATTGAGAGCGAATTGGATTATGGGACTGAGGTCACGATTAATTTTCCCTTGGAAGGAAATGAGGTCATAAAATGAAACAATGGGTGAAGCTTTGGTGTGTGTGTTTGTTTTTGTTTGTAGGCGTCTCAGTCGAGGCAGCGGAAGGCTTTGGCTTGAAAGCCGATAAAGATATTAAAATCGGCGTTATTTATTATAAGTTTGATGATGTGTATATTACGTCTGTACGGGTGGCTTTTGAGCGTTTGGTCGCAGGCTATGACAATGTTGAGGCGCTGACGTTGAATTCGAAAAATGACCAAGACTTGCAGCTGCAACAAATTGACCGTTTGATTGCTGAAGGTGTGGATGTGTTGCTGGTCAATATTGTGGACACGGAGTTTGCCCATATGGCAGTGGAAAAAGCGTCAGAGGCCGATTTGCCGATTATTTTGTTTAACCGCGAATCGGAGCTGACTTCTTATAGTGATTACGCTAAGGCGCGCTATGTGGGGTCCATGGCTATGGAGGCCGGAATTATTCAAGGAGAAATGATTGCCGACTTGTGGTTGAGCGATGAAAAGTATGACCGCAACAGCAATGGTGTCTTGGATTATGTGATGCTGAGTGGGGATGCCAATAATTTGGAGGCAACCCTGCGAACCGTGTATTCAGTCAAAACGGTGGAAGAAGCTGGCATTGAGGTCAATGAATTGGCTTCAGAGATTGCTTCTTGGGATGCTGACAAGGCTTATGAAGCGATGGTAACTTGGTTGGAAGAGGATTTGGCCGATATTGATATCGTTTTTGCCAACAACGATTCCATGGCAGCAGGAGCAATTCGGGCTTTGCAAGAACGTAACTTTAATTTAGGTAGAGAAGTTAATGACAACTTTATTCCGGTTTTTGGTGTCGATGGGACGGAAGAAGCGTTGGATTTGGTTTCGCGCGGGATTATGTCGGGGAGTGTGACCCAAGATCAGCAGGCGATGGGGGAAGCCATGTTTAAACTGGCTTATAACGCTGGCCAAGGTCGCGAGTTTTTGGAGCACACCGATTATGTTTATGATGAAAGTGGTTTGGCAATCCGTATTCCTTACCAAGCCTTTGTGGTAGAATAAGTAAATCCGGCCTTTGTGATCAAAAGGTCGGATTTTTGCGTTTTATTTTGTGTCGTCAGTGTTGAGCGCAGCGATTAAGGCCTGGATGCCATCTTCCGAATCAATAAAATGAAAATCTGTTTCCACGCAGTTGGCACATTGGATGCCTTGCATGCCGTTACTTTCCACAATCGCTTCGTTAATTTCGTCCTCAGCTTCTGGCGACCAACCCATTGTTGGCAGTTCCTTCTTCATTTTTTTCGCCCCCTTCCTTTTCGATTTTATTATACCATAAATAAATATTATAAATAAAATAATGGAAATCGCCTTTTTATGTGTATATATAGAGAGAGGCTTTTTAAGGAGGTATTTATTTATGAAAAAAAGCAATCATTTGATGGTGTTGGAGGCGATGGGGCAGCGTGGGATGTTGGATGAAGAAGGGAAAAGGCAATTGTATGCCATGCAAAAGGGATTTGAGGGCGAGTGCGAGTTTGCCCGTTTGTTTGAGCGGTTGGCCAATCAGGACTGGCTGTTGGAGTACGATTATTGGTTTGAACAAGGCAAGCGGATGCAGGCAGATTTTTTGTTGCTATCCAGTTTGTTGTGGATCCAAGTGGATGTAAAAAATTATGAAGGGCGGTTCGAATATAAGAACGGTCAATGTTGGCACAATGGCAAGCTTCAGGTAGAAAATTTCTTTGCGAATATGTCCGAGCGCGAACGACGCTTGACGAAAATTGCCCATCAGCTAGACACGCGGATTCAAATTCGATCCATAGCGGTATTTATTAATGAGTTTGGACAGACATTTTTTGATGAGTCGTTTACTGGGGAGGCGGTTTGTCGACACCAGCTGAGGGAGTTTTTCTGGAGTATTAAAAATATTAGCAAGATGCACACGAGTGGGGTAGCAAATGTGAGGAGGATGCTGGACAATTTTCGTGTTCCGTATGGTATTGGCTTTACGGGGCTGGCGCCTAGGGAGTTCGGGTCGGTTTGGAGCGGGATTTTGTGTGGTGAGTGTGGGGGGCGCGGTTGTGAGCGGGGAAAATATTCAATTACTTGCTCAGTTTGTGGAAAAGACGAAATGTTAGGGAGCGTGATTCTAAGACATGCCGTGGAATTGAGATATTTATTTTACAACAACCCCGAGATGGTGACGGCAGGAAATGTTTTTGCTTTGATGGGCGGCGTGATATCGATAAAAACCATCCGGCGACACCTTGCGACGCGCTTTCCACTCGTGCGACAATCCAATACTCACTTCTACCAAATAAATATCTGAGAATTGGGACAGCTTGGCGATTCGGTGTGTTATCAATGTGAGAATTTTGAACACGTGCCTTTAAAATCGCATGAGCTTTATGCGTGTGCTGAACGTGTTCTCTTCGGATGGATTTAGTTCCCTGCGTTTAGTGAACGCGTACCCCTCAAACGGATTTATTTCCCTGCGTTTAGTGAACGCGTACCCCTCAAATGGATTTATTTCCCTGCGTTTAGTGAACGCGTACCCCACAAACGGATTTATTTCCCTGCGTTTAGTGAACGCGTGCCCCTCAAATGGATTTATTTCCCTGCGTTTAGTGAACGCGTACCCTTCAAACGGATTTAGTTCCCTGCGTTTAGTGAACGCGTACCCTTCAAACGTATTTAGTTCCCTACGTTTAGTGAACGCGTGCCCCTCAAATGGATTTAGTTCCTTGCGTTTAGTGAACGCGTACCCTTCAAACGGATTTAGTTCCCTGCGTTTAGTGAACGCGTGCCCCTCAAATGGATTTAGTTCCCTGCGTTTAGTGAACGCGTACCCTTCAAACGTATTTAGTTCCCTGCGTTTAGTGAACGCGTACCCTTCAAACGGATTTAGTTCCCTGCGTTTAGTGAACGCGTGCCCCTCAAACGGGTTTAGTTCCCTACGTTTAGTGAACGCGTGCCCCTCAAATGGATTTAGTTCCCTGCGTTTGTCAAACGCGGCCTAGTTCCTACAAAAATCCCCACCACCGCTCCCTACCCACCAAAAAGAGGCGCTATCAAAGCGCCTCTTCTGCATTAACTCCAACTCACTTCACATAAACAGGATTTCCCACAACCAACATCTCCCTAAAGACTTTTTGTGTAAATCGTGTTAAGCTTTTATAAATGAAATGAAGAGGTGTTTGATGGAGCAGTATCTTTTTAGGATGCCGGTCGATGAGGGCTTGAATTTGGTGGCACCAACAACAACAGAAAAGTTAGCGGCAGCGATATTTAATTTGGTGGATGGGGATTGGGAGCATTTGGGTCGTTATTTGCCTTGGGTGGAGAAGACGACGAGTGTTCAGGATGAGCTGAATTTTTTAAAGATGATGGCGCAGCAGCAAATCGAGGGGAAAACTTACTTGTTCGTCATCGAATTTGAGAATCAAATTGTGGGTACGATAGATCTGCATTTTATCAATCCGACAAATGGCCGGGCGGAAATTGGTTATTGGCTGAGCTCGGCTTATACTGGAAAAGGGATTATGACGCGCTGTGTGAAAAAAGTGGCGGCTTATGGTTTTAAAATGCTTGAGTTGAATCGCATTGATATTTATTGTGATGTGGAAAATGTTGCGTCGGCTGAGGTGGCGAAGCGGGCGGGGTTTGACTTTTTGGCGACGCAGCCGGATGCTGAGCGTTATCACGATGATTTTCACGATATGCAACAGTATGTGCTGTTGCGACGGAATTTTATGGAGGGTTAAATGGAATTTTTATATTGGGTGTTTGTGATTGTGGCAGGGAGTATATTGTACTCATTTCTAGGCAGGTCGAAAAATCGTCGTCAAATGGAGAAAGACCGTCAGAATTTGCGAAAGGGTAATTTGAATGACCGTCAGCTAAAGGAAATTTTTCGAAAATTAGATACTTATAAAAACAGCACGGCCTATGCGGTGGCGGCTTACGGCTTTTTCTACAAGCAATTTTTTGACCAGGCGCAGGAGAATTATGAGCTATTTAAGCCGGAGATGAAAAAACGCGGCCTATTACTATAGAAGTTTCACGCAAAAGATAGGGGTATTTATTTGAAAAAGATAGGAAAAGTTTTGGGGTGGATTGGTGGAATAGCTGGTGGTACAGCTTTGGCAGCTTATGCCACGAGCCGTGTGACGCCCAAGCCGGAAGCTTTCTTGATGAAGCAGCTGTTTAGCCACCCCTATGGGATTAAAAACCCGGAATTGTATGCTCAGGCGAGCCGGCATGTCAGTGTGATGCGCGATTTGAGTTATTCCGATTATTTCGATAAAAGCGTGTACGATTTGTACCTGCCCAGCCAGCTCAAGGGCGATGAGCAGCTGCCGGTGGTGATCTGGCTGCACGGTGGCGGTTTTGTCGGTGGCGACAAGTCGCAGATGAAGGAGTTTGCCACTTATTTAACGCATCGGGCCAAAGTCGCGGTGATAACCTTGAATTACGGTTTAACCCCCACCAATAAATATCCCAGCCAATTAAACCAGCTGGATGCTGCCATGCAGTATTTATTAAAAGAGCCCATTTTAAATAAATATCTGGATTTCTCGCATATTATTTTCGGCGGCGACTCTGCGGGTGCGCAAATTGCAGGCCAGTATGTATTGCTACAAACGAATGACGCTTACCGGAATTCACTGGGCTATTCCAAGCGGGTGGACGTAGAAAACATCAAAGGTTTTATTTCTTACTGCGGTCCTTTGGCCATGAGTCAGTGGGCATCGCAAAAACATGAGAGTTTTATGGTGCGTTACATGTTGCGAACGATTTCGCGAACCTTGATTCGAAGCCATGAGTGGACTGAGCGGGCAGAATTATTTGAAGCATCGATCGCAGATCATGTGAACGGCAATTTTCCAACTAGCTATATTACAGACGGAAACTCTCATACCTTTCAAGAACAAGGTTTAACGTTTGCTAATAAGCTGAGAGGGCTAGGCGTCGAAGTGCAAACCAAATTTTTTGAAAAGGGCAAGCAAAAAGTGAACCACGAATACCAATTTGAATTCAAAAATGAAAATGCCTTGGTTTGTTTGGATGAAACCATTGCTTTTATTGAAGGGGTTCTGGCTGAGGATTAAGTTTTAGTGGGATTGATTGAGAGTGAAATTGAAGGTGCATGTTAACTTTGTAGGTGGAAGTTAAGGTGTGCCTGTTTTTGTGGATTTTATCCTATTTCAACCGAGCGCGGACTCACCGCTCGAATGAAACGAGTATTTCAACCGAGCGCGGACTCACCGCTCGGATGAAGCCACCATTTCAACCGAGCGCGGACCCACCGTTCGGATGAAACGAGTATTTCAACCGAGCGCGGACTCACCGTTCGGATGAAACGAGTATTTCAACCGATCGCGGACTCACCGTTCGGATGAAACGAGTATTTCAACCGATCGCGGGCTCACCGTTCGGATGAAACGAGTATTTCAACCGAGCGCGCAGTCACCGCTCGGATGAAGCCACCATTTCAACCGAGCGAGTACCCACCGTTCGGATAAAACTACCTTTTCATCCGACCGCGAGAATAATTCGTAGATATTGTATCACTTATTGAGTTATCGTAGGCATAAAGTAGCCAATAGTTTCTTCAACGAATACCAAAAGTGACTTCATTGCTGCGACTAGTTTAATACTTTAGCCTCGTCCTTTCATAGTTTTACATATTTTTGTGGACTCTATCCATATCCCAACAATTATATGCCGAATGAGCAGCCGAACCGGCACATCCCATCCCCTCACACAAACCGCTTCGCCACATACTCCGAAGTCGACGCATACAAAATCGCTTGGTACTGAACCTTAAATTGCACCAAATCACCAACATGGTAATCGAACTCACTATCTTCAATATCCAAAATCGTATGGTCGCTACTGTCCCCATAAACCCCTATCGCAGGATCCAGTGGAATTAGCTGTTTGGCATCTCCAATATCTTGATGCCCCAACGCAATCAGAGCCCGTTTCCGCACGCCGCGGTCGACATATTCCACGGTTTCACTAAAGGAATTTTTTACCCGCGTTCCAATCGGAAAAGTTGGCTTCGAATTGACTTCAATCACTTCAGCAGTAATGGTAAACACATCGTCGTGCTGCGCCTCCAAATGGCAATCGTAATTTTCACGCAAATCGAAACCGGTCGAAATCGCCTCGCCTATCCGCAAATGATTCACCCGTCTCGGAATCGTCCCGTCCACCACCAGCGGCACAGAAGTTGTCGCGCCACCCGAAATCAGAGCCAGTTCCCGCCCAATCTCAGCCTCAACCGTCTCGGCCAAAGTGCAAAGCCGCTCCAGATTCGTCACTGTCGGCACCACCGACCCGTAACAAGTAAAATTCGAGCCAACCCCTTCAAGCACAACCCAATCCAATTCCCTTTCAATAAATACCGCTGCTTCAACAAATTCTTCTGGATCAAAAATCCCTTCGCGTAGATCGCCGACATCGTACATCAAAATCACTTTGTATTTTTTCTTTTGCTTTTTGGCTTCGGACTCCAAGGCTAACAAAGTGGCTTTTTCTGTAATTAAACACATGTCGGAATAAGCCACAACATCTTCGATTTCACTCAACATTGGACTTCTCAACAACAAAGTCTCAATGTCCAACTCGCTTTGTGAGATTCTTTTTAATTGCTCAATACGTGAACTGGCTAGCTGCGAACAACCGCCCCTCATAAATTCCCGTGAGCATTCAATCATCCCGCCAAAACCTTTAATCACACCTGCGACTTGAATGCCACGCTCAGCACATAAATCACAAATCAACTGCGCATTTTCAAATAGTTTCTGTAAATTTATTTCTAATAATGGATATTTCATCGCAACCTCTTCTTCCAATAAATACAAACATAGAACTACTTTACACTATGGAATATGAGAATTCAATTAAACAAAACGGCTATGCAGAAAATTTGCATAGCCGTTTTAGCTACTAAGCCATCGCGTTAAAAGAGATATTTATTAGAAGTTTTTGGTGTTGTATTGGGCGGTGACGACTTTGGTATGGGTGTAGAAGTTTAGGCCGTCTTTGCCGTTGGCGTGTCCATCGCCGTAAAATGAGTTTTCCAGCCAGAGAATGGGAACCAGGCAATCGGGGCTGGGACGCCGAGGTTGATGCCTAACATGCTGTCGGCAATGTTTTCTCTCAAATGATGGAGCGCTTAGTTAAGCTGTGGATCGAAGATCCTGTCCAATGGAAAATTGCGATGCTTAGTCCTAAAAAAGAGCACTTATACGAAGATTGAAAGTTATTTTAGGAGCAGTTTGATTGATTACTTTGACCGGAATGAGGACATTGAAACTTTGGGGAGTTTTAGAGATTTTGATTCATCAAAGCTTAGCTAACTTAATGCATATATGGTATATTATTTTTGTTAAATATCATTTTTAAGGAGATTGGTATGAATCAGTTTATTCATTCATATCCTTTGGCGACTTTTAAGTTAATGTGTCTGTGCCCGTCTATCCATCTTCTATAAATAAATATCTGAGAGGAGATCGACATGGGTCAATTAATTTTATCAGCGATTGGAGTTTATATATCAACCAGTATCGACTATGTGGTGATACTGATTATTTTATTCGCACAGGTGAAGCATCATCGGTTGAAGCAACATATCTATTTAGGGCAATACATCGGAACCGCAATTTTATTTATTGTGAGTCTAGTGGCAGCATCTATTTTGAATTTTGTGCCGGAAGACTGGATGATTGGATTGCTAGGTTTAGTACCGATTTACCTAGGGATTCGGTTTATCGTAGTAGGCGAAGATGATGACGAAGACGAAGAGGTCATGGAACGACTAGAAGAACGCTCACCCAATCGATTGTTTTTAACTGTGGCTTTGTTAACAATCGCTTCTGGTGGAGACAATCTTGGTATCTATATTCCTTATCTTGCCGGATTGAGTCTGGTGGAAGTCCTAGTAGTTGCTGGAGTATTTGCAATTGGTGTCATCATTTTATGTGAAATCAGTGAACGCTTTGCTTTTATTCCAACGATTCAAAATACCATAGAAAAATACGAACGCATCATCGTTCCGGTAGTGTTTATCTTATTGGGTTTGTATATATTGTGGGAGAATGAAAGTATCCAATATTTAATAGGACTACTTAGGTAAATTTTTGGTGTTTAAGGCGGTTTTTTAGGGCAAGTGTTATAAGGTAATAAAGTTTTTAAAGTGAAATCTGTTATGAGGGCTGGTTTACCAGTGTTTATGACGGGTTTCGCTTTTTTGGTTTTGTTGAGTGATAGGAAAGTTGATGATTTTGCTGAACGGGTTATGGGTAAACCTCAAAAGGTATCACGCTTTTAGCTGTGAGTGGGAAGTGTCAGCCCGTCTACCAACTCATAACACATCCCCACGAACAAAAAAAGCACCCGAAGGTGCTTCCTGAAAACTTATAAAAACTTTTTATGGAGACAACCGGTCTCGAACCGGTGACCTCTTGCATGCCATGCAAGCACTCTCCCAACTGAGCTATGCCCCCGTATAAAGCAATGTAATAACTAGTATACCCTCTTTTGTGAACAAAAACAAGCTTCTTTTTAGCAAAAACCTTGTGTAAATGGTATAGTAGAAGCAATGATATTTATTAAGGAGTGGTTAAATGACGGAGTATCAATTACCTAAAGTATGGGAATGGGACGATGAAAACGACAATATTAGTGGCAACCGCCCAACTGCTGGCAGTCGCTTCGAACAAACTTTACCTGTTGGTGACGCGCCGTTACAAGTGTATTCACTAGGGACACCGAATGGGATTAAAGTGGCCGTTATGCTAGAAGAACTGAAAGAACTTGGCGTTGAAGGTGCCGACTATGATATGTATCGCATTGCCATTGGTGATGGCGATCAATTTGGTTCGGACTTTGTTGACATCAATCCTAACTCAAAAATTCCAGCTTTGGTCGATCATAGTGTGGAACCTAGCTTAAATATTTTCGAGTCGGGGTCAATTTTATTATATTTAGCTGAAAAATATCAGCAATTAATTCCAACGGATATCCATGGGCGGACAGAAACAATGAACTGGGTGTTTTGGCAAGTAGCTGGAGGTGGATTTGTTGGTGGTGGCTTTGGTCACTTCTTTGCTTATGCCCCTGAAAAAATTAAATACGCCATTGACCGCTATGCTATGGAAACAAAACGCCAACTCGACTTACTCGATAAAACATTGGCAAAACGTCCATATCTAGCCGGCGATACTTATACCATCGCAGATATCATCAACTGGTCATGGTACGGTCGCTTGGTTCTGGGCAACCTTTACGAAGGCTCCGCAAAATTCCTAGACGTTGAATCCTATCCTCATTTAATGGAATGGGCCAAACGCATCAACGACCGCCCTGGCGTTCAAAAAGGCCTTGCTGCTGAATACAAAGATATTAAATAAGCACTATTTCCCTATGTCGAAAGGCATGGGGGTTTTTTTGAATAAATATCACTGCGTTTTTCACAGAGATATTTATTATACAATTTACGTAAATTTTACAATAATAATACCTAGAATTTACAAATACGGGGATAAATTTACATAAAATCAAAAATCGTTTGATAAAATTCATTTATAATATGGCAAGCATATTATAATAAAAATGGATAGGGAGTTTATGTAAAATGAAAAAATCTCTTTTACTGACGCTATGTGCCTCTGCTTTACTATCAGTCGTAACACCTACAGTTGCTTTAGCTGTTCAAGAAGAAGGACAATGGGCGGAATTACCTGTTGCTACTTTGGAAGAAGGTCGTCCTTTAACTGAAGACTTAAGCTTAGTGAACGAAAACCAAGCGAAATATGTATTCTTATTCATCGGTGACGGAATGGGTAACATCCCTGTATCTGCGGCAGAATACTACTTAGGACCAGACAATGGAAATGCAGGTAATGGGACAGCACAAGCTCAACCTTTAAACTTCTCTCAATTCCCAGTAATTGGTTTACAAAACCCAACAGACGCTGACCACTATGTGCCAGACTCAGCAGCTACAGCTACTGCATTTGGTAATGGGGTTAAAATTGATTCAAACGTAATTGGTTTAACACCAGGATTTACAGAACAAACAGAATCTGTTGCTGAAAAAGCACAAACGGCAGGTAAATCAGTTGGTATCTTATCGACTGTTACGTTAAACCACGCAACGCCAGCTGCTTTCTACTCAAACGTTGAGCACCGTAACAACTATTATGAAATTGGAGAGCAAATGGCATTATCAAACTTTGACTACTTCGCGGGTGGTTCATTAGGTGGACGTACTGGTGATGGTTCGCAAACGGATTTATATGAATTAATGGAAGCAAATGGTTATATTGTTGCTGATTCACAAGAAGAGTTCGATGCTATTACGGCGGAATCAGGTAAAGTTTATGCTCCAGTTGAAGAAGCCCTGTCAGTAGACGGAACTTCTATGAAATATGCGATTGACCGTGCAGAAGGTGAACCAGACCTAGCTGATATGGTTGCTAAAGGGATTGAAGTATTAAGCACCAATGAAGAAGGTTTCTTCATGATGACTGAATCAGGTAAAATTGACTGGTCTGAGCATGCTAACGATGGAGCAACAGCGGTTAAAGAAGTCATCGACTTCCAAAATGCGATCCAAGTTGCGGTAGACTTCTATTATGAAAATCCAGAAGATACGTTAATCGTTGTAACTGCGGATCACCCAACAGGTGGGTTCACTATCGGTAACTCAGAAACTGGCTACAATAGCTACTTCCACTTATTGGATAACCAAAAAGTTTCTCAAGAAGTATTTGACAGAATTTTTGCAAGTGAATTAGAAGCTAATCCAGAAATGACGTTTGAAGATTTTGCTCCAGTTCTATCTGAAAACTTTGGTTTTATCTTTGATTTCGAAGCAACTGAAGAAGTTTTAACCAGAGCAGAAGCGGCTGAACGTGAAGCGGAAGAAACAGATTTAATGTTAGTAACACCTTACGAATTAGAAGAATTACGTTATGCATTTGATCAATCTAAATTACCAAGAGAAGAGCGTAGTGCGTCACAAGCTGATTTAGCCAAAGGATATTTCTCTTATTTACCAATTTCAATTGCTTCAGCTCGTTTATTAGCGCGTAAAGCTGGTTTAGCATTTACAACAGTTGACCACTCACCTGAACGTGTCCCTGTATATGCTATTGGTGCTGGCGCTGCAATGTTTGAAGGTAACTTCGAAAACGTTGACGTTGCTTACAAATTATTAGCTGCAATGGGCTTATACGAAGGTGGCGAAACAGCAGTTGACCGCATCCAAGTGACGGGTAAATTCACTGGTGAGGAAGAAGTTGTCGAAGAAGAAGCAACAGAAGAAGCTACATCTGAAGAATCGACTGAAAGCGCAGAATAATTCAGAACTTTAATCAAAAGCCCAAAGTGCAGCGTTATCTGATTAACGCTGCACTTTTTCTTCAATTTTATCGAGGAGTATGTGATGAAAAAAGCGATATTTATTTGTTTGATGGTGGTTTTTAGTGTTTTTCCTATGGCAGTAGAAGCTCAAACGGATCGTCAGTCGATTGACAGCTTGCCATTTGACGGGTATTTTGCGGCTCCGGACGATTATGCCATTAACGGCCTGTTGTTTAAGCAAAATCAGTTGGTGATATATGTAGATGATGCGGTTGATTTGGAGGGGCATAATCGAGTGGATCATTTGGCGGATTTTCATGATTTCCCCCATCCGGATTTGATGCGTTATACCGAAGGTGTCCGTCAATTGTACATTGAAAATGGCGATTTGCCTTACGATTTGCAGGCTACTTATGAGGAAATCACAGCCATGATTACGCCTGACATGTCACAAAACGATGTACTAAACTTGATTAATAATCGGATTCCAGGTATTTATTATACGGAAAAAGACGGTTTTTCTTATTATACGATTGCCAGTCCTCTTGTTTCAAAAGTCGACGAAGCGTGGCACATTCAATTGTTTGAAGAAGTATTATTTACTTTGGAGGAAGTTGACGGGACGTTAGTTGACCAGGACGGCGTTATTTATCAATTTTCTGGCATCCAGCCAAACTAGGAAAGGATTTAATATGCGCAAAACACTCAAACTTTTACTCAGCCTTTTGCTGTTAACAACCCTCACCCCAATAAATATCGCTGCTCATGACGGCGAAGACCACAATCATGAAAAGGTGGATTCATTTTCTGCCGATGATCACCACACACACGGGACCAATGATGCGAATTTTATCCCAGCTAACATTTTAAATTCGGACGATAGCAAGTATGTTGCACCAGAAGAAACAGCTGACCATGTTGGATTGTATACGACACAAGTTACTTTGGAAGAATTAGATGTGGATGTAAAAATTATTTTAAACATTAACGACGATGGTATTTTTAATTTAGTTTATTATTTTATAAACGCGCCTGAAGCGACGGGGCTTCGTTTTTATGGAGATGCTGATGGTAATGTTTTAGAACGGGATGCGATTTATCAAGATTTAGTCGTTCTGACTGCTGCCCTGCGCGAAGGGGATGGCGGCTTAACTTCTGGTTTACTAGGGCGGACAAATTCACCGGTCGTGTTACTTGATGAAGAAGGTAACCCTGACCGCTTGTATCCCTATAAGTCACTGGCTTACGATCTGCGTGAAAATTATCAAAATGCCCGTGTTTACCAAAGCGTCGGTGTTTATGCGGTGGATGAAGAGGTTGTTGTGGATGTGAATCATTTGATTGGCTTGCAAGATGCTGAAACTCTCGTGGTGCCGATGGAGAAGGTTGAGACATCTGAAGAAGTGGATGCTTTTTTAGTCGAGCAACGTGTGTACGAGATGCTACAATACAGTTTTGATAATGACCTCGTTGATCACAATGACTTTAAAATGGAATTCGATTCATTTAATAGCTTTTTACAAAAAGTGTTGGCGATGAACTTGGGCACAAACGCTAGTTTTCCGCGTGACACCACTGTGAGTGCCCTCACTCCAGAACAAGTCGATTTAACTGGCGATGCTATCGCAGATTATGCTGTTCTAATAAATAACGCCTTAATATACGCTTTTGATACGGAAACAAATAGCTTGTATATGTCGGATTCAATTAAAGAAACCGAAGGCGTTTATACAGCTGAAAAATGGGTGACGAATAATTAGCTTTGTAGAGCTCTACGAGGTCGTATTGATGCGACTTAGTGGAGCTTTTTTGTTTTTGTTTTAAATAATGTTATCTTTATTATGCAAACCAGGATAGAAAGTTACCTTTGAATTGAAAACGAGTGATATAAATATGACTCGAAACCCAAACGAGTGATATAAATATGACTCGAAACCCAAACGAGTGCTATAAATATGACTCGACATCCAAACGAGTGATAAATATATGACTTGAAATCCAAACGAGTGATAAATATATGACTTGAAATCCAAACGAGTGATATAAATATGACTTGACATCCAAACGAGTGCTATAAATATGACTCGAAACCTAAACGAGTGATATAAATATGACTCGACATCCAAACGAGTGATAAATATATGACTCGACATCCAAACGAGTGCTATAAATATCACTCGAAACCTAAACGAGTGCTATAAATATGACTCGAAACCTAAACGAGTGCTATAAATATGACTCGAAACCCAAACGAGTGATAAATATATCACTCGTTCCGCAAAATTCTATCAAAATCCCACCACTCCCAAAACTTTTAGTATAATAAATAAGAATCACTTTAAAGGAGCGAATGAGATGAAAATATACACTGGTGTGGGCGACAAGGGACAAACGAAAATTAACGGGAATTATACGGTGACGAAGAATTCGGTTCGCGTGGAGGCTTATGGGACCATCGACGAGCTCAATTCCTTTGTCGGTCTGGCAGCGAGTTCGACCGAAGCTTGGCCGGAATTGACCGCCGAGCTGCAGCAGATTCAGCAGTATTTATTTGATTGCGGAAACGACTTGGCGACGTCCAATACAAATAAATATCCCTATCGCATGACACAAGCGCAGAGCAAATGGCTCGAAGGCCGGATTGATGCCTATGCAGATGAGCCGAAACCACTCGAATCATTCATATTGCCAGGTGGTAGTCGACTGGCGAGCGAACTGCATGTGTGTCGGACGATCACACGCCGCGCAGAACGAGCCATCGTCACGTTTAATCAGTATCTGGAAGCCAGCAAAGCTGACAATACTTTTGAAACAAACCGCCAAGAAGCAGATGCTAATCCGCATGTGCAAATTTTTATCAATCGTTTGTCTGACTACTTTTTCACCGTCGCACGCGTTGCCAATCATCGCCTAAACGTTGACGATATTCTATATGAACGAAGCGGTAAAGTTTTTCATTTTGATGACTAAATACAAAAAGAGCGACTAGGAATTGACCCCTAGTCGCTTTAACTCTCTTCAAATTACTTCGACTGTTCTTCTTGAACTGCCTTCATACCACCTTCAACCACTTTGGCACGAAAACCATGCTTCACCAAATAGGAAGCCACTGCTGTCGCGCTGTTGCCCGTACCGCACAGGGTGTAAATTGGCAACGCTTGATCAATTTCCGCTAAACGCCCTGGCAACTCAGCAAACGGAATGCTCACCAAGTTCTTCTCAGGAGCAGGGCGGGTAATATCTTCAGGTCTGCGAACATCTAACAAAACAAACTCATCATCCGATTGGAGTAAATCAGCCGCAGAAATTGTTTGTAACTGAACCAATACCTCCGCAGGGATTTCTTCCGCTAATAAATATCCCCTAATTTGCTCATTAGAATCCAACTCATCCAATGCGTCCGCATCATCCGTCACAACAACGACCGCCTCGTCACCAACATAAGTTGAAAGAAATTGGTTAAAATGCCTTGGAATTAAATTCAAAGCCCCATCAAGGTGACCGTTTTGAAAAGCTAGCTGGTTACGAATATCAACGACTTGTTCCGCAGTCACATCCGAAAACTGTAATTTTTGCACGAAAATTCCTCCTATTATTGACTTTTTCTTCTCAAACAACTCCGATTCATTTAAACAAAGTATAACGTACTTCAAAACAAAAAACTACAAAATGCTAAAGAGCAATAGCATGTTAAAACTTCACTTATCCAAACTCATTGGAACCTTTCTGTTCGTTTTCGGCGTCTTGCTCACCATTCTTATCCGCTTGTTCATCAACAACAAAATAAATATCTCTGCAATGATCCATTATTGGTTTGCTCAATTAAATGGTAGCGAATAAATTCGAAAAAACTTTTACTATTGTGGCTAATTATTGTAGGCATTACTTCGGCGGTATTGATGTATCTGGGTGGACGCATGACTGCGACAACGATTGTTTCTTCAGTACTTTGTAGGGACGAAGCTGATGGCGTTAAAGAATCAGCGATCGAAACAGGGGATGCTCTAACTACAGCTAATGACGTTGACTTAAACCATAGCATTTATGATGCGAATCCAAAGCAATACCAAGCAGATCGCCAGTTATATTTAGATAGAATGACTTATGCTTTTGTGCAAACAGGTGAAGCAGGTCAAGAAGTTCACGTGTCAAATGGATCAGAAGTCTTATTAGAAAGACATTTCCCTTACATGAGTGACGAAGAACGACGCCTAGTTTTACAAACAACCGCAATCGATTCAGGTTACCCAATCTTGGACGACTAAGAAGGCTGAGGATGACAAACTTTTTCGATGCTGTTAGTGGCTATGGTGCTTTCCCAGAAGACGTAACAGTAACACTCGATTCTGTGACAGAAACATTAGGTGAATCGGATGTTTTCAGAAACAACATTAGCGGTGATGGTGGCTTAACCAAAGCAGGAGATGGCGAATTAGTCTTTGCAGGTGACAACATCATTGATGGCGATATCGAAATCGTCGCAGCCGAAGGCGTAGAACTTCCAGAAGACTACAACCCATATAACTAATCTTTTAAATAAATATCACAACACCACCGTAGAAGAGCTGTTGCTTTTTTACGGTGTTTTTTCACACAAACTATGAAATTATATATACTTGTGTTGAATTAATTGATACACTAAACTAAAAGTAGGTGATAACATGAAAAGTCGATGGCTTGAAATACTTCAAATTTTGATTAACCAACAAAATTATTCAATTACAATTAGCGAAATAGCCCAAAGATTCTCAGTGACAGAGCGAACCATTCGTTCCGATATAAAGTCAATCAACGAATATTTGCTTAAAAACGATATGGAAGCGCTTCAAATAAACAGGAGTAGAATTGTTGTAAATTTTAGTAACGATGAAATTAGAAAACTTGAAAACCTTAATAGCAGCATCGATTACTACTCTAATAGTCAATTAAGAATATTAGATCTCATCTTATCATTTACATTTGGGAAAGTGGAGTATATTTACAATAAGCAAGAAGAATTCCAAGTATCTAAATCAACTATGGATGGCGATTTAAAAGTAGTAAGAGAAATACTTGAAAAATATCATTTGTCTTTGAACAACCCTAGTAACAAATACATTGAGATTCTAGGCGATGAAAGAGCCATACGGGTAATGGTTTTTAATGTAATCAATAAAATCATCGGTGTTGTTGATATATTTAATGATTTTAAAAATCAGACTGCTGAAAGAAAAATCTTATTCAAATATATTCCTTTTGAATCCTTTGAAAAAATGAATGAAATATATAGTCAATCCATCATGAGTGAAAATGATATGATGTATAAAAATCAAACCATCTTATATCTATTGATTTGGGTATACCGAATTAAAAATGGCTATCAATTACAAAGTGAATTCAATGATGATGAACGAATAGATGTTAAGCTTGATGAACTGTGTGGAAAGATTGCAAAACAATTTGATATCACCCTTAGTACAGCTGAGAAACACTATATCAAATTGATCAGCGAAACCCTTGATTCAGAATCCTTAAATGAATCATCCAATTGGTCTAAAGGGCAAATCCTTACCTTAGACTTAATCGAGTTTGTTCAAACTAAAATGAACATTGAATTTGATCGAAAAGATGAATTGTTTGCAGGATTATTTAAGCATATTATCAAATTAATTAATCGCGTAGAAAATAACATACAAATTGTGAACCCATTAACTGATGAAATCAAAGGAAATAATGAAAAGTTATTTAATTCAATTCAATCCTTTGAAGGTCATGAAGATAACCATTTCAATAAAATGACTGATGATGAAATTGCTTACTTAGCTATCTATTTCTTGGTCAGCTTAAGTAAAAACCGTCAAAAAAATACATTTGTTTTTTATGCAGTAGTCTTTTGCAATTATGGTAAAGCAACCAGTCAGTTAATTGCACATATGTTGGAAGAAAATTTTAATATAAAAGTCATTGCTACTTTATCGACTAATGAAATATCACTGATTAATAAGCTAGATGTAGACATTGCGTTTTCTACAGTTAATTTACATTTAGATTCCATTCCTTTATTAATTATAGACTCCGTATTAATTAGAGAAAACAATGGAAAAATTCAGAAGTTTCTAGAAGACCATGACAATCTCAAAAGGCAAATTGAAAGCAACGAGTCTAAACAACACAATCATGAACTTTTTAATGACATTATACAATTGATCCGTCAAAGTAAAGGACAAATCAACGAATCTACCTATCAAGATTTAACAGAAATCTTTAAAAAGAACAATTTGGAATTAGATCCTGAGCGAACCTTACCAAGTTTAAGAGATGTCTTAAGAGAAGAAAATGTATTATTTAACTTAAAAGCTAAGGATTGGAGGGATGCTATAAGAAAAACAGCTAACCCGCTTTTAGAAGAAAGATTTGTGAGTAGTCATTATGTTGATAGCATGCTGACAGCAGTTAAAGTCAATGGGCCATATATTGTTATTGCGTCAAATATAGCTTTAGCTCACTCCCGTCCAACAAATGGAGTCAATCAACTGGGCTTAAGTGTTTCGAAATTAGTTGACCCAATAAAATTTGGTCACGAAAGCTATGATCCAATAAAAATTATATTTTGTTTAGCCCCAATCGATTCATATACACATATTAATATAATGAAAAGTATTTTTAATTTAGTCAATAATAACAATAAATTACAAGCACTTTTACAAAGTGAAAGTAAAGAAGAATTCAAGAGTATATTGAGAATGGAAGGAGAAGATTAAAATTATTCGAGAATTGTTACCAAAGAGTAGAATGCAGCATAAACAATCAGTCGAAAATTGGGAGGAAGCAATTCATTTAGCAAGTCAACCTTTACTAAATGAAGATTATATAGAAGAAGAATATGTCGATGCAATGATTAAGAGTGTGCACGATAACGGGCCGTATATTGTACTTAAAGACTATTTTGCTTTACCACATGCTCAAGCAGGGAATAGTGTGCATAAAAAAGGTATGTCATTGTTAACACTAGAGGAAGCTGTTGATTTGAAAGGAAATCCAGTCAAGAATTTCTTGGTGTTAGCTGCAGAAGATTCTAATTCACACTTAGAAGCCTTAGCAGATTTATCTAGTCTTTTAATGGATGATGATATCTATAAGGTATTTATTGATGGAAATATTAATGAAATAAATAAAATATTGGAAAATATGGAGGGATAGTATGTATAAATTTTTAGCAGTTTGTGGTTTTGGTGTAGGTTCTTCGATGGTGTTGAAAATGACAATTGAGAAAGTATGTAAAGAACGTGGTGTAGAATGTACAGTTGAAAATACGGATTTAAGTTCTGCAAAAGCAATTCGTGATGTTGATGCTATTTTCACAAGTCAAGAATTAAGTGATGAAGTAAAAAGTTCAGCCAATGTGCCAGTTTATCCAATTAAACGTTATATGGATCAAGCGGAAGTTGGCGTAGCAATTGATGACTTCTTACAAAATAAATAATTTAATGGAAAGGATTGTTTAATGTTATGAATATATTAGATTTTTTTACAGATAATATCCTTCGCAATCCACCTATATTACTAGGTTTAATTGCTGCACTAGGCTTACTTTTACAGCGGAAAAGTTTTTCTAATATTTTAGAAGGTGCCATGAGTGCTGCTTTTGGAATGTTCATTATTGATGCTGGTGTGGGGATTATTGTTGGTTCAATTTCGCCTATTAATACAGCTTTTCAACAAGGTTTAACTGAAGCAGCTGAAGTCGGTAATGCACTAACAGATGTCGCTTTTACAGAAATGCATGGTGGTGAAGTTGGTCTGGCGATGTTCTTTGGATTAATTTTACATCTACTCATAGCGCGATTTACACCCGTTAAAACAATATTTTTAACAGGTCACATGCTTTGGTGGTTCCCATTTATATTTGTTGCAGCAGGTGTTGAAGCCGGCTTAACAGGAGGAACGTTAATCATCTTTGGAGCTGTATTCTCAGCTTTATATTGGTCATTTATGCCTTGGATTATGCGTAAATTTATTTGGGATGTCACTGAAGATGAGTCATTTTTAATTGGACATCCAACTGGAATGCTAAGTATTATTTCTGGATTAGTTGCTCGTCAGTTTGGTGACAAACGAAAATCAACTGAAGATGTAAACGTGCCAAAAAGCTTATCATTCTTTAGAAATACATCTGTTATGGGTGCTTTAGTTATATTTTTAATGTATTTAGTTATTGCAATCTTCTTACCAATTGTAGTTCCAGAAGGGCAAAATACCTTCTTCTATGCAGTAACACAAGGTATTACATTTGGTGCTGGATTACTCGTTATGTTATATGGGGTTCGTTTATTAATCAATCAAATTGTACCAGCTTTCCAAGGTATTTCAGAAAAACTTATTCCTGGAGCAATTCCTGCATTTGACGTACCAATTCTGTTTAACTATAAACCAAATGCGGTAATTATTGGATTTGTTGTTGCGATGATTACTTCAACCATTATGATTGTTATTGCAAACACATTTAATATCTTTGGAGTACTATTAATTCCATTAGTAATAACTTCATTCTTTGAAATTGGTGGAGCTGCTGTTGTTGGTGAAGGACAAGGTGGACTTAAAGGATCAATTATTGGTACCATTGTAGCCTCCTTAGTTATGGTAGTTTTAATGGGAATTTCAGTTATTGTCTTTAATGATACAATTCGCGATTGGTTGTTAATTTTTGGTGGGAATGACTTCTCATTATTTGGGCCAATTGCTAAATGGATCGGTGATTTATTAGCAGGTATTGGACTATGAATTTAGAATATTTCGATAGAATAAGAGATATTTTAGAAGTAGTTGAAATAGAAGAAAAAGATGTTATGAATCAAGTGAGTGACCTCTTAGCTAAAACTATAGATGAGAAAAATTCTATTTATATTTTTGGCGCAAGTCATGCAGGGATCCTAACACAAGAGTTATATTACCGTGCTGGAGGTTTAATGACCATAAATCCGATTTTTGGAGAATCAGTCGTTCTTGATGTTAGCCCCATTACTCATACATCTCGGATGGAAAGATTAGAAGGTTATGGAACGTTATTAGCTGAAAAAACAGCTTTTAAATCAGGTGACGTTTTAATTTTACATTCCGTTTCAGGTCGCAATCCAGTGACCATTGAATTGGCCATAGAAGCCCAAAAATTAGGGGTGAAAACTATCGGCCTTACAAATTTAGCATATTCTAAAACAGTAAGTTCACGCCATTCATCTGGCAAAAATCTCTATGAATATTGTGATTTTGTTATAGATAATCATGGAGATGTGGGTGATGGTGCTATATCAATTCCAAACGTTGAAACAAAAGTAGCTCCAACGTCAACAGTTATTGGAGCTACCATTCTAAATTCGATCGTCGTTGAGACCGTTCGAAAGTTGGTAGAAAATGGAATGGAAAAACCACCAATCTTTTATAGTGCAAATCTTGATGGTGGGGATGCGTTGAATCAGCACTTGATTGAAGAATACAAAGAGTCTATTCATTATGAGTTTTAGTGTTTAATCCCTATTTTAGAAATTTAGTATAGGGATTGTAAGTACTTCAAAAATCCAAACTTTATAAATTATAGTGGAACTGTCCTAAGCCGAATCTTAACACTATAATTTAAAAGTTTGGATTTTTTCGTATAAATGATGTGAAAGTAAGTCAGTATAAAGTAATCATGTTTCTAACATTAATTGATTCAGTAAATATTTTAACTGTCAGAATACATTAGTTTAAATATCATTTTCTATTGTGTGTTTGTCAAAACACAACCTTCTCAGGTTCAAATTCTTGATACAAATCAATTGGCATCTTATGATGCAATTTATATTGAATCTCAATTGGTTTTTCGTTCTGATGACTGATGGCATCAGCTGTTCCAATATAAGTGTATCGTTGGGTGACATTATTAACAGTTTTGTATTTGCGAACAAACAAATGAATCATAATGTCGTTTTCTACATTATTTGTTAACTCTTGACCACGTTTTGAAGAAACTCGAGTAGCATTTGGACTTTCCCATTGAAACTGATCTGGACTTATAAATTTATCTTTATAGTTAATACTTTCATCAATATCTTCTTCTTTATGTAAATCAATAAATAAGAAGTATGAATTTCCATCTTTCTTTTCTTGTAGAGTGGAACCTCTAAATGATGAATGTGTATTTCTAAAATTAGTCATCAAACCAACTTCACGTTGGCTATACTCACCATATAATTTTAAGAATGGCATACCATAGTTTGTATGACCTTGTTCAATTTGATATCGTAGTAATCCATAGTGGATTAAATCAGCTAATATAGGATTGAAAGTTGGATGGTTGACATACTTATGTAGAATCGAATTAAAACGATAAGAAGCATCGTATTGTTTCTCTAACGTTTTAAATCCTTTTATTTCCTTGCTATCAGCATACTTTAATTCAAATGTCTCCAGCGCATGTAAAGTAGAATCTTGCTGATCTCCTTCTACATATTGCGAAACTCTATCCAATGCCTCTTCAAAAGTAAATATCTCCTGTTCCAAAGCTAATTCTAAAATTGCCCAATCATGCGGTCTTTTTATTGGCAATAATGCAGAATATGTGGAGTATATCTCCATAAATTGCCAATCTGAAATTATTTTGCTTACTTTATCGTTCCCTTTTTCAACGATAGAAAGGAATTGATAATAGTTATTAGAACGGTTTGAAGTGACTGATTTACTGAAAAATAGTACAGGGTCTGGAGCACCTTCCAAAGTTAAATAATCCTGTAGAGTCCATGGAGTACGTCCTCCAAGTGCATTTTTAAAACTTTGAAAGTCTTCTTTTAAATAATTCAATGAATAAAAGTTTTCACGCTCTAACTGATTCAATATCTGTTCTTTAGCAATCTTATCCATTCGAATATTTGACGGTCCGGGAATACTACGAAAATCATGTTTAACAGCATGTGTTATTTCTTTTTTACTCACTGAACGCGAACCATAGAGTGCTAACGCAATTAGGAATGATTTACTGTAGTTTCCAATGAAATCCAGTACAGTCAGAAAACCTTTTGATTCATGCTTACGAAGACCTCGTCCTAGTTGTTGTGTAAAAATAATAGGAGACTCAGTTGGACGAAGCATTAATACTTGGTTCACGCTTGGAATGTCAACACCTTCATTAAACAAATCGACTGTAAAAATGACACTCAATTTTTCGTCATCATTTTCCAATAAATCAATCGCAACTCGTCTTTCTTCTTCAGAGGATTCAGCGGTTAAATATGTAGAAGAGATTCCTCGTTTATTAAATTCAGTCGCCATAAATTCAGCATGTTTTTTTGTAATACAAAAGCCTAAAGATTTAAGTTTGTAACCGTCATAACCATAAAAATTCATACGGTCAATAATAAAATCCACTCGACTTGTTACATTTAACCTTTCGGCAATCTGATCTGGAGTTAAAGTGTCGTCACTTAAATCAATTTCAGATTGATCAGTAATACCATAATAATGAAATGGCACCAATAATCCTTCACCTAAAGCTTCTCTAAGTCGAACATCAATTGCTAAATTATTATCAAAAACATCATAAACGTTCCCATCATCTGAACGCTCAGGAGTTGCGGTCATGCCCAATAGAAATCTTGGCTTAAAGTAATTGATTATCTTTTGATAAGTGGCACTTGTTGCATGATGCGCTTCATCAATGATGATGTAATCAAATTCATCAGGACTAAATAAATGCAGGTTATTGCTCATAGACAAATTCGTTGAAAATAAATAACTTGCTCCATAATCTTTATTATTTCCAGTAAAAAGACCAATCTTATCGCTAGGAACCTTAAGTATCTTTTGAAATGATTCCAGTGCTTTTTTCAGGATTAACGCACGATGAACAATGAAAAGCATGGTGTATGGTTTTACTTCTTTCACATCAAATGCGGCCATATATGTTTTTCCAGTACCCGTTGCAGCAACTGCTAATGCCCGTTCTGCTCCTTTTTCTCTTAGGGATTCTAGTGCATCTACAGCTTTAAGTTGCATCGAATTTGGTCGCAAACGTGGTGGCAGTGGGAATGTATATATTTGGCGAGCTTGTGGTTCTTCTATTAAATCTTTTTTGTAGACTTGTGTATAATATTCACCGTAGTCTTCTAATATTTCAGATGTATTTGGGTGGCATTGGTCCCAAATAGTATTAAAACTATCTTTTAAGTACTCTAGAAAATGACTTTGATCATCCGTTTCTTTTGCAATTACTTGTAAATTCCATTCAATATTACTTTTCAAAGCATAGTTTGTTAAATTAGATGACCCAATAATAACTTTAAAATATGTTTCATATTCAAATATATAAGCTTTCGGGTGAAAACCTTGGGTTTCTGATGCTTGAAAAATACGGATATCTAAATTATTGAATTCCATCAAACGTCGAACGGCTTTAGGATCTGTAAAGTTCAAATATGTTCCAGTAATAAGTTTTCCTGGAATTCCTTTATCTTTGGCAATTTTTAAACTATCTAATAAAAGCTGAACACCTGAATAGCTAACAAATGCAACATTGAAATAAAAACTTTTACAATCTTCAATTGAATCCGTTAATACATCTAATAAATTACGTTCGGTTGTATTATTTACCAAATTGTACATAGGCAACACCTTTATAAAATATTCTGTAATACATGAATGGTTGGAATATCCGCAGGAGCCCATTCAAGTGAATTGAGTTCACTGATCGGTAACCATTTAACAGCTTTGTGTTCAGTTAATACAGGTTCACCTTTGATTAACTTACAATTGAAGGTAGTTAGATTAACTATTCCAAAGTCGTACTCATAACGAGTGGTAGTTAATTCATCCAACACTTCAATTTGGCATCTTAATTCTTCTTGAATTTCTCTTTCAAGTGCTTGACGTGCAGTTTCTCCCGATTCTATTTTTCCTCCAGGAAATTCCCACATTAAAGGGAGTGATTTATCTGGCCCTCTTTGAGCACAAAGAATTAGCTCATTAGATTGTATGACAGCTCCAACTACAAAAATTTCTTTTTTCATAAATAACCTCTCTATATTCGGTTGTAATAATGTAAATGATAATAATAGTATAAACTGTTACTTTAAAAAACACTAAAATCATTAATATGATTTGTTAAATTAATTTTTGATGTATACTCAATAACCTTATCATCCTTTAGAACTAGATTGATATTCATTCTACCATCTGGCATTTTAGAGATAGACTCAGATAGTATAGCCATAACATCGTTTTCTATTACTAAAGATTTTTCTGAACCAGAATTATCAATGTAAATAAAAATGAATATGTCAATAAAATCGAGGGAATTAGAATTTATAGTAAACCAAGCTTGGTAAGGCGAAGAATCATAGTATTTGCTCTGTTTAATAATTGTTTTTATTCTTTTTCATTATTAGAAACGATAGTGATTTTATTTCCGTACATAGTTTTTGTAGAAACGTTAAAACCTTTATCTTCAAGAAAATTTTTAATTTGATTTTTTGTACTTGTTTTTTCTATGTGTGTATCTCTGTTGTTTTTTATAGAATTCATACTTATTTGAGATAGTTTCTTTGTAATCTCTTTTGATTCGTTTATTAAATTATCTACTTCTTCTAAAATTATCGTTTGCCGTTTCAATAACAAATTAATTTCCTCAGACTCCAATGAATACACCTCTTTTATTTTTCTTCAATGATCTCATATTTAACAACTACTAGCAATTCAATAAAATCAAAATAGTATAAAATTGTGGGATTCCTATATTTCTATATTTAAATGATAAGATAAGATGATATAATAATAATAAAACGATTGCATAATTTTAAAATATACTAGCTTTGTTTTAAGGAGTAACAATAATTATGAATGAAAATTATAAAAATAAATATTTAAATTTAGCACAAGAGTTACACCAATTGTTAATAGAAAAATATAAATTAAATCAAAATAGTTTTTCTAAGGATAATTTATCAGTCAATGCTTTTAATTTAAAACGAAAGAATCTAGCTTCATATGATCGAATCAACAAAATTTTGAATGTTAGTCGTACAATGTCAAATTATATTATTTCAGAAAATGAATATGAAGAACTTGAAGACTTACACCACCGAATTAAGCGTTCTAATAATGGAGAATCAGAATTAGAGGAAGTTTTTAGTAAACTTTCAATACAGTCTAAAGATGCTATTATCAATGAAAATGATTTTGATGAATTTAAAGAGTATATGCATATATATCGACCCATTGAGGAAAGATTCATTGATAGATTATTTGAACATCTTATTCCTAAAAAGAAATCGGTACTATTTCTTGTGGGTAATGTTGGAGATGGTAAGAGTCATTTGTTATCCAGGTTTTCTAAAAAATATAAAAATGAATTTGTAAATAATCGAATTATAATTCACAATGATGCAACAGAAACAGACTCACCCCAAAAAACATCGATTCAAACATTGTTAGATTTACTTGAGGAGTTTTCTGATGATAAACTTTATGAACAGACTGAGAAACGTTTAATAATTGCGATTAATCTAGGTGTTTTAACTAATTTAGTATCGCATATGAAAGTAACACAGAAATTTAATCAATTAGTTGAATACATAGAAGCAACAAATATAACTAGTAATTATGAGAAGAAAAATATTCATCACCCTGTCTTCGATTTAATTTCATTTAGAGAAGACAGCAACTTCGAGTACACTGATGACAATTTAAATAGTCAGTTTTATGCAGAAGCATTACAAAAAGTATTTTCAGTAAGTAAAGAAAATCCATTTTATGTTGCATATAGTAATGATTATCAAAATGGTATTGAAACGATTTTACATTATAATTATCAATTTATGTTAAGAAAAGATATACAACGAGCTATTGTTTATTTATTGATTAGAGCAGAAGTTGAGTATAAAGCAATTATTTCTACAAGAGATTTATTTAATTTATTTTATGAAATTTGTCACCCAAGAGATGATCGCTCCTCATATGACTCGTATTTACCATTTTTATTATTTGATAATGCGAGCAAATCATCTTTATTGTACATTATGAATTTGTTTGATCCAGCAAAATCACAAACAAGAAAAATAGATGAGATAGCAATACAACTTTACCATGCCACAGATACTTATTCTGAAGTATTAAAATTACTCGGTTCTGAAAGAGACAAGTTTCGCATTATTTTTGAATCATTTAAATCTCAAGAAGATCGATTTGATGATTTTTTCAATACCTTATTGAGAATCAAGTATCTTATTAATCATCAAGATACTCTATTTAATAATAATGTTTTTGATGACTATTTGGATGTATATCATAATATTAAGAAAAATCGTAATTATCGTGAACTACTCTTACTTATAATTAGGTCAATGGGAAGCTGGTATGGGGAAAGCCCTGTAGAAAAACACGTCGTAAGAGAAACGAGTAATAATAACGTGAAACTCTTACTTGAAATTACATTGAAACCAAAACAGCCATATACTCAAGGAGGAGCGGTTCTTTTCCCGTTTGTTATTGGTAATAAAGAAACAATTTTAGAAATTGATTTTCAGGTATATAAAGTTTTGAGGAAAGTTGTAACCGTCAAGTACAAATGGACAGAAACGCTAAATAAGAATGGACACTTTCGTTGATTAACTTTTAAATATTTTTTCTTTATGTTTCATTCGATAACTTTCGCCATCCA
>NZ_JBQKME010000015.1:0-48564 GCF_052115865.1 Fundicoccus sp. Sow4_H7 | reverse complement strand
TTTCGTCCGTACACTATTCATGAACTGTGTGCGATACTTATTGAGTTCTCGACTAATGGCTTGAATGATATGAAAAGGATCGATCATAATTTTGGCTTTTGGGAACCAGCGTTGAATAATGTCCATATAAGGTTCATACATATCAATTGTAATGGTCTTAACCTTCCTTCTCACTTTGAGTGGATAGCGACAAAAATAAGCAGATAACGATCTCTTCTTACGATCCTCAACGACATCAACCACTTGATGCGTTACAGGATCTGACATGATAAAACTCATCGCTGCATCTACTGAGCGTACATTCTTGAATTCATCAAAGGATAAATGTTCTGGTAAGTCATGAGTAGGTCTAACACGTATAGCAGAAGCCGTTTGTTTAATCACTCGACGAACAGTATGAGTCGAAACAAAAGTATCTTGAGCAATCATTGTGTCAGTTTGAACACGTGTGCTCAAGTCCACAATCTTTTGTTTAACGCCGTTTGAAATGAAACAATGTTTTGCGACAACCGTCGTTTTAGCTGTAAAATTTTGTCCACATTCTCTGCAAGAAAAGCGTTGCTTCTTAAGCTTCAAATAAGCTGGCATAGCTGAGATTGTATTTAGAGTGATACGTGAATCTGTTCGATAGCCATTTTTAACGACTTGAAAGGCATTGTTTTTAATCCCACAACACTCACAAGCTTTAGGTGTATAGGATAATTTTCCTTAGTAGATAAGGGATAAACGGCCGTTAACTTTCACCTCATCAACTTTTTCAGTATCAATTGTAATATTTGGGTCTTTCAATTGTAGTGTTTTTTCGATAAAATGATTCATGCGTAGATATCCCCCTTATGTTATTTGGTCGTACTTTTAATATAATGGATATCTGCGTTTTTGTATAGAAACAAAGATGAGGTTGATGACAAATTTTATTCATCAACCTCATTTATTTTAGAACCGATAAATATAAAGCCAAGCATAACCAAAGACGCATACAAAATCGCACCTTGTTAAGCTTGGCTTTTATTGGCGGTTCCATCGGAGGACTCATCGCTATGTATGTATTTAGACATAAAACCAAACAAATGGCTTTTGTGGTAGGAATACCCCTGATGCTTGTCATACAAATTGTCTTAACAGGGATATTTATTTATCTTTAGCCCTTTACTTTTTGAATTAGGTTTAGGATATTGAGGACCGAATGTTGCACTTCAGCCAATGTTATCCCCTCAGGATGCTCTAAGGACTCGATTAAAGAAGTGTCATTCTCCTTCGTTAAAGGATTTAAGCCGCCTGGCATTAGAATATCGACTTGAGCACGAATCCGATACGCATTATTGTGAAGATGCTCAAAGTTTGGATCTTGCGAGTTTCTCATCCACCAATCAGAAACAACGCAACCTTGAAAACCCCATTCTTCCCTCAAGATTGTCGTAGCCAAGTCATAATGATAGTGAGCCCAAATGCCATTAATCTTGTTGTAAGAAGTCATAATGGCGTAAGGTTGCGATTCTTTGACACAAATTTCAAAACCTTTTAAATAGATCTCCCTGAATGCACGTTCCGATACCCGAGAATCGTTATAATTCCGATTCGTTTCTTGGTTATTACAAGCAAAATGTTTTGGACAAGCGGATATATTATTGGCTTGTATCCCTTGTACATAGCTGGCTGCCATTTTTCCGGTTAAATAAGGATCTTCAGAGTAATACTCAAAATTACGCCCACCTAATGGATTGCGATGAATATTCATGCCGGGAGCAAGGATCATATCTGAACCAAGATCAATCAGTTCAATCCCAAATTCCTCACCTACATGTTTAATTAAATCTAAATTCCAAGTGCTAGCAAAAGCCGTACCACACGGTAATAATGAAGCGTAATAATTCAGTCGAATACCTGCTGGACCATCAGTTGTAATGAATGGTGGAATTCCTTTTTCTCGCAGCGATTCTACCGTGCCGCCTAACATACCCGCATTTCCTTTTGGTCCATGAGGACTGTTCATCGGTCCTTCGCCTCTCGTAATGGCATCCAATTCTTGATTGGACAAGGACTGAATAAGTTCTGACATAGTCTTTTCTGTATTTAAGAAGGGACGTTGATCATCCACTTCTTCTATTGTGTCTAAGTGACGTTCAATACGATCTTTGACTGGGATATGTTGTAGGGTAACGGCTTTATAGCTTTTAACTAATTTCCCATCTTTCGTATCCGCCACTAAACGATCAAATGATTGCACTGGGGCTGATATTTGATTCAATTTTTCTACCACTACTAAATCATCTAAGTTAGCAAAACCAACTTCTTGCAAGTTAGATAGACTATCACCCACAAAGAAACGATAGTCGCCTGCTTCTAGCACATAGCTGAAAGGATGACCTGTTATTCCACTATCATCATAAGAAACTAATTCTTTAAGGTTAAAAATGAAATCTATTTCTTGCGAATCATTCGGCTTTAACAAGTCCGTTTTATCAAATCGAATTAAGTTACGACTTGGTTTCCCTAAATGACCTTGAGGCGGTTGATAATAAACTTGAAGGACTTCTTTCCCAGCAATATCCCCTATATTAGTTACCTTGGTATGGATATGAATATGATTGCCATCCATCCGATACTCTGATTCATGCTCAAACTCGGTATAACTTAAACCATAACCAAAGGGGTAAAGCACTTTTTCAGGATGAAACGTTTCGAAATAACGATAACCGACATAAATATCTTCAACATACTCAACATATTCTTCCAAACCAAATTGGTTTGCACTAGGATAATCTTCATAATTAATCGCAATAGTATCAGGTAACTTAGCACTAGGAGTCATATCTCCGACAAGGATATCAGCAATTGCATTCCCACTTTCCATACCACCTTGCCAAGCCAATAAAATGGCTGAAAAAGAATATCTTAGCGTCCAAGATAAATCAATCACATTCCCACTGTTAATAATTAAAATGACTTTTTCGAACTGAGACGTAACCTTCTCGATTAATTTTTCTTCTTTTTGCGTTAAATAATAACTTCCAGCTTCCAACACATTTTCACGGTCTTCCCCCGCTGCACGTCCAATGACTAAAATAGCAACCTCCGATTGATTACGCGCTTGCGCGATATCTTCATCAGATAGTACCATTTCTTCTAAAAAGCGAGGCCAATGTCCCCAAACATGGTCTTCAGTCACATGATTTGCCGAAAACTCTTGATACGCTTCAATCAACGGTTCATAAAGCTTAACGGATTTTTCTTTTAAACCCTCAACCACATTAACTAAGTAAGGCGGATTAACCTCCCCACCGGAACCATAACCGACATAAAAATAATCCAGTTGAGAACGGCCAAAAACCGAAAGTCGAGTATTCTCCTGTAAAGGCAATACACCATCATTTTCCAAAAGGACAATACTCTCTGCGGCAACTTGTCTTAGTAACTGAGACATTTTAGGACGAATCGTCTTCGTACCTAAAATGCCATCTTTAATATTAATGTGTTGAACTAATTCACTTACATTATCTGTATTTGTCATTAGCTTCCTCCGACTACAAATGAATTTCAATTTTATTGTTCAATTGTCATGTAATATTTGTCTCTATATTTTTTAGGTGTCATTCCAACAAACTCTTTAAACTGTTTAATAAAATGGCTTTGTGAAGAAAAGGAAAATTTATTCGCAATGTCTAAAATTGATTCATCTGAAAACCTCAATAGATTCATCGATAATTTTATCTTTTGATGATTAATATATTTACTGATTGATATACCCATTTCGGCTTTAAATAAGCGTGATAAGTAACTAGCACTCACATTTAACTCGATGGCAATATCTTCGACAAGTATACGTTCTTGAATATGTCCGTAAATATAGTTGTTACATTCAGTGATATGTTTCGATACTGTATTGCTACTTTTAATTAATCGCATTTTGTTGGTAAAATCCAGCACCATTTCTTCATGTAGTTGGTGAACCTCTTGAACCGTATGCAAATTATCGAGTTTTTGAATATAGTAATCACTTAAGCGAAAAGCTCTTTCTATTTCCATGCCAGCTTTACTACAATATCTTGTAATCATTGCGATAGCGATGACGAAGTGATACTTAACATTGACCGTATTATTTTTAGATAGCTTTCCGAATCCTCTAGCTTCAGCAAACTGATTTTCACGTAAATTTTCATTTACTACACTCAAATTACCTTCAGCCACTGCTTTAAAGAACAAATATTCCTCTGATAATTTGCGATGCTTCATCCCAAGCTCGGAAAAATCCGGTTCAATTATCCACTTATCATTTAATAGTTTCACAAGTCCTCACCCCAATATTAAACCATTTACTAAATCTTAATTAACTTCCTCTAAATAAATATCATCGATCACGACACGGTGTTCGGTAGCTATTTGAACCCCATCAACGGCACCTAATGAAATACTTAGGAGTGCATTAAGATCATCCGCTTCTTCCATTGTAAATTCATAACTCACTTCTTGATAGTCTGTTGAAACAGGAATAATCTGTTCAGCTAAATAAGCCATCCAGTTATCATCTACTTTGCCATCTCTTTGCAAGGCATACATAATATTCCGTTCAAGACTACTCTTCACTTTGAAACTCAATCGATAAGTCTTCCCTTTTAATAATGGGATATTCTCTTGTATTAATTGAATTTTCCATGCTTGATCGCTTGTATCATAAATAGTGAAATCTACTGCATTTTCTTCACTTAAACTATCAACAACCACGGAAGCGTTCGCCGAACTATCAATAAATGGATTAAAACCAGTCAATCCAGCATTAAAACTACCATTTTTGATTAGGAGATTCTCTTGTACTTTAACATTATCGAGACGAATCGCTTCATTATTATTAAATTCAAATGTTAAATCGGTATTTTCTAGTTGCTCTGACGATAAGGTGAAGGTTTCACGATATACATTTAGCCCTTCCTCAACAGGAATCAATAATGCTAAGTCGCCAATTGTCACAATTAACTCAAATTCTCCATTAGATTCTAACTCAAACGATAATTCATATTCAATATCTTTAGCCAATGGTAATCCTTCTTGAAACAAAATATGTGGATTATTATCATTAGAGCCCTCAACGATTAATCGTCTTCCATCTTCTAGAGATGATACGGCTTGGGTTAAATCATCCGCTTGCCATTGCCAAAAACCTAGGCGGTTTTCTCCCTCTTGGAATTGTCCGTTATAAACATGGTTGCCATTTGATAAAACTGATTTAGTTGTGCTTGATTCAACCTCAGCTAAACGCTCTACTCGCACATCTGTTAAATAAATGTTTGAGGATGCGTTGACATTACCAAAATTAAATTCTAATCTTCCATTTTCATCAGAAGCTTGATTCATCGTAAATTCATATTCAAATACAGTTGGTTCCGTATTTAATTCAAAGGTTTGATCCTCTAAATATCGAATATAGCCATTATCTGGACCGGTTACTGCAACGCGACCCATGCGCGCTTCATCACTCCAAGCATTAAAGGTCACACGGTATTGGTAATTTTGTTCTAATGGTAACTGTGCGTGGACTAATTGTACACTATAATCGACTTCACCGGCAGCTTCTGTTTCAATAACTAATTGTTCTTGGAAAATTTCAGCATTGGCGATGCCTCCTTGAGTAGTTAAAAAGACCCAATTTGCATCATCATCCAATGCTTCAACTTCCATAAACTCCCCGTTAACAATATAATTACCTGTTTCATCGGCTTCTCTTGCCTTAAACGTTTGATTTGGTTTCATTACATTTTCATCATAATTATCCTGTTGATACACACGAACATAATCAATAGCGTATGATTGAGTTTCAAATTCCGTTGAATCATCTGGATATCCAACCCAACTTCCGCCAATGGCTAAATTAAAAATCACATAGAATTCGGAATCAAATGGTGCTGGATAAGTAATTTCACCTTGTCCTTCTGTTCTAGTGTACCATTCACTTTCAGTATGAATTAAATTTCCATCGACAAACCAATTAATCTTTCCAGGTAACCATTCTAATGCGAATACATGGTATTCTTCACTGAAGTCTCCATCTTCCAATTGAAATTGACCTTGGCTTTCACGGTGTGGATTTCCATAATGAATCGTCCCATAACTTTTTGTCGTATTACTTCCATGGATTTCCATAATATCAATTTCCCCGCTACGAGGCCATTGTCCGTATAAGTTTTCATCTGCAGACATTAGCCAAAACGCTGGTAAATAACCTTGACCTTTGGGTACCTTCACTCGGGCTTCAAAGAAACCATATTTAAAATTATGTTTGTTTTGTGTATTCACTCGACCAGAGTAATAGTAATCTTGACCATCAATGGTTTCCTTAACGGGTTGTATGACTAAATTGCCATCATTTATCTGTAATACTGATTCGTTATCGATATATTCTTGCCATTCTTCATTAACCCACCCAGGTTGATGCAATTCGACATTCCAATCATCGCGATTTAAAGTATCCTCTTCGAATTCATCATTCCAAACTTGTTGATAGCGATCGGTATCCACACCTGTATCTTGGTAATCTTCTAAGTATTCACTTTCAATACCAGAAGATTCATTGGCAAAAATGAATCGAATATCGCTAGCTGTACCCCATACTAAAATAAATACTGCTATTAAAGAAAAAAACTTTTTAATAATCTCTTTCATTAAATCCATACTCCTTTATAATAAATCAGTTATTCTTTAACACTCCCTAAAGTTACACCTGCAATAATATACTTAGATAACAATAAGTAAACAACGACGATAGGAATAATAGCCACGACTATCATCATGTAAACTTTCGCCATATCAAAGTTCATAAAATCAGCCCCACGTAAGGTTGCGATTAAAACTGGCACTGTCATTTTGTCTTTTGAATTGATAATCAATGCAGGAATAAAGTAGTTATTCCATGAACCAACAAAGACAAAGATGGCTTGAACGGCAATGGCTGGCTTCATTATCGGTAACACTATCTGATTAAAAATAGCAAATTCACCACAGCCATCAATCCGTGCAGCTTCTACAACTGAGATTGACAAGGATGCTTGTAGGTAACTATACATAAAATAAAAAACAGCTGGAGAAGCAATCGATGGCAAGATTAATGGCCATAACGTATCATCCATATTCAAGTTTGTAACTAAACGCAAGAACCCCATAGCTGTCACTTGTGTTGGCATAACTAAAATAGCCATAATAAACGAAAAGGCCAATTTTTTTAGTTTAAAGTCATAACGATAAATACCATACGCGGTTAATGCTGAAAAGTAGGTACAAAGGACAGCAACAGCAGAAGAAACATAAATACTATTGGCAATTCCTCTAAACATTGGAAATGTTCCATCTGTCGCAACTTTCCTCAAGTTTTCCATAAAGTATTTTCCTGGTAAGGCTGAAAATCCTTTTTGTAAATCTGCATGTGATTGTGTTGAACTAATTAATAAGATATAAAATGAAAATAAACATAAAATGGATAAGATAATTAACACCATATATCTGAAAATCGAACTGATCAGTTTATTCTGTTTCATTTTTTCAACACTCCTTTTTTACGATTTCGTTTTACCTTTTCTCGCATCATCCCAGTTGGATCACGCTCTTCAAGCATTTTATAAACGAAATAACATAAAACCCCACTTACAATAAATAAATACACCGATAAAGCCCCAGCCATCCCATAGTTACGGCTTTTTAAATGGCTATTTAAAAACATGATCAACGTCATGGAGGTTCTATTAGGTGACCCTTGTCCATTGGTTAATATTTGTGGGACATCAAACATTTGTAAACCACCGATAATCGCTGTAATTAGGGTATACGCTAAAATCGGACGAATCATTGGTAAGGTAATGTGAATGAATTTTTGAATAGGAGTACAACCATCCATCTCAGCCGATTCAAATATTTCTTCATTGATCCCTTGAATCGCCGCCATCAGTAAAATAGCCGTATTTCCAAACCACATTAAAAAGTTCATAAAAGCAATCATACCTCTTGTGCCAAAAGGAGTTCCTAAAAAATCAATTTTTTTAGAAATCCAACCTAAATTCATCAAGATTGAGTTCACTGGCCCATTAGTCGAAAATAAAGCAAAGAACATCATGGCAAAAGCTGAAGCCATAATTAAGTTTGGCAAATACATAACTACTTTGAAAAATTGTAGACCTTTTATTTTTATTCGTTTATCTGTAAACCAAACAGCTAGAACCAGTGCAACTACAATTTGAGGAACAAAGCCTAGTAACCAAAGAATCAAAGTATTCCCTGCATAACGTAACATATCTGATTCCAATAACGATTTATAATTCGCTAAACCTACAAAGTTTGGTCCAATTTGACGCAAGCCTGAACTAAAATATTCATAAAAACTAAATCTTACGGTATCCAAAAGAGGGATAAATGAAAAAATAAAATAAGTAATAAAGAACGGTAGTATGAATAGATAACCCCATTTTGAATAGCTGACTAATTTTCCACTTCGTTTCATCTTAATTCTCCTTCATAAAATAAAGCGAAGTAATCAAGGATTGACTGTTTACTTCGCTTTAATAGTTGCTATTGAGTTAAACTATTCTGGCCATATAACTTCTGTAATTTCAGGGTGACGTTCTTTCACCGCGATTTCAAAGTTTTGTTTTGCTTCTTCGAATGTTACTTGACCTTGGAAGTAGTCACCAAATGCTGCTTGAATTTCTTCCACACACGCTTGGTCATAAGCAGACAATGGCGCTACTTTAATGTTTTCAGCTACTGGTGTGAAGTAAGTAAATGGATTTTGTCCACCTAAGAATTCATGAGCAAATGTTTCGTCTTGAGCTACTTCATTCATTCCACTAATCGTATTCGTAAAGTCTAAGTATTCTTTCGAAATCTTCAATAAATTATCTTTATTTCCAGTTAATTCCATGATAATCTCTTTCGCATGTTCCGCATTGTCGGTTCCTCTTGCTGCATGAATGTATGAACCACCCCAGTTATATTCTTGAGGAGGCGTTGTAACTGCCCAAGAACCTGCGTCACCATCCCAGTTAGGTTTTAACACAAAGTCAATCCCCCAAGCCGGGAATAAGAAAGCAAAGGATTTGGATTGAGAACCCATTGCTTTGTTCCAGTCATCATTCCATTGAGCTTTTACCGTTTCATCAAAATAACCAGCTTCCAGCATTTCTTTAGAATCATTGACCCAATCAAGTATTTTTTGGTCGACATTAATGACAGTTGAATCCGCTTCTACCCAAGGGCGTTCAATCGCATTTCCATATAAACGGAATGTATCAGCATAAGATGAGAATACAAAATAACCTTTCGCTTTTAATTCTTCTGCCGTTTCTTTTAAGACATCCCAATTCTCAGTCTTTTTAGCAATTTCTTCTGGATCATCTGTTCCAAAGGCATCGATAGCAATATCACGACGATAAACAAGTAAGCCTGGTGTTCCTTGCCAAGTAGAGCCTCTTTGTACACCACTTTGGTCAGAAGGAGTCACTTTTGCAAACTCAAATTGGTCAGCTAAATCAGTATCAGGAGCAATTCCAAGTTCAGTCAAAGGGACTGCAATATCGACAAGTTCATCGACATATTTATTCACGTAGTCTGTTTCAGATAGGAAGATATCAACTTTTTCATCTGCAGAAGCATCCGCTTGTCTTAATAGGGCTTCGTCCAATTTTTGTTGGTAAACGCCGTCTTGATTTGGGTTGATAATCCAATGTATTTCTGTTCCATCCGTTAATTTTGTCACTGTCCCATCGTCTGATGTACTTTCTACCTTTGAATATACAGCTGTTACACGATCTCTAAACTCTGTATTCCACGAATAGATGTTGATTATTTTTCCTTCTTCAGCAATTACTTTAACTAAAGAAGCTGCCGATGATAACAAAGCTGAACTAAGTAACAATGCCAACCCACTTTTTGCCCAAAACTTTCTCATAAAACTCCTCCTTAAATTTGACATATTATTAATGTCATTTGGTATTTAAATCATAACAATATCAAAATGATTGCGTTACCAAATCAATGACAATAATAGTAGATTCATGACCAAAATTAAGGTGCTTTTTTACACTTTTTATAGTGAATTCTGTACTATTATGCCTATATTGATTACAAGGTAATAACTAAAGATAGGCAAAAAAGCGAACATTCAGTGATAGCGTTTAGAACGAACTGACAGATCAAGGCATGAGAGCTTCAGGACGGTTCCACAATTACTGAATGTTCGAAATGTTTAAGTGGAAAAAATTATTAAAATATGCCTCGCATAACCATCATGTTTATCATATAAATATCTCTATTTTTCATAGTCATTCCTTGCTGGCAATTTTAATGCAAATCTTTTTAATAACCAGCGGTCTAATAGATCCATCCATTTTGCGACATTAAAATTAATCATGGACTGTGCATTCGCTGACAATTGTGTAGAAACACTTAAGCCATGCAGGCCTTCTTCAAAAATATGACAAGAAAATGCTATTCCTTCTTTAGCTAAAGCGTTAGCCATTAGCGTCGTTTGTTGAATTGGTACGGGTTGATCCTCGAATGTTGACCATAAAAACATGGGTGGTGTGTGTTGGTTGACTAAACGCGCTGGACTAGCAAGTAATAACGTTTCATTATCGAGTTCTTCCGTGCCAAATAAAACGGTACACGATTTATTAAAGAAAGTCCTTCCTTCTGGCGTTTTTAAAGTTACATCATCCCGCATTTCAAAATAGTCAGAGATTGGGTAACCTGTAATGACTGGATTGTCAACACTAAATCAAACAAATATTATAAGGTCTGTAATCGGTATTCCACAGGGCTTTTATAACCAAGCCTCCCGTGGATTCTAATATTGTTAAACCAATTTACATAATCATTTAATTCACGTTCTAGCTGATCAAGACTGCTAAAACATGCACCGTTTGTGAATTCAGTTTTCACGACCTTGAACATCGCTTCGGCCACTGCATTGTCGTAAGGGCATCCTTTTATACTCAACGAGCGTTGAATGCCGAACGTTTCTAATGCATCATCAATCAATTGATTTTTAAATTCGCTTCCGCGATCTGTGTGAAACGTTTCTATCAGATGTAATGGTCTTGAAATGCTTGATAATGCTTTGTATACCAGCTTTGCTGTCTTGTTCGCTCCAGCGCTGTGACCAATAATTTCGCGATTAAAAAGGTCGACAAATAAACACACGTAATTCCATTTTCCATTCACACGTACATAAGTTAAATCGCTAACGACCACAGCTAATTCTGCCTGGTGATTAAAAACTCTATTAAGAATGTTTTTTACTGGCTCTTCTTTTACTTTGGACTTAAATGGCTTGAACTGAGCAACTGTGTAACTTGATACGAGTCCTTCTTCTTTCATGATTCGGCCGATGCGGCGTCTGGAAACCGTTAGCCCTTTCTTTTCAAGTTCAATTTTAATTTTTCTCGTGCCATAATTATCGCGGCTTTCTTTAAAGACCTTGATAATCTCTTTATTTAAAGTGTCGTTCTCTGATTCTTTTTTGGATTCATAATAGTAGGTACTTCTAGCGATTCCAAGGACTTCGCACATTGCTGATACCGAGTATTTGTGAGCGTTGTTACGGATTACATCTACTTTCGTCCCATGTTCAGCGCGGCTTGCTTTAAAATATCATTCTCCATCATTAGACGTTGATTTTCTTTGCGAAGCTTGATTAATTCCTCTTCTTCCGGGGTGCGATTATCTTTTTCTTTGAAAGAGCCAGATGCTTAGCTTTGTTTCACCCATTTATCAAATGCAGAGGCTGTAAGATCATATTCACGTATAATGTCTGCACGTGGTTTTACGCTTTCATAAAGGCGCACTACTTGTCTTTTAAATTCTGGAGTGAACGTTCTGCGTACTCTTTTTTCGGTCATGGTAGATTCTCTCCGTTTCAGGTTCTTTTGTTTCATTCTACTAGACCTTAATTTTACTGTCTAACTTAGTGTAGCCTATTCACTAAATAAAAAAACGCCATGTGAATTTCATGTTATTATTGAAGTTACCACACACTCAATAGATAAGGATGAAATCACATGACGTATACTAATATTAGCACATCATCACATAAAGGCAAACATCTCACCTATGAAGAACGGTGTCAAATTTCAATTTTGGTACATGAAAACTATTCAAATCGTCACATTGCTCAATCCATTGAACGTGCCCCACAAACAATCAACAATGAAATAAATCGTGGGACAATTCGTCAAATCCGTCGTCAAAAACAAGGGGGTAAAGTTTATACTTACACCTACCAAGTTTACGACCCAAACCTTGCTCAATCACGCTATGAAGACTTACGTAAAAATTCAGGTAGACGTCCTAAATGGGTTGATTCCACTGACTTTATTGATTGGGCTGATCAAAAGATGTTAGAAGATGGATGATCTCCCGATACGGTTGTGGGTTTTGCGAATCGTTATAACTTATTCGCAAACGAACTAATTCCTTGTACCACTACTTTATACCACTGGATTGATAGTGGTATTATGCGGACTAAAAATATCGACTTATTAGAGAAACTTTCTCGTAAGATAAAGAACCCTAGTCAAAAAGTTCATCGTAATAAGCGAGTGCTTGGAACTTCCATTGAAGAACGCCCTCAATCAATTGATATTCGAGAAACATTTGGTCATTGGGAAATCGACACCGTTATAGGGAATAAGACAAAATCCGAACCGGTATTACTCACGCTCGTTGAAAGACAAACACGCTTTGAAGTCATTCTAAAAATTGACGGAAAAGATGCTGAATCAGTCGATAAAGCAGTGACGAATTTGAAAGAACGAGCAGGTGATCAGTTTGAGTCTATCTTTAAGAGTATCACATCAGATAACGGTTCAGAATTTTCAGGACTCCACGAAGGGTTATCTGAGGCATTAGATGTCTACTTTACGCATCCCTATGCCTCTTGGGAGAGAGGAACGAGTGAGAATCAACATAAATTCATTCGTCGTTTCATTCCAAAAGGTAACTCTATGAGTGACTTAACTCAAAGGGATTGTTTGAGAATTCAACAATGGATGAATGATTATCCTAGGAAAATATTAGGTTATCAAACACCTCATGAAGTCATTACTAAAGCCTTCAAAAAAGCAAGACAAGAGGAAGGTTTCGTCAGTGCTTGACAACGAACCTCCTTCGGCATGACTGAAAGTCTGGGAAGCTGGCTGAGGCCAGCCTTGGAATGACCCTATCATGCCCCAGCTCATTATCAAGCACTGACTAGATAGACCAATACAGTAAGTTAGTACGTAACACATTGTTTACGATAAGTGGCTAACTTCAACTTGAAATTTCCATAAATCATTTTCTAAAACGATTCAAAACTTTTGGTAAAATAGAATAAAGGAAGCTAATGCATGGAATATTGGGATTTGTTTAATGAAAAATGTCAATTATTTTCTGAAAAACATCAAGACACCGAAATGATGCCCGATGGCTTATTTCATTTAGCCATTACTTTATTCATTTAGCATCGGGATAGAGCTGTTTTACTCATACAACGTAGTAGTCACAAAAGTCTTTTTCCTAGCAAATGGGAAGCAACCATTAGTGGGCGTGTGCAAACAGCTGAGGATTATTTAACGAGATCTCAACGAGAATTGGCGGAAGAATTGAACTTAACCATCGATGATATTTATTTGATAGATTCAGTTGTAGATCAGAAATTTTAGATAATTATTTACAATTTGTATGCAAAGGTAGATGTGCCGCACGATTCCATTGTATTTAACAAAGCGGAAATCGATGCTTAACGTTGGGTGTCGGTTGAGGAAATGTTAGCCTTGATTCAAAAGCAAAGGATTATTGAATATAGCCAGCAGGATTTCGAGAAGTATCCTTTTGAGTTTCAATACTAATATAATAATAAACACGTCTAGTCTCACTAAACGTGTTCTTACTAATCATATCCTAATCGTCACTTCAAATCTTTCCTTACAGGTCGGGCAAACTACCGTGTGTGTTCCTGTTTTTCTTGGCAGTCTCAAGGTTTTGTGACATTCAGGGCATTCGCGGTAGCGGTGGCTACGAATATCGCGGGCTTTTCTAACCCACAGTTGCTTTAAAAATTTATTTTTTATCATCAAATATTTTTGATTTTCCTGTTGTCTGCCAGTGATATTTTTTGAAAATATCCTGTAAGTCATCCAAGCGAGTAAGGCGATGGAGGCGATATTTATTAGAGGTGTTTGTAAAAATAATTGAATAAATTGCAATAGGACAAAGACGACGGCGAGAGCGGTGTAAAGTTGATCGATGCCGTAGCGGCCGGCCATCAATCGGTTTATTTTGTTTAACATGGGCATTCCTTTCTGAGCGCGTTTCCGCTATTATAACAAAGAAGTATTAATTTTATATAAACTTTTCGTTTGGAGGTCCATTCATGATCCATTACCTCTTCCTAATAAATATCACTGCTTTTGCCTTTTTCTGCTTTGATAAAAATCGTGCGCGGCGAGCTGGCTGGCGCGTGCCCAATGCACGGCTAATGGCGTTGGCCGTTGTCGGTGGTTCGCTAGGTGCTTTGCTGGGCATGTATCTCTTTCGCCATAAAACGCAGCAAAAATTGTTCACGGTGGGAGTGCCGGTAGTGATGGTGGTGCAGATATTGATAGTTATTTGGTTTTTTAGATAATTAAATTTTTGTTAAGATTCGTCGATTCCAAAGATAAAATAATGGAATCGGCGTTTTTTTACGTATTTATGTATAGGAGGTGATTCATTGGAAAAAACAAGTCAACATAAAATTTTTAAGTATATGAGTGCTCGAGGCATGTTGCTTGATAGGGAGCTGGTACGCAAACTGAATAATCTTGATAGTGGCTATGCAGGGGAAATGGAGTTTGTTCAATGGTTCGATCGCTACCATTCTGGTCAATGGAAATTGGTGAGAGATTACTGGTTTGATATGGGAAGCCAGATGCAGATTGATGATATTTTAATTGGAGATCTGCGTTGGATTGTGGTCGACGTGAAGAATTATCACGGATTATTTAAGTATGAAAATAGTGTGTGCTCCTTGAATGGGCAAGCTTTTGATAGTGATATTTTTGCAACATTAGATATGAAAACACAGCGGGTTCGTCGGCTTGTTAGTGAGGTTCATCGTGATATAGTAGTGGATTCAGCAATGATATTTATTGGGGAGCATTGCCAGTTGATGCTGGACTGTATGCCGAAGGCTAAGGTGGTGCAGCGGAACCAGCTGAAGCGATTCCTGGAAGGCTTGGAGTACGTGGAACCGATGCGGCCGTGGCTGGAAAATAAGATTTCAAGTCAGCTGGAATTTTATCGCTGTGCGCCGCGGTTGCCGGATGTGGCGCTGGAGCCAGACCAGTTTGAAAAGTTGAAGAAAGGGGTATGGTGTGCGGGGTGTGGTGGGTGGAATGTGGGCGATGTTGGTAAGCGGTGGATTCGCTGTTTAGATTGCGAGGCGAAGGACACTGTAGGTCGTGTCGTGTGTCGGCTTGCGGTTGAAATTCGATATTTGTTTTACTATCATCCTAAGATGGTGACGACAGCGAATGTGTATGAGTTATGCGGAGGGAAGATTGCTCGGAGGACAATACAGAAGTACCTAGGTCTAAAATTTAATCTTATTAGAAAAAGCAATAAAAGTTTTTATGAAATAAAGATTTAAGCTAATCTATTATGGTTAATTTTGCTTCGATTAGTCATATGTTTTGGTTTTTAAGTGGTGAGGTAAGATATGCAGGCACATATGGCTTGGGATATGCCACCGAGGCACGCGCGCAGGCACATACGACTTGGGATGTGCCACCGAGGGGCGCGCGCAGGCACATTCGGATTGGGGTATGCCACCGACAGGCGCGTGCAGGCACATACGGATTGGGGTATGCCACCGAGGAGCGCGCGCAGGCACATTCGGATTGGGGTATGCCACCGAGGAGCGCGCGCAGGCACATTCGGATTGGGGTATGCCACCGTGGGGCGCGCGCAGGCACATTCGGATTGGGATATGCCGGCTAACTTTTGAGGTTTTGTGGCCAGTGAAACAGAAGTACGGCCAACTCCAGTTAATTTATGGCCAGTAAAATAATTACAATCGTGAATTTCATTTAATTATTACTCTCAATCAAAATCATAATTCTCCTCCAAATACTTAGCAATACCATTTCGCAAGGCATCGTGCTTTTCTGGGGCATAGGCGGTTGCTTCATTGGTCCAATTCGATGGATCATATTCCAAACCGGCATTTTCCGATGCCTTCCTCTTTTCAGTCATATCTAGGAAAAATATGCGCATGGTGAAAGTTGTCGGTATTGCCCAAAATATCATAATTAACGCGCAAGGGCTGGCAGACAGCAATCAGGGCGTCGCCTACAACAGACATATCCAATAAATATCGCTGCCGCTCGTCGAAAGATTAATCATTGAGCGCGTTCACTTCTCTTTTTGGCAACAGCACACAGTAGCCAGGCAAAAATTGCACATCACCAAAAGCTACATAACCACCCTTCAACTCCTTAATCATCATGGGATTCGTCCCATTAATAGCTGAAGCAATTCGATTTCCATACCATTTCATCACAGCCACTCCTCTACATTTGCTCCATTATAACAAAAGATTCAACTTTTAATAAATATCACACTAACCAAAAAGCAGAAGCCATAGCACCTCAGCTAAGTCCACTGCATCAACCGTCCAGCTATCTTCTCACATAAATCGGGTTCGATACCAGTAACAAATTCCCTTCCAATCCTTGGATGGTAAACAAACTTCCGACGTCCCAGACTTCTAGGCGAAGGAACTTACGATCCTTCATCACTTCTTTCAAGCCCCATTCCTTAGTATCTTCTGCCATATCAAAAACCTGTGTCTCAACATCATCAATTACCTTAACACGGTTACCTTTCTTCAAATGGCGCAAAATAACCGACACGGTTTCTTCAGAAGAAGTCACACCACCAAGGTTAACCCCGTCACTACTTACCATCTCCAACTCAATCCCGTTGACATTATTAGTTATGTAGGCTGCGCTAGCTTTCAAAGCAGCGAGCACATCGGTACGGCTATTTGACCGAGAAAAAATATGGGTTGTTGGTGACCCCAAAGAATGCAGTTGGTCAAAGCGGTGGAAATCACTACCACCAACCGCTGGAATGCGCCGCCCTTTGACTAACTCTTGATGCCACCACTCAATGGCGCGAGCATTGGCTCTAGGATCGGACCCACCATTCCAGATTTCAATCGTATCGAAATCAACATCCAACGTCCAGTTCCAAGGCACATTCGTACAGAACGGATGATTAACCACAAACAATGCCCCAGCATCCTTTCCTTTTTGAATCATGGCATGCAGTGCATCATCTGTTTCAGTCGCAAAAGATGGAGCCAAAGGACGGTCAAGATTTATAAAGTTGCCGTGGCCATTATACTGCGTCCACTCCACCCCCGGAATCACCGTCAAGTCAGCATCGCTCAAATAGCCGGCTTCAGGATGGTAATTATTATGATCCGTCATCACAATAAAATCTAAGCCCATATCTTTAGCCACTTCTACTAAGGTCGTCGTCCGCAATTGCCCGTCAGAAGCCGTGGTGTGCATGTGCAAATCCCCTTTGTACCAGCGATATTTTTTGGGGTGGGTTTTAAAAGAATATTCGACTTCGATGCCTGCTTCAGGAATTTTATAGGCACCGACCAAAATCGTCCATGTTCCTTTCATGGTCTGCAATTTGTCAAAACCGACCGAACTCTTTCTTTCAGAGAAAAATAAATACTGGCGATTTGAGCCCGACGAGCCAAGAAATTGCCCATTGGGTCCAATAATTGAAAAATCAATTATGGCATTTTCACTCTCATAAACCGTATCATCCACCACCGTTTCAACCCGGCGATCATACTCATACCAAATTTCCAACAACTCTATATCTTCCACTTGAAATTCCAAAGGAAGATACAAGCCTTCCTGGTCTTTTGCAATTTTAAATACAATATTTTCCATTTTTTCCTCCTTGTAAGCAAACACCACACTCAACAAAGAGTGTGGCGATATTTATTTAACCTTTCACTGACCCAATAATGGTTCCGCTGACGAGGTAGCGTTGGGCGAAAACATAGGCAATCAGTAGCGGTATCGTTGAAATGACAATCGCTGCCATAATGGCATTGGGAGGAACAAATTCACTTCCGGACACCGAGCTACTATTGAACACTAGGTTGCGAAGCACCATGGGTAGGGTGTATTTATTTTGATCAGTAATAATCGTCACCGGAATCATCAAGCTGTTCCACTTACCAACAAAGGCGATAAAACTCACCGTTGCAATTCCAGGCTTCGACAGAGGCAAGTAAATTCGTGTAAATATCTTGAATTCACCGGTATTATCAATCATAGCCGCTTCAGACAAGCTTTTCGGCACTGATTCAAAGTAATTATTGAGTAAAATAATACTTAAACCTGAAACCAGACCATTGATAATGAGACCGGAATAAGTATTCAACAAACCGAGATTTCGATTTAAAGTATAAATTGAAACTAGCGTTAATTCACCGGGAATCATCATGGTAATCATAATAAAGCTGATGATAAAGCGTCTAAATGGCAAGTCTTTTTTCATTAAAATATAGGCGGTAATGGCTGACAGAAAAGTTTGCAGACCGGCACCGACAACAGAAACAAATAATGAGTTTAAGAAGGGTTGCCATAATTTTGCTCGTTGCCAAATATAAGAAAAACCTTCGGTTGAGAATTCCTTAGGGTAAATCGAAATCCCCGGCGACATCGACGCTTGCCGACTCGAAAAGGCAATGGATAGCACATTCAGAAATGGCACAATCATCGAAACAGTCAACAAAATCAACATGACGATATTTAATAGCTTGATTGAAGGAGTCAATTGATTCCGATTCCGCTTGGGCGAACGTTTAGAAATCCGCGACGGGCTCAATACAGCAGGCATTTTCATTAAACTTCATCCTTCCTTTCAAGTAAATATCTCAATCCTAACGTCACGACCATGGTCAAGACTAAAACGATCACCGAAGCCGCTGTCGCAATGCCGACATTAAATGCTTCAATACCATTTTCGTAAATATACAATATAGGCGACCGTGTCTTTTCGATAATCGCAGGGTTCCCCATGACAAATATTTGGTCAAAGTTTGTAAATAAGCCCATAATACTCAAAACCAATACCGTCTTCATCGTTGGCACCATTTCAGGCAAGACAAGACGCCGAATTTGCTTAAAACGCGAAGCTCCATCAATTTGGGCTGCTTCAAAAATATTGGGATTAATCGCTACAATACTGGTTAAAAAGAGGACGGCATAGTAACCTAAATCTTTCCAAACACCGGTTAGGATCATAATCCATCTGCCGTAACTTTGCTTGGTCATAAACAAGGTAGGAGAACTTTGTCCTAACATATTTAAAATCCCATTTAATAAACCATTCGGACTTAAAATAAAGACCCAAATACCACCTACGATGGTCCATGACAGCAAATAGGGAATATAAGTCGAGGTTTGAACAAGTGTCTTTTGCCATTTCGTATTCAATTCATTGATCCCAATGGCAACAATGACGCCTCCTAGGAAAATCAATATCCATTTACCTAACCCTATCCATAACGCATTCCAAATTGATTGACGGAACTTTGCATCACCTAGTACTTCTTGATAGTTTTCACGACCAACAAAAACAGATCGACCAGAAAGTTTTACTTCATTAAAACTTTGGATAATTCCCATAATAAGCGGTGAATAGGAAAAGACGACAAAATATAATAGAATGGGTAAAAGCATGAGGTAGATAAAGCGATATTTTTTTATCCTTTTCCACGTATTTTTCTTCTTTTTCATTTCACACCTTCTTATGATTTATTAGTCAATGATACCTGCATCTTTTAAAGCTTGTTGCATTTGAGCTAATCCTTCTTCAACCGTGATTTCACCCGATACGATGTTTAATGCACCTTGACCAACGATCTCCATATATTCTGCTGATTCTGGCAAGTACTCTTCTGTTGAAGCAAATTGTAAGAATTCCATGGCTTCGTCTACACCTGGGTTAAATGGAAGTGGCGCTTCGAATTGTTCTGAAATGGGGAATGGCGCACCGTGGTCTTTAGCGTGTAATTCACCTTGTTCCGTTAGCACATATTCGCCATCTTCTAAGTTATAGTCATAGCCTTCTGCACCCAGCGATAACAAGATACCACCTTCTTGAGTAGCGAATGCTTCTAGAACTTTGATTGCACCTTCAACATTATCCGATGTAGTTGGCACACCCCATAATGAAGCAGCTCCACGGTGTAACATATAATCGCCATCAGGATTTGTTGTACCACCATAAGGTATAGCTTCAAAATTATCTGGATAATCAGCAGCAGCGTTAGCATTGTATAAACCTGTCCATGCAGCCCAGTCAACGACTAAACCAGTTTGGCTTGATTGGAATTTATTTCTTAATTCGGCCGTTGTATCGGTTAAACTAGCCGGGTCTAATAATTCTTCTTCATATAAAGTACGTAGCCATTCCCAAACTGGAGCAGACTCATCTGAAACGATTGGTACAGTCCGATTGCCGTTTTCGTCTACAACAATCCCTGTTTTCAAGCCTTGACTAGCAAACCAAGGTTGTACATCATTTAATGTACTTAATACGATATTGATTGGGTAGAAACCTTCAATATCTACTTTTTCTTTCATATCAGTAAATAAATTATAATAACCTTCTAAAGTTTCTTCCTGTAAGTCTTCAACACCATATTCCGTCATAATGGCTTGGTTAATATTGGGTAAACGGTGTACTTCTTTTTTGTTAAATCCAGCATAGATTTTGCCATCTAAAGTGATATTTTCCCACTCTTCTGCTGCAATGATACTTGTGTCAGATAAAATTTCTGAACCTTGGATATATTCAGTAATATCCATGATCCCTTCTTGTTCCACTAAATCAGCCATTGAATCTTGACCGAAGTAAATTAAGTCTAAGCCTTCGCCACCATTGGCTAATTTTTGTAATAATACTGTTCCATAATCATTGGCAGGTTTTTCCATGTTAATCGTAAGACCCGTTAAGGCTTCAAGTTCAGCAACGAAAGCTTCCATGTCCGCTTCGTCTTTACCACCTGTTACGTTTGTTAAAATATCAACTGTATTATCTTCTTGAGCCAATACTTGCATTGGAGCAGATAAAACAGCTAGAAGTGATAGGGCAACCGCAGATTGTTTCAATAATTTCATTTTAAAATCTCCTTAATATGTTGTTTTTTAAATTCTAATACCATTTTCTGAAATAAATAAATAAAGCTTTTCAGAATTGAATTGTAGTCGATAACTTTTTTCACGATCTAATCGATTGGATACATTACTTTTGACAACTAATTCTCCTTGTGGCGTATTAAAATAAATAATGTTTTCTGAGCCCAAGTACTCAATGAGTTCTGGCTCTAAGCCATTTTCTTGTTCAACCAATAGGATATCTTCGGGGCGGATGCCAACTATCACCTCCTTTCCTAAGAAGTCTTTAGCTTTAGTTGCTAAAGTTTCAGGTATTTGGATGATAGCATCGTCAATTTGAACAGTAGCATCACTGTTTAATTGACAACGTAACAAGTTCATTGAAGGTGTTCCGATGAAATTTGCTACAAAAGTGTTGCTTGGGTCTTGATAAATTTCTTCAGGCGTCCCCACTTGTTGTATAACACCTTGGTTCATCACCACAATTTTGTCACCTAAAGTCATGGCTTCAATTTGATCATGAGTAACATAGATCATGGTGGCATCAAGACGCTTATGTAAATCTGATATTAATTTACGGGTTTGAACACGTAAGCGCGCATCTAAGTTAGACAATGGCTCATCCAATAAAAATACCTTTGGATTTTTAACTAAGGCTCTTCCTAATGCCACACGTTGTCTTTGTCCACCGGACAGTTGTTTAGGGAGTCGCCCTTTTAAGTTACCTAACTCTAAAACATCTAAGGAATATTCAATTTTTTCATTGATGACAGCTTGTTTTAGTTTGGTGTTTTCTAAACCAAAACTAAGGTTCTCTGCTACCGACATGTGTGGGTATAAAGCGTAATCTTGGAAAACCATCGCAATCTCACGTTTACTCACTTCTACTTCATTGATAACTTTGCCGTCTAAAACAATCTCACCTTCATCAATTTCCTCCAAACCTGCGATCATACGTAATAAAGTCGACTTACCACAGCCAGAAGGACCTACAAAAACTACTAATTCACCTTTATCAACCGATAAATTGGCAGCATTAACCGCATAGTTTTCATTGTCTTGGTTGTCATAGAAAATTTTAGAAACGCCTTTAAACTCCAAATAAGTCATTTTCTCTCTCCCATCATTAACGTAATGAATCTTTAATTTTTATATTGGTTGTGATTAATTCTTTATTAGCTATGGCTTGATCCTGTATCAATTTAATGAGATTTGTTGCAATTGCCTCTCCTAGTGTTGCTTCATTAAGGTCAACGCAAGATAAAGACGGTGTGAAGTACTCACTCGATTCTAAGCTTTCGGATATTGCGATAACAGCTAGGTCACTAGGGATATTTATTTGGTTTTCAAGGGCATATTTATATACGCCTTGAGCCATGACATCGTCGTCAACAATGATCGTATCAATGGTTTGCGTCTGCATTTGAGTTTTCAAAACGTCATAGGCAAAGGCTGCTCGATTGATGGTTCGATCGTAGTTGACATGGTTCACAGTAATGTTTGCTACATCTTGTAGGGCAGCTTGAAAACCCATTTGACGGTCATTTGCAGCTGTCATATCGGCTGCTGTGTTAATAAATGAAATACCTGATTTGACTTTATCCAATAGCATGGAAGTCAGTTTTTGCATCATATTTCGATTATCGTTATCAACATAATAGGCTGTTTCAATCATGTTTTTGGATGGGCGTCCCAGCCAAATATGGGGTGCTCTGATTGATTTTGTGTCATTAATTTTAGGATTCATTAAGATTAAACCATCGATTGGAAAGTAGTCGTTCATTTCCGATGCAATTGGCATTAATAATAAATAATAACCTTTTTCAGAACAGACACGCAGGATACTATTGATGACCTTCTTTTGAAATGTATCCATCGATCCGGTTGGCGAATCAATTTGGATGCCGATCACTCGCGATTGGTTAGTTGCTAATGTTTTTGCATAATAGTTACTTTTATAATTCAATTCTTTAGCTGCAGCTAGAACACGCTCTTTTATCTCATCGCTAGTAAACTTTGTGTTATTAAATACATGTGATACCGTGCTTTTTGAGACACCTGCTAGCTTAGCCACATCATTAATCGTCGTCATTTTTCACCTCAGAAAACCGCTTTTCTCACAAGGCTTATGTTAGCAAACGATTGTAAATATAACGTAAGATTTATGTTAAATTGATGATTTTGAATGTAAAGATTTGGTAAATGGTGGGAGGGGGATTGTAAAAGTTGGGGTTTTCTTCGTAGAGAGGGGATATCTTTGTTAGCATCTAAAATGTGTTCAGTTAGATGTAAAAAAACAGACTGTCAATGATCGGGAGTGTCGTAAGCTGGGGAGCTGACGAGATCATTGACAGTCTGGGGCTGTTTGTGAGTACTTTATTTATTTTACTAATTTTCTTTAACTTCAACCCATTCAACTTCAGAAGAGACGTAGCCAGCATCTAAATCAGGCAGATAGTATTCTCCTTCAGTTGCGTCTACAAAAAAATCATCGACTTTAGGAATCATTGCAGTGGCTCCATTATCTATTCTGATAAGGAAAAACTCATCAGCTAGTTTATGTGCTTTATTTACCGACATATTATCCCTCCTTTAATAAATTCATTATAGCTTGTAATTACTGCAGGATAGAAGGAATAATGGCTCTTTAACTACACTCGAGATGGAGATTTTATTTGAATTATTCTACTATCAAACTAGCAACTAATACTCTGTATATTTTTCTTTATTCCCTTTACTTTTTTCAACTGGATATTTATTATTGTTCTTTGCGATTTTCGCATCGATTAGTTCTTCTACATTTAGATTTAAGTTGTCGGCAAGCATGAGAGAATAAATTAAAACATCAGCTAGTTCGTCTTTAATAGCTTCAATATTTTTAATACCTTCCTCTGCGGTTTTCCATTGAAAAATTTCTAGTAATTCTGCAGCTTCTAATGTAATGGATAAGGCTAAATCTTTTTCATTGTGAAATTGGCGCCAATCACGGTCGTCACGGAATTTATTTATTTTATCGATTATGTTCATAAATTATCCTGCTTTCTTTGGTCTGCTTCTAATAAAGCACGTCTTAATTCCTCATCAACGGCATAAATATATAAACCATTAACTCCTCGTGTTAGAAGGACATTTAATTCATTTTTCAAGAGCGTTTCTGCTAAATTTTCGACAGAACCATCAATTTTTCCTGCAAAGAAATTCGCTCCTTTAGCTAGGGTAGACCGTGCTTCATCTCTCCCTTTGGTCGTGATTCCGGACTTTATCGGCTAGACAATGTCTAAACTCGCTTTGCTCGCTAAGTCATTGTAAGCTGCGCCGATCATCTCAATGCCCTGGCTAAGTCGCTGAATTTCTTTGCAGGATAATTTGTTATTTTCCACAGATTTGAGCTAAGGTCTTTAGATCTATTTCAGCTTGAGGATTGAAGTTTTCTGATGACAAATAGCGATAAATCTCTGCTTGTAAATAAGCTGCTTCAGGATATTTTTGTAAATTATGCAAACCCATTGATGACAATAGAATTCGACCTTCTCCACAACGAAATTCGATGAGTTTAGCTAACGGACGTAAATAGGCATAACTATCCATCTCAGTAATAATAGCAGGATAATTATCAGGAAGTTTAAATGCACGTTGTGATGCCATTGCCCACCACTGCCAATTTGAATGTGTTTCAGTAGGAAAACGGTCAAATAAAGGATGATCAGCATCAATCAATTGACCCATTGTTCCACTTTGGCTAGGGAAAGTACCGACAGACCAGAAATCAGTTGTGAATTGTGTGACGACTGATGATGGCATTGCTTCTTTAGTGGCATCTGGGGCAAAATAAACAGTACCACCATTATTTAATACTTCGACTGCCTGAGCATCTAAACTGCGCGCTTCATAGATATTATCAGGAAGATCAGTCACAACTTCTGGATACACCCAAATTGGATAAGTTGTTTCACTATTATCCAACATAATCCGTAAATCTAAGCGAGTAGCTACTGTATAATCTGCTAATTTTATTTTAAGCGTAGAAATGTTGGATAGTGTACCTTTAGGGCATGTTATTTTTTCTGTCGACCCAATACTTCCTTTGCCAACAATTTCTTTTCCATTCCTAAGTTCAAATGTTAGAATCCCCACCAAGTCATTTTTCCCATAGTTAGCAATCTTAACTTCAGCGATTAATTCTTCATTGCTTGTATAGGTATATTTTGGAAGTAATACTAATGGTAATTGATCTTTGAAAAATGATTGGAAACGCTCAGCTAAAGCAAACTCAAATGGTTTAGCTTCAAGATGGGCATTTAACATGCCAACAAGAGCAGTACCTTGACCAGGAAAGTCCTGTAAACTTAAAAGAGATATACCAGACATTGATTCTGTCCGTAAAACAGCTTCTACTTCCTCGCGATATGCGAGTAGCGATAATTCACCTGTAGCAGCTACACGCTGTTTCCAAGTAGGCATTAAGCCTTTCTTTTGTACTTTCTCCTGAATTAATTGGTAATTTTCAGGGATAGTGACACCATGGAAGTCTTGAATTTCATCAAAATCAGGCAATACTTCAAATTGCCCAACTTCGAAACTAAATACGGGCTTTTGATACTCTTTAAGCAGAGCATCCATAGTAGTTGTATAATCTGTTAAGGTATTCGGATATTGTTGATTAATATAACCTCCCACACGACCAGGCTCTTGATTTTCATTTTTATTTCCTGCAAAAGCGCCACGAAGTTTATGATGATAGAAGTTTCCAGATGTATAAAAATCACTGGCAGTGTCACTACCTTCACGACCGTAATGAACATTGGAACCATTAGCAAACAGGCGTGTCGAATCAATCTGACGTGCATGGTTTAATAGATTAGTCATTTCCTCGTGACCATTATGATCAGAAAAGAGTTCATTTCCAAAAGTTAGCATAACAAATGAAGGATGGTTGGCATAGTGGTTAAGGATTTGTTCAAGTTCTTGTCGATAATATTGTTTACTTTCCTTACTAGAAAATGCATTTTGAGGATCCCAATAAGATAATTCTGGCTGCATTAAAATACCAAGTTGATCAGCAGCAACAAAAGCAGCTTCTGGTGGACACCAAGAATGAAAACGAACCATATTGACACCATAGTTTTGGAGAATAGTTAACATATCAAGCCAGCTATTAACATCCATTGGTGGATGACCAGTTTCCGGAAAAACAGCGCAATTTGTTTCACTTCGTAAAAATATTCTTCGACCATTTAAAGTTAACCGTCCAAAATCATCGCTTGCAATGGTACGTATTCCAAAGTTTATTGAAATATTCGCTATGTCACCTAAGTCTGCCGATAGTTCATGTAGGTGACCTTCATATTCATCCCAACGAAGGGCTTGATCCGATAATGGGATATCAGAGAATGATAAGGTGTGAATACCAGCCTTCAATTTCACCTTAGTAGTGAAATCCGATACTAAAGCTGACGAATGAAGATTTAGTACACCTTCAAAATCTGAAGTTGTGACAATGTCCAATTGAACGCTTAATTTTGATTGATGAGGGTATGCACGTAAAGCTTTAATAAATGTTTGGTTTAAACATACAATTCCAACCTTCCCAATCAGACCATTCCAATTCGTTTGAGTATTATCGGTGGCTGCTGAAGATTGAATGATGCCATCATAGGGCAGACCTGGATATGAATTATCTGAGACTAAGACTAGCTCATTATCACCAGTCAATAATCCCGTAATTTCAAAAAGATTTGGTGTGCTTAATGAAGATGGAGCAAAAGGGCGTATCTCTTTGCCATCAACAAAAAGAGTTAAGCAACGAGCACGTTCAACTTCCAAAAAGACACGTTTATTTTTTTCTGGAAGAAAGTCACAGCGATAGACAAATTGTGCAGGACCTTCAAAAGTATGTTTTCTTCGAAAACGAGTAGCAATCTTTTCTTCAACTTCTTCACTTGCTTTATTTCCAAGATCACTATCAGGATGATAAGTAGTGTCGGGGCGGTCAGCATGACCGATTGCATTAGTATCAAGTGTTCCAGGAATTTCAGCAACGTTGGAGCTGCCATCTGGTAAAGCAACTTTCCATTTCCCTGCAAGAGAATAATACATATGAATGCCTCCTAATGATTAATAAATGTCTTTAATAAATATAAAAAATAATACTGACAGAAATGTTGCTCTAATATTATGATGCATAAGTGTAAATAACCGTATATCTTCAAGGAAAGGACCATTCATAAGTGCCAAGGGAACATCTACAAATCTTTATAAAATCCTGTCGTATTTTATAAAGGATTTTCCGATTTGTCTACCTATTGAATCTGTAGCTCACTGTTCGTTCGCACAGCTTCTAATACGGTAGTCATCCTTAGACATGGCACATGAATGGTCCTTTCCTTTCCGATATGCTTAACCCAATTATTAAACGAGACTACAAGTAAATATTAAGTTTATATTTCACAAACTCAAATCCCTTTTAGACTTAAAAAGGTACTTGGAAAAATGAGAGTTGAAAAACACTTTTATATTAAAGTGCAAATTCAGCTTATGGAAGGGAAAACACTGAGTTGCCGTTTTATCAGACTGACTATGTTCTACTGTACTTCCTAGCACTAAGTAATAATTTATACCGCAAAAATAGCAGTCGAACCGTTCTCCCAGAAAGAAGCATGTTTTACTACTTACATCTATACACATCAATATAAAAGCCTAAAACTAACGATAAATATTTTTAAGGAAGTCTTTCCTCTTTAGCAAAAGCAATGTGTTGAATAGCTCCTTGATGGGATGGGTTCAATTCCAACACTTTATTGAAGTTCTGCAAGGCAGCTGCATAATCTTCTTGCCCTAATTGACCGAGCGCTGTTAAATAAATACAGTAAATCTTATTATCTAATTGAATATCATTATCATAGACAGAATGTGCAGGAGCAGATACCGCAAAGAAATCATAGTCAATCTCATCATCGACATGGGCTTTGCCATATTCAATAAGTTTAGCAAATTTTTCTGTTGCTTCATTTTTCTTGCCTAATTTTGCTAGAGCTAAACCTTGGTAAAACATAATATCAGCTGGTGCATCGTTATAGTACAAGACACTACTTGGTTCTTGGATGCCTAAAGTTGCTTCATTGAAATGTTTCTCTGCTTTGTCTTCTTTGCCTTCGGCTAGAAACACTTCACCTAAATAATAGTTTGCGATATTACTATGGTTACTTGGTAACTTCCCTTCGCCCAAATGGCGTGGATAAATAGTTGCCGCTGTTAACAGTTCTTTAGCTTTAGCCGTATTTGTCTTGATTAATTGACGACCGAGTTCAGTCAATGCATATTGGTATTGGGCACTCACTTTCCCTTCGCCACCTTCCCATGGATGGAAAATGCGATTGGAAATTAACTGTAATACTTCTTCATGACGATTGGTCAAATTCAACAAGGTCAAGTATTCAATGAACAGATCATCTCTATCAGCCGTGACTTTTAAATCTTTTTCCAGTGGTATAAGGCGATCTGCAACAGACACTTGTAGCATTTGTTCTAATTGTGTTTTTTCTAATAATACCCGTGCATCATTTGGATTTAACTCAAAGGCTTTATTGATGGCATCTAATGCTTTCGTAGCATTTTGATGCTTGTTGTAGTAAGCAAAGGATAAGTTACGGAATACTGTTGGAAATTCTGTTAATTGTTCACTTGCTTCTTCCCATAGTCTAATTGCCGTGTCGTATTGCTTCTTATCATATTCTAAATTAGCCAAATAATATTTTGCAAAAGCTGCATCTTCTACTAATTGAATCACTTGTCGCAAGATAACAGCTTCTTCTACACGGCTAGGGAAACAGTAGATCGAAGGAGCGGCTTCAGCAACTTTTACAGCAGCTATTGCTTTATCTTTCTTATTCAACTTTAAATAAATAGCTGCTTGGTAATAACCAATCATCGGTGAGTCAACCGGACACTCTTCTAGGACTGCAAGTGCTTCATCAGTGAAACCATATTGCATATAGTCAAGAGCTAAAGCTAAATAGTTCTGTAATTCTTGACGCATTACGCGCTGATATTCTGACATATTGCCAAGTAATTGAGCTTGCTTGCGGTTTAGTGCCAAATCAAGCGGATCAATGGCTAATGCTTGTTGGACCTTATCATTAACATCTTGTCCTAACTGCTCTAGAATGAGAACCTCTAACATTAGTGCTTTCATATTGTGGGCATTCTTAATTAAAGCTCGTTCAATAAAATGTTTAGCTTCTTTCCAATCTTGTTTTTGTGCAGATAAAGCTGCTAATTTGAAGAAGCCCGAAGCTTGAGTATCATCATTCCATGTAGCCTTATAAAAACGATCGAAAGCTTCATCTGTTTTACCTTGAATTTCTAAAGCTAGCCCTAGTTGGAATAAAGGTTCACCATAATATGGATTAGGTGTTTTCCATGTTTGCTTATTAACAGCAGCTGTTAAATATTTTTCTGCCTCTGCAAATTGTCCCCGTCGATACAATAATGTACCGTATCCAGTATTTAGACGAATATCTGTGGCATCCCGTTTTAAGCCTTCTAGATAATAATCTTCCGGATGACTGGTTGCATGGCGGTATTGTTCTAAATGAGTAGCTGCTAAGAACAATTCCTCTGTTGTTTTCAATTCTTCTGGTGCTGGAATGGCTTCAGCAGGTTCTGGAATAACTGGCTCTGGACGTTTAACCTCATCATATTGAACTAAGACATTACCTTCACTATTTGTCACAACAACTGTCAACAAGTCATCTTCTGTTGCTTTACCAGTCAATGAGAAAGTATCTTTGAAAAAGCTGGCTGGTGACAAATCTTGCTTACTTTCATACAAGACTTTTTCATCTAGAAGCACTTTAAGAGTTAAGTCTTTTTCTTCTCCAGTTACATATAAAACGACAGTCACTTCATCATCATTCTTCTCTAAGTTAACTGCAGCATCTATTGTGGCATTTTTAACATAGCCAACCCCTTTATAAGGCATAAAATATTGTGTAAAAACTTTCTCTTCATATGGACGTAACCAAGTAAAGTCTGGTTGGTTATCAGTAAAGACCCCAGTCATCAGTTCAACATATGGACCGTCACTATCTGTTAAATTAGCATCCCAAGCTTGACCAAAATCGCCATGTCCCCAAGTCCATTGTTTTTTACCTGGTGATATGTGGTGGTCGGCAACGTGGAGTAGACCAGCACCAACTTGTTCATCATAGCTACCAATAAAGTCGTAATCTGATTTTTCTGCCATATAAGAAGTTGGTACGGGAATATTTTTATATTTAGAAATATCTACTCCAGCAGAGTAATCCACTTTATAATACTCAGCTGTCGCAATTGGAAAGGTGGAAACTGCGCGTTTTCCATGATCCATTACAGCTGCGACATCGGGTGGGAAGACAGATGACGTATAATCATTGACTGGTACAGCAGGGTTGGCCCACCATAAGAAGGTTTGAGGTAAATCAGTTCGATTATACAATTGACCTTTAATTTCAATATAAGCTTTTTCAGGATATAAAGTAAATGTTGCCATCCCTTTAGTTCCATACATTTTATCAATTTCACTGACCCATAAAGACTTACTACCATCTTCGTTTTCTAATAACTTATATTCAGTCGGTGAATAAGTTGATGGACGATGATGTTGTGGCCAATTAAATTCAATCCCACCTGAAATCCATGGTCCAGTTAAGGCAACAAGTGCAGGTTTTATGACATGATTGTAATAGACAAAATCATAATCATTCGTTTTATCATAAGCGCGTTGAATACGACCACCCAACTCTGGTAGCATCATGATCTTTAAATAATCATTTTCTAAAAAAACAGCTGTATATTCTTGATCTATTTTTTCATCGTAGATTTTTTCTGTGACTGCTAATGGATAAACTTTGCCGGTACTGCCTTGATAGGCACGTTTTTCATAAAAACGTGGATTATGATCAGGGGTAGTAACAGGATAGGTTGGAAGAATCACTGTTTCTTCCCAGATTCTAACTGTAGACATAAAAGCACTCCTTATTTATTTTGTTAATTAAAGTATATAGTGAAATCCCTTTCAATAAAATAGTGGAACTTATACTTTGATGGATTATCTTACACAAAATTGATAAGATATATAAAATAGTATGATAACTAAAGGAGTAAATCAGATGATAAAAAAAGAAGATGGATTTTCTAATGAACGTTACATCACATACCCGATTAAAAAATATTTAACAGATGGCGACCATCCTTTAGTCAATGATGTCTATCCGACTGAAATGGGATACTATCCCAATGCTTTGTATCATTATAAAGAACGTCTTACTGGTGTGGATGAATGTATTTTATTATATTGTGTGGATGGTCAAGGACATGTAGAAATTGATTCAAAACACTTTGACTTAAGAAAACACGACTGCCTTTGCATCCCACCTCAAACCGCTCATCGCTACTTTGCAGATGAAGAAAATCCTTGGTCGATATTTTGGATACATTTTTCTTTGCCTGACTTTAAACTGTATCCTATTATGGGAAATAAGATTGAGATTGTTACTGAAGAGCGTTACTCTCTCGTTGAAAAGCATTTTATAAACCTGTTCAGTATTTGTGAAAAAGAGTACTCCCTAGAAAATACCATCTATATTAGTAAACTCCTACAACTTATTTTGTCTGAAATCTGCTTCCTTAAGGATTATCAAGAGACCAATCAACAAAACATCTTATTATCAAAAGCCATCCATTATATGAATAACAACTTAAGTCGCCCGATTACTTTAACGGATATCTCGGATCATTTGGAAATTTCTAGTAGCTATCTTTCTTCAATTTTCAATAAATATTACGATCAAGGTCCCATTGAATATCTTATTTCACTTCGCATTGAGCAAGCGTGTCGCTATTTACGAATTAGTAATATGAAAAATTATGAAATTGCCAAAAAAGTCGGTTACGAGGATGCGTATTATTTCTCTCGTTTATTTAAGAGTCGTACTGGCCTTTCTCCAAAGGCATACAAACATTCAATATCCAACTAATAGTTAGTGTGATGTGAAAAAATTATTTTATGTTATGAATAAAACGTTTTATAAATTAGAAAACTGTAAATGGCCTTGCAAGAGAAAATGAAAAGTGATAGTTTAGTAACAATATAGATTTTTAAATAAAAACAGGAGGCGTATTGAATGTCCAATTGGGAAACAAAATTTACTAGAGAAGGTTATACGTTTGATGAAATCAACCTTTTTTCACTTTTATAAAAGGGTAGTGTATTGTTTGATGGGGAATTTAGGTTAATAATAAATAATAACCTTTTTCAGAACAGACACGCAGGATAGAAGGAATAATGGCTCTTTAACTACACTCGAGATGGAGATTTTATTTGAATTATTCTACTATCAAACTAGCAACTAATACTCTGTATATTTTTCTTTATTCCCTTTACTTTTTTCAACTGGATATTTATTATTGTTCTTTGCGATTTTCGCATCGATTAGTTCTTCTACATTTAGATTTAAGTTGTCGGCAAGCATGAGAGAATAAATTAAAACATCAGCTAGTTCGTCTTTAATAGCTTCAATATTTTTAATACCTTCCTCTGCGGTTTTCCATTGAAAAATTTCTAGTAATTCTGCAGCTTCTAATGTAATGGATAAGGCTAAATCTTTTTCATTGTGAAATTGGCGCCAATCACGGTCGTCACGGAATTTATTTATTTTATCGATTATGTTCATAAATTATCCTGCTTTCTTTGGTCTGCTTCTAATAAAGCACGTCTTAATTCCTCATCAACGGCATAAATATATAAACCATTAACTCCTCGTGTTAGAAGGACATTTAATTCATTTTTCAAGAGCGTTTCTGCTAAATTTTCGACAGAACCATCAATCATCCGTCTATTTTGAACAGCATTTCTATTTTTACTACCTTCTCGATTAAAAACTATTTTACCATTTCGATATTGTACCGATGGTCCGATAATTAAACCAGCATAATTTAAATCAAATCCTTGCACAGTGTATGTCGAACCTACTTCATTAATGGTATGTGGTTGCTCTGCCCATGATAAATTTTTATTCTTTCTCTTTTGATTCTGATCTGATTCTTCTAATTGAAGGTTCCATGGCATTTCCCACTCTTTGTCTCTAACCATCCAATAATCTTCATCTTCTGGCTTCTTACCTTGAATGTATTTCCAATCAAAGGTTGCGATTACTCTCGAAAGTCCCCTATTCGTATCCATTGCTTTTTTTCGGATACTTTCTTCTAAATCGTTAGGATTATCAAATATTCTTAAATCGTAGCTTTTATCTTCAGGAATAATACCAATCTCTTGCTCATCCACAATATTTCGAATCCAATGGACAGTTTCAGCGCTCGAATTAATTCGCATTTGGTTTTCTAGTCCAATCGTTGCAGCAATATGATTCTTTAATTCAAGTTGTGTAGATTCTTCCAAATATTGGTTGGTTTGCAGTATCTGATCTAAGTCAAATATCGCTACAACAACTTTTGCACGCTCTAGTAAATCTAACAGTTGATTTTTCCCTCTATAAGATTGCTTACCTTGAGTCCACAACAAATGGGCTTCATCGACTAAAATTACATCTACTTTATCTTCTGGTGTTCGATTGTTTATGAATCGAGTCGGTTTACTAACTCTATCCTCATTCTGCTTATTAATCAGATTCAGTTTCGTAGCAATTTGCTGATAAACAGTTAATTGCTGATCATGATTTACCAGTAAATAATTGTCTAAATCCTCTAGTTGGATTTGTCCATCTTCATCACTCACACCTTGAAAGAGCTCATAAAATAAACTACTCAACAATACTGTCTTCCCAGAACCAGCTGCACCGGTAACAAAAATTAATTGTCCGTCTAGTCCAATATCTAACACTTCAAATATTTTTGTTTTAATTTTTTCTTTAGCATCAATTTGTTCTTGCGTTAATTTATGAAAAGGTGAAGCTTTAAAAACAGCGGAATCCTTAATAACTTTTTCAACCGGAAACAAATTTGAATTCTTTCGATGTAACTCTTTCCAAACTTTAGTAAATATCGCTTCAAAATATTCTGAAGTATAATATTCATTTTGTTGATTACTTCTGCGATTATATAAATGATTTACATTATCCACACTACTCAAATACAACATTAAACGATTTTCAATGTCTAATGTTAGTGATTTATTAAAAAATTCATGTCCAATTACCAACATTTCAGAAGATTTAGACTCGGTGAATGCTTTCCAATCTTCGCGTTTCAAAGGATCTTGGTTCATATGTTGGATGGTTCGATGATAAATATCAGACGTTTCTCCTACATAGACATTATATTTTTTCTTCGATTCATCTGTCACAATATAAACCGTCGGATAATCTAATATTAATTTCTTATATTTATTTTTTTGATAGTCTTTCCTCAATTGGTCTAAACTTTTTTTATCAAAGTAAATGGTCTCCACTATTGGAGTTCTTATTCTGTTCAATTCAACTACCACCTATTACACCTTTTTATATTCGAGTAAATATCATTTTTTAATTTCAACTGTAAAATAATTCATATCTATAAATATCATATTATCATATAAACAAACAGTTCTACACAATAAAAAGCAGTGCATGTTTATACAGCTGTCTCTTTCACTTTAAATTACAATTAACGAGTTTCCTTTATTTGTCTAATAAGTATAATTCCCCACAGTCCTCACAAGTATTTACAGTTCGATACCTTTTACTTGCAGTAAAAACTATGTCACTTTTGTTTTTTCTGTAGCATACTAACAACAACTGGAGATAGTTCTCTAAAAACTCTACAGATACAGCAGCAATTGTTGAATTGTATTTTGTACCATGCTAAATAAGTAATTAATGTAATTCAAAAACGCTATGAAGACACTTATGTGTCTCCGTAGCGTTTTTATTAGATGCTTTACATGATTAAGTGTATCTATGACTACGAGTTACTCAACTATATTAATTTTGATCACTCAACTTTTTCAACCAAGCTCATCCACTCAGTTATAATCTTATCCAATTGTGCTTGAACACTACTGAAATCTTCATTCAAATTAATGCTTTTTATGCTTATATAATTTTTATTCATATTATATGAATAGTCTAAAATTCTATTATTAGCAGTTTGTGCATATAACAGCATGCCGGATACATTACCAGAATTATGTTTGTCCTCATTTTTCACATATGAAAATATTTGGTATAGATTTTCTGAGATGATTTTACCGAATTCGTTTAAATTGTCCTTGTAAAATTTGGTATCAATAATTAGAGAGAAATTATTATGACAAAGCTTTATATCAGTTTCCATCCTTGGCAACATACCAAGTCCTTCGTTGCCATTTTCATTCAATAAATTCCAATTGACATACGGCGCTGAAGGTTTTAAGTATAAAAAATGTTTTCTATAATATTCTAAAACAAATCGTTGAAATAAAGTATTCAATTGCTTTTCCGTAAAAGTTAGCGTTTTATAAGGACCTGCTATGTTTGTTAAAAGTAACCCTTCAACTACAAATCTACAGATATTTAACAGCATCTGATAAGTTTGGTTATTTCGTTGAAATTTTAATGATTCCCATTTTATTTGTTCAGGACTTATCATATTAATTTCCGAGAAGTAAAGCAAAATTTTCTTCAGTTTAACTTTCTTTTCTTTTTTTACACTCTCTTCTTTTATCAAAAGCATTATAGTCATCTTTATTATTTGATTAAATTGATTATCTTCGGATAATTCGTCATATTCACATGCCATCCGCAATTTACGTTGTATCTTATTTTGAATGGAGTCTCTTAATATAATTTTACCTCTTATAGTTGACAAGTCTTCTCGTTTATCAATATATTCTTTATATAATCCTTGTTTTAATTGCTTGTTTAGACCTTTAATAAGGATTTCTGCAAATAAATCGTAAATATTCTCAAATACTTCACTATCAACACTTTCATAGTTACTTTGTTGTAATGCTTTAAAAGCATATGAAAGCATATAATAAATATTTTTGATGAGGATATTATTTTGCTTATTCATCGAAAACGCCTCTGAATTGTTTCTCCCATTTTCCAATCTTTTCATTTTCATCAAACCAATATTCATTCAACATCGGCACTATATCATACTTTATAATCCTTCTAATCCATTCCTCTGAATATGTACTTTGACCAGTGAAATAGCTGTGACCAATACAGAACCCCTTACCTAATGTAGCCTCTGCTTCAATTTCAAAATTCAGAGATTTAATTTGATTAATCACATTATTAAACTGCTCATTATTCAATGTTTCTTGATACTGTTTAAAACCTTCAGAATCAAAAGCTGGTTCCATTTCAAAGAAACTAAATCTTCTACGCAAGGCATAATCAATCATTGCTAAACTTCGGTCGGCGGTATTCATCATTCCTATGATATAAAGATTATTTGGCACACTAAATTGTTTTCCACTGTACGGCATAACAATCTTTTCATCCCGATATTCATTTTCAATTAACATCAATAGTTCACCAAAAACTTTACTCATATTCGCTCGATTAATTTCATCAATAATGAAGAAATAATCATTTTCAGGATCATTAGCAGCTAGCCGACAAAACCTCACAAAGATTCCTTCCTGTAATTCAAATGTATCTTCCTTAGGTTTATACCCTAATATAAAATCCTCATAGGAGTAATTTTGATGAAACTGAACCATTTCAATTCTAGTATCGTCTTTCTTTCCCATAATAGACCAAGCTAATCGCTTAGCAGTAAATGTTTTTCCTACTCCAGGAGCACCTTGTAAAATAATATTCTTCTTATGCAAAAGCAAGGCAATTAAAGTCTCATAACTTTCTTCAGAAAGATAAACTTCATCTAGAAAATCAATTTTACTATATTCTTGAACCTCTTCATTATTAGCTCTTTTTTCATTATTTGCATCAATTAGTTCAATTATAAAATCATATTCTTCAGGCATAACTTTAAACAAAGTACCATTCATATTAGAAAAAAATTCTAATTGGTTAAGCTCTTCACTCTCTTTTAAACTAGAGTAATCTATAGGATTTAATAAGTTTTTTGTCTTTTCTAAAACAATATTCTTACCATTGTTTTCTTGAACAATTTTCCCTAATGCTACAACTTGTTTAACCGGACTAGATTCATAACAAATAACTAAATCTCCAACTTTAGCATCAAGAAAATTTTGATAAATACGACGTTTGCCACCATGCTCCGTTGTTAATGTGTATTCGATAGTTTCACCTACATTAATCGACGAAAAAGACCAAATTTTTGGATTAGCATTAATCCACCAAAAATTTTGACTTGGTTGCACATCCAACTCATCTGCATATAATTTTATATGTGATAATTCCACTTGATTCAGCGCTTCATTTAATTCATCTCTTAATTTATAAACGAAAGTACCATCTCTTTCTTGCATTTCATTATTTTCAGAAACTGTGTCTGTTGCTGTGTATAAAATACGCCACCATCGATTTTTCCCATTTTCCTTGTAAACATTACAATGAGTCTCATCATATATTCTCTTTCCAAGTGCCGATGAACCTCTATTATAAAAGTTTACAGTTTCACCATATTTATTTGAGAGCTGACTGCATGAGGCGCTGCCTCCATAATCCTTGAATCTCTTCATTATTTCTAAGCTTTGTTGATTGAATACTTTAGGATCATTGAGTAATTCAACCCAATCTTTAACTGAGAGCCCAGTTGAATAATTTACTTTACTATTTCGATTTTTAGTATAATGCCAAGCTTGAAATGAAATCATAGGAATACTAGTATTAGGAATTTGGATTTTTAAAGTTTGTAACAACTCATTGTACTTTTCACCATCCACATCTTTAGCTTTAAAAGAAATTTTATGTTGTTCAGCTAAAAACTCAACATTTCTACTATCAAGACTTATAAAAACATTTGGTCTAATCCAATATAAACCAATCGTGATACTAGACAGTCCATTCCCATTTATGGAAAGAGACTTATCAAATAAGGTTTGAAATTCTTCGGACATCCCTTCATTCTCATCAAAGTTCATCGCTTCAATGAATAAATCCCATAATATTCCATCTTGATTAAAGTAAAATGAATTTAAATTATTCAAAACAGGAATAGAATTAAATTCCATAGGGATTTCCTCATTAATATTAAACTCTTCTGCATAGCGCTTTATTAGACGAATTCTGTTTTTATCTGTAATTTGCCTATTAAATGTTGCAAAAATAGAGAAGGGATCAATCTCATTACCTCTTGGTTCCCACCAATCTTCACGATCGAAATTTAGGTAATTCAGTAGCGGCTCTTCTTCATGCAGTTGTTGCATTATCTCCATTAATTCATGTCGTTTATCTTTGTATTCAAGTATTTTCTTTGCAAAAGCCCCATAAAATGGTATCCATTGAAATTCATTATTCATTCCAGTTCCCCCTAAGTGTTGAAAGAGTTTCGACTTATTAGCCCAACACTAATCAATTATTAATAAAGTCACAAAATCCACAAAACCTAAAATAAAGCCCAATAAAACAATATTATTCTCATATTTTAATGATACCATAATTAAATTATTTAATTCGCTCAATTTTAAGGTTTTGGTGATATTTATTCTACACAATAAAAAAGCAGTGCATGTTTATACAGCTGTCTCTTTCACTTTAAATTACAATTAACGAGTTTCCTTTATTTATCTAATAAGTTTAATTCTCCATAGGTAAAACTATCCGCATCCACTTGTACCCAAAGGTTTTGGCGGCTACTTCAACACTACCATCGGCACGGTGGATGTAGGCATCATTAGAATTTCCTTTAAGACCATCGTCCACACCCCACGGTTTTGACTTGTGGTGTCCAAAAGTCACTGTCACTGATTGGTTATCATTGAGTGCCCGGTAAGAAGGAACTGTTCCACGACCCCAATAAATTCCCCTGCTCCAGCGTTTGAATCTTCTGTCCGCAGTGATTATTCTTCGACTAGGACACCATAACGGGTTTCCGTTACTTCAATCGGAACATTATAGGTTTCCCCGTTTCCATAGCAGAACTGGCCAGATTGCCCGTCATTATCCACTGTTGCACCCCATCCACCAGTGGTTGGTTCTACCAACATAAAGGGTTGCTGGCTATCGGGATCCACACCCCCAATAACAACTGAACATACTGCTGCATAGTGTCCTGCAATGAGACGGTGAGGTAAAATGTCGACTAATGCTTTTTGAATAATATTAACGGCTTCTAACAGTTTAATGAAATAATTGGAGACAGGCACTGGTCGCTTAGCTTCCACCATTGTAATCGGCGTTTCTTTGACATCATTGAAAGTGGTCGTCTCACCATTGGATTGCATCACGAATTCTTGGTCTGCTTGGATTTGTTTATTCAGTTCTTAATCCAGTTTGTTAAGGTATGAAGTGGCGATTGGCTATACATAAGCATTCAAGGCCGTTGTATTCGTCCGTTCAAACTCGCACCACTCACGGGTAATTTCGTAAGACGCTGTCACTGACATTTCTGGCCACTTGGCTTTGATCCACTCAGTGGTTTGTTGTTCGTGAGTCGGTAAATGTCCTACCAATGTCTGTCGCTAATTTCATATTAATCCCTCTCATCTACAATTTAGTGGCCGAGGTGGCTGGTCTTCCAGTTTACTTTTAAAGATTGCGTCTCAAAGAATCCAACTTTCCTTTTAGAGGGGCAAGAGAATAAAGATGAGCTAGCTATAGAAACAAAAAAAGCCAAGTCTAATTGAATAGACTTGGCTTTAGATTAATTATTGTGATATTTATTTAATTATTGTTGTGCACCCATACCGCCATCAATACGATATTGAGAGCCAGTGATAAACTCACTGTCGTCTGAAGCTAAGAACAATACTAATTTAGCAATATCTTCTGCTTCTGCATAACGCGCAAGGGGAATTGCATCAATGTATTCTTGTTTGGCTGCAGTGCTGTCTCCTGTACTTGATTCAATATTTTCCATCATCGCAGTATCGACTGGGGATGGGTGAATTGAGTTCACGCGCACACCTTTATCAGCAACTTCTAGAGCAGCTGATTTGGTTAAACCAACCACCGCATGTTTAGAGGCTGCATAAGGGGATAAACCTGGCGAACCACGTAAGCCATCAACGGATGAGGTGTTAATAACACTACCGCTACCTTGCTCAATCATTAGTGGCAAGACATGTTTCAAGCCCAAAAATATACCTTTAGCATTAATGCCCATAACATTTTCAAAGTCTTCTAACTCGATATCAACCATGTCCGTCAAGACACCTGTGATACCCGCATTGTTGAATAAGATATCAACTTGACCAAATGCTTCTTTGGTTTTTTCAACATAGTTTTTAACGTCTTCTTCTTTAGTAACATCAGCCGTAATGGTAACGATGTTTTCGCCAGTGCCCAAAGATTCTACTGCTTCACTCAAGGCTTCTTCTGACACATCAACTAAAGCAACATTAGCCCCTTCGTCAATAAATAACTTCGCTGTTGCAATACCAATTCCGCCTGCGGCACCAGTGATAATCGCTACTTTTCCGTCTAATTTACTCATTAAAGTTCCTCCTATAATTTTTTAAAATGCAAATTCTTCAATATACAATTGTTCGTCAGTTACATTGTTGTCTGCCATTAATCCTTTAGCTGCTTCTAACATGGGTGGTGGACCACAAATATGCCAAGTAGCTGTCTCGTAGAATTCTTCCAAACCTTGACTCCGAATAAACTCATCGTCCACAAAGCCATGCGGGAATCCTTCAACTTCTTCTTCACTAAAGATAATATGGTGAGAGAAATTGGGATATTTAGTTGAAAGGTCTTTAAGTTCGTCGTAATACATGAGATCTTTTTCGTAACCGACACCCCAAACGAAGGCGATGCGACGATCAGAATTTTTGGCGATTTCCTCACGAAGGACGCTCAGGCTCGGAGTCAGGCCTATACCGCCCGACAAAAGCACCATCGGATCGTTAGAATGACGGACTTCTTCAGGATAGAAGTCACCATAAGGCCCTTCTATCGTCACTTTGTCACCTTCAGTCACGTCTTCTAGCGTGTTAGTAAAATCCCCGTCTTCTTGAATCATCACAATGATCGAATCTTGATGAAAGCGAGGTGACGAAGCAAAGGAAAATGGATGAGCTTCACTAGCAACGTTTGAGTCCACAAAGCGAAAGAAACCAAATTGTCCTGCAACATAATCCATACGCTGACCATTAACTGGCTTTAATTCCATTTCATGAATTTTAGGCGATGGCTTACTTGTGCGAACCACTTCGTATCGAGGCAATTGCCCTAGGCGAATCTTGTAAATCAGATACCAGCCTAATACAACGACTGTATAAAATGTCGCTAACAAACGGAATGGCGTATTATCCAAAAGGTACTCCACATGATAAACATGGAAATGTATCCCAATTACACTCACAATCGCCAAACGATGCAACCACAAATGAAAATTTCGGTTAGCCTTACCCTTGAACTTCATCAGTGGCTTGGATTTTTTAATAATCGTATCCGATAAAACAAATATCCCGGTCAACATCACAACAATCAAAGCAATCAAACCAACATATCCCAGAAGTGATGTGTCCGACAAATTCAGCGTCAATACATTTTCTAAACCACTCCAGCGAATAAATACATGAATCAAAAGCGTGACAGGCAACACCATTGCCATCCAAGCATGCACTTCATACATTGTCGTTAAGCCCAGTCGACGTTCGATTGCCTTAGGCCGCACAGCGATCAACACCAGTGTCAGCATAATACAAAACGACAATGTCCCTGTTACATTGGACAATAACTCTGTAAAATTTGGCGGAATATACTGCGACAATAAGGCAATTAAAAAGGTCACAAACATCAGTATAGCAACCCCTGGGAAAAACCATTTTAAAGCTTTTTTACTCATGTGCATTTCTCCTTTTAATAAATATCACACAAAACACAACAGTTTTTTGACTTCAATAAACCTTCAACTACAAAAAAATGTTAACATTATAAAGCCACTGAGTCAAAACGTTTGCACTTGTAATATTGATTTATTTTTAATTTAATTTACTAATAACTCAAAATAGTTAATAACAACAAAAAAGTGTACGCATCGTGATTACTCAGAGATGCGTACACTTTTTTCTATCTATATATTATTACAACCGATCGGCTGCTTCTAACACTTTGCCGTAATCTGGTTCGTCGCGCATATCGGCTACAATTTCGATATACTTAATCACGCCATCATCATCGACTACCATGACTGTCCGGGCTAATTTGTCATACTCTGCCATCAACAATCCTGAAGCCTGACTGAACTGGCCATTAAGATCGGACAAGTATACCATATCTACGTCGTTACTACTACACCAGTTTACGATGTCTTCTGGCTGGTTGTTACTCAAGGTAATAATTGGGTAGTCTTTTTCATTCGCGAGTTGGTTGAAGCGACTCGTTTGAATACTGCAGGTTTTAGTGTTGATGTCGGGAACAATGCTAATGACGGATACGCCATTAATATAGTCGCCTAATTGAACCGCTTGTCTATCTTGATTGAGTAATTCCACATTTGGTAATGCATCGCCAACCGCTAAAGGTTGACCTACCAAGTTAATAATTTGATCGCCACGTTTTATTTGCATGAAGCACCTCTCAATTATTTTTATATTCACTACCATTTTAGTCAACCTTCCTGATTTTGTCACGTTTATCTGATTTAGCTGATTAAATTGACCTCTTGATGAAAGCACTTTATAATCAAAGGAAATGGTGAAAGGATTGATTTAATGAGCTTGAAAGAAAAGATTTCCCACTCTTTTAACAAAGTGAGCCAGTCTATCTGGCGCTTTCCACTCAGTTATTTATTTTTATTATTCGCAACCATTGCGAACGCCATCTATCTTGAGGATTCCGAAAAAATTTCTGAGCGCTGGTTGATATGCTTTATGGCAGGAACACTATTGGCAACTGTTGGACAAATGCTATTCGAACGCTTTTTTGCCGCGCAGAAAAACCGGCGATATTTATTGATGGGGTTAGCTCTAATAGCAACGGCGGTTTTCGCCTTTCTCTTTGCCCCCATTCCCATCGAGAGTTTGCGATTTTCTGTCAAAACAGCCGTCATTATTTTTGCACTCATTTTAGCTTTTATATGGATTCCAACCATCCAAAATGCCGAATTCCCCTTTCATCAAAGTCTATTAGCCTTTATCAAAAACTTTTTTACTGCCTTACTTTTCGGGGTTATTTTGTCGCTCGGTTTCCTATTAATCCACATCGCCATCAGTACGCTGCTTTTTGAACTGGATTACCAATTGGTCACTCATACCCTCAACATTATTTGGTGCTTTGTCGTCCCACTTTATTGCATCGCGCTCACGCCGAGCCCTGACGGCCAGCAAGTCATCACGGTCCCGCGCTTTCTCGAAGTGTTACTCAAATACATTATTATTCCAATCACTTTAATTTACACTTCCATCCTAATTGTTTATCTCCTAATAAATATCTCTGGACCATTCTGGACGAATAATTTATTAGAGCCTCTTTTAGTTTCTTATGCCATCATCAGTTTTATTATTTATCTGTTGTCCTTTAATCTTCAACCAAATAAATATATCAGTCTTTACCAACAATGGTTTCCTAAAGTCATGGTTCCCATCGTGTTATTTCAAACACTTGCTTCCATCTTAAGAATAGAAACCAACGGCTTAACCATTGGTCGCTATTTTGTGATTTTGTTTGGGGTTTTTGCTACGGTTGCGGCAGTGATATTTAGTTTGAATAAAGAAAAAATGCATTGGTGGAGTATTGCTCTGCTGTTAGTGATGGCTGTTATTTCGATTACGCCGCCACTTGATGCGTTTACTATGAGTCTGAATAACCATGAGAAGCAGCTGGTTCGGCTTTTAGAGAAAAATCAGATGTGGGATGGCAATCAAATTACCCCTCATGCGCAACTTGACGAAGCGGATGCGATCGCGATTACAAAACTCGCTCTATATCTCGATGAAAATGACTATCAGACCGATCTGCTGGGGGATAATTTTAATTTCTATGCTGATTTTGAAGAGACCTTTGGTTTTGAACCAACCTACTTCAATTCTAATCGCAGAACGAATGTTGTTCAGTCGGTTAATTGGAACTGGGATCAGTATCCAACGATTGATATCGAAGGTTTTGATCATTTCCTGGTGCTAAATTGGTATGATCACATTGATCCGATAGAGATTGAAGATGAAAAAGGGATATTTACTTTAGAGTCTTATGTAAATGAAGATAAATACATTGTCATTAACTTAACAAATGAAGCTGGTGAAGAGATATTGCAATTTGACTCCCAGGAATTATTCGAACAAGCGCTAGAAGGGGCTGAAGAGGGTTTAACTCCCGAACAGGGAATTATGACGGTCGCCAATGAAGCGGTTGAAATGAAAATAGTTGCTGTCTACTTAAGAAGTACGTCCAGTGCTTATAGTGGAAATGTTTATATCTTGTTAAATTTTAAATAAAAAAGAAGGAGCTTTTTGAATGACTTATTCATATCAATTTCACGATATAAAATTAACTTGGTTGGATGGTGCAGATAAGACAACGGATGGAGGGACGTCATTCGGTCCTGTCCCAAAAGTTGTCTGGTCGCGCTATTATCCATCAAATGCGGACAATCAGCTGATCGAGTTGACAGACCCGATTTTAATCCAGCACGATGGCAAAAATTATTTGATCGATGCTAGCCTTGGTACGGAAAAATTGGATGCCAAACAACATCGCAATCTAGGGGTTCTAAAAGACAATCATATGTTGGATTCGTTAGCCGAACTCGGTTTAAGTGCAGAAGATATCAACTTTGTCATGATGACCCACATGCACAATGACCATGCTGGTGGTTTAACTAGGCTTGATCCAACAAGCGGTGAGATTGTTTCGACCTTCCCCAATGCGGTAATTTATATGACAGCCATTGAATGGGACGAAGTCCGCCATCCAAATACTCGAACACGTGGGACTTATCTGAAGGAAAATTGGGAAGCGATTCAAGAACAAGTGGTGACTTTTGAAAACAGCCTTGAAGTGTCGCCCCAGATTACGATGCATCATACGGGCGGTCATAGCCGTGGTCATGCAGCAATTAAGCTGATTCAAAATAATGAAGTGATGCTCCATTTAGGCGATATATTCTTGAACCATGCTCAGCGCAATCCACTGTGGGTAAGCGCCAACGATGACTATCCTATGGATTCCATTGCGGCCAAGACCCACTGGCTCAACGATGCCTTCACCAACGGCTACAAACTGTTCCTTTATCACGATCCCCATTACGCCGTGGTCCAGTTCGATGAAAAAGGTGAAACAATCGTCGATTACATGGAACGCGAAAAAACTAGTCCTATCCCTTGGACTGATAAACAAGACCGCCGCATCCCTTTTCAAAAACCATCTGAATAGATATAACTGTAAAAAAACATCTGTATCTCATTTATAAGATACAGACGTTTTTTAGTTGTTTATTAATTTCTAACTTAATCCCATTGCTCTTCGCCTTTATCGCCATACCAATCAAAATGGAACACGCCTTCTTTATCCACGCGTTCATATGTGTGTGCACCAAAGTAGTCACGTTGTGCTTGAATGATATTGGCTGGTAAATATTCAGAACGGTATGAATCAAAATAAGTAATGGCTGAAGCATAACCAGAGACTGCAATACCATTTTGAACACCTAAAGCAACAATATCACGGGCAGCTGTACGATAGTTTTCAACAATATCTTTAAAGTAGTCATCTAAAATTAAGTTCTTTTGGACCTTTAAGAGCACCTTCTTCTCCACCAGTAATCCCAGTACCAATAAAGTTGACCCCAGTTTCTGCTAATTCTTCGTTACGTCACATCGTATCTTTAAAGTATGTATTTCCACCATCAATTAAAATATCACCTTTATCTAAGAATGTTAGAACTTGTTGGATGACCGCATCTGTTCCTTTATCAGCTTGTACCATTAGAATCACTTTACGAGGTTTTTCTAACGATTCAACCAAAGATTCAAGGGTTGTTTCAAGCTTTAAATTTTTATCCGGGTTTTCTGCCATCACTGCCATTTCGATTACTCCAATATCATGCTTACTCAATATTACATCTCATTTAAGAAAAATCATCTATAGCTCAATCGTATCATTTTTAGCATAGAATTTAAATCAGATAATAATTAATTTAACCACACAACCATTCAAGATTAATAAGGATATCGTAGCAACAGCCCATAAAACAGTAGATGGAATTGACCAAATCTTAACTTGATCTTTAATATCAGTAAACCCCATTGATTCATTAATTGTCCGAAAGTAGGCATCATTTAAATTCATATCATCCATCAAATTAAATATCTCATCATTAAAGAAAAGGATCTTACTAATTTATCCATAGAAAACGCCACAATCTTTATATGTATCATCTGTAGGAGGGGGCAATATAACATCGAGGTTGACAACGTTTTTTTTATGAGCTATGATATCATCTAAGCAAAGGGGAGTCACTAGAGTGACTGAGACTGGATGTATGCCGGGACTCTTATTACCTGATCACGTTAGTACGTGCGGAGGGATTGCAGACTTAAGAAGACTTAAGCCTCCTTTGTGTATCAAAGGGGGTATTTTTATGCAAAAAAATTCGTTAACTGTTTATATAGAGGCTGGGTTGATTGCGACTTTGGCCTTTATTATCTCACTGTTTCCTATCGAAGGAACGGGCTTCGATATCGCTTTGGGCTCGATTCCCATTACGTTGTTTTGTCTGCGTCGAGGGTGGAAAGCAGGGATATTTACTGGGCTTTTATGGGGTTTACTGACGATTATTCTAGGCGGAGCTTCAATTATCCACCCTGTGCAAGTGGTGTTAGATTATCCGGTAGCTTTTGCTTTTAATGGGCTAGCAGGAATTGTGGCTCCGGCACTTCAACAGGCAACCGCTTCGGGAAATCAGAAGAAAGCAACTTATTATATCTTTTTGAGTACTTTTATCGGGACTCTAGCTCGTTACTTCTGGCACTTTATTACTGGGGTTTATTATTGGGGTCGGTTTGCTCCAGAAGGTTGGTCTGTTGGCTTTTATTCCTTTGTATTTAACGGAGGATCTGTCATTGTCACAACAGTAATTGCTGGTCTAGCTTTATTGCTTCTGTACCGGCAAGCTCGGCAATTATTTGTCGGTGAATTGGCATGATAATAAATGCCCATGATCACCTCAGTCATTATCCATCGCTGGAGAAGGCATTAGCGGACATTGAAGGCTTAAACATGACAACTTTAGCGGTTAGTGAGTCTGTGTCTGACTATCAATCCATTCCAGACCATCCACTCATCTTAAAGGGATTCGGAATTCATCCTTGGAAGGTGACGCCAACTACATCTTTAGACAATATTGAACCTTACATTCAGGATTGTGATTTCATCGGTGAAATTGGTTTAGACTTCCACTGGGCAGAAGATACAACGGCTTACCCGCGTCAATTGGAAGTTTTTGAATACTTTCTAGCGGAGGCAAAGAAGCACCAAAATATTTGCAATATCCATACAAAAGGAGCTGAAAAAGAAGTACTTGCCTTGCTACAAAAGCACCAATTACATGGTCAAATTATTCACTGGTATAGTGGGCCTTTGGACTTGGTGACTGATTATTTGGAGCTAGGCTGTTTCTTTACGATTTCTGTTGATGCAGGGCATTCAACCTTGACCGATCAGCTGATTAATCTTATTCCAACACAGCAGTTATTATTTGAAACCGATGGCCCTACTGCCCTAGAGTGGGTCAATGGTACGCCATCTTGGCCTGATGAAATCTTACGAATTCAAGCCTATGTGGCTCAATTGAAAAGTTGTTCATCGACTGAGTTGGAAGTGGGTGGGCGTTTATTAATGGAACAACTCAAATAAATACCTTTACTCTTCGAATTTGTCCACATCCGATATTTCAATCACATTTAGCTTAGGTTGTTTAACAGCGTCGGAGCGTATCAATTTAGTCAAGCTTCGGCTGAAATTTTTGGAGTTATGTCGAGGTAAGAGACTAATTGTTTTTTGTGGAAGGAAATTCTGTGAAGAATCGATGTAATTGAATAAAGGTCTAATTAAGATTAAAAAACACTAAAAAAGTCACCCGTACTCATTAGCATTTCAATGAGAGCTGGTGGCTTTTGGTGTTATTCAAGAAAATGAACAAATGCTTTTATCTTAATGTCGTCATTACTTTTTTAAAAGATGAATTGTAAAATTAAGTGCGACAAATAAAGAAACCCATAACAGGTTCGTGTAAGATGTTAGTAACGACAAAAACATACACACGGAGGTCTGTTATGAGCTACGCACAT
>NZ_JBQKME010000014.1:0-53457 GCF_052115865.1 Fundicoccus sp. Sow4_H7 | reverse complement strand
TGAGTATGGGATTAAAGATACCGGCATAAAAAAATACCATGTATGATAAGACATCATACATGGCACAAATATTTTGTTTATTTACCTGTCTACTTGACAGGGGGCAGTTCAGCTTTATTGCTACTTGGTCTTTTTTTATTTCGAGTATAAGCGTCATTCAGCTTATGTTATTATAAGGTTTTCAACTGGTTTTATGTTACAATATGAGCAACTGAAAAGATGGTAAATTTATATAGTGAGGGTGTTTGTTTATGTTTAATTATACAGATGATAGTTTGTCGTTACATACAGACTTGTATCAAATTAATATGTTGAAAACATACTGGGAAAAAGGTATTGATAACCGCAACGCTGTTTTTGAGCTTTATTTTCGTGAAAATCCTTTTAAAAATGGCTATGCTATCTTTGCCGGTTTAGAGCGAGTGGTTCAATACATCCAATCTTTTCGCTTTACAGAAACAGATTTAGCTTATTTAAAGGAGCTCGATATTTATTCAGAAGAGTTTTTAGACTATTTGAAAAACTTTAAATTTACTGCTTCCATTCGTTCAATGGTTGAAGGGGAGCTATGCTTTGCTAACGAACCGTTGATTCAAGTTGAAGGACCATTAGGGCAATGTCAATTGATTGAAACGGCTATGTTGAATATTGTTAATTATCAAACTTTGATTGCCACAAAAGCGTCAAGAATGCGTCAAGTGGTAGGAAAGGATGACAAGTTATCGGAATTTGGGACTCGTCGAGCACAAGAAATGGAAGCTGCTTTATGGGGAACGCGTGCATCTTATATTGGTGGTTTTGATTCAACCAGTAATGTTCGTGCAGGGAAATTATTTGGTATTCCTGTAAGTGGTACGCATGCGCATTCATTGGTTCAAGCTTACCGCGATGAGTATCGTGCCTTTAAAGCTTATGCTGAAACGCATAAAGATGTGGTATTTCTTGTTGATACTTATGACACTTTACGTTCTGGTGTACCAAATGCGATTCGTGTTGCCAAAGAAATGGGTGATAAGATTAACTTTGTCGGCGTTCGGATTGATTCTGGGGATATGGCTTATCAATCTAAAAAAATTCGTGAACAGTTAGATGAAGCAGGATTTACAGAGGCTCATATTATCGCATCGAATGATTTGGACGAATTGACAATTTTAAACTTAATCATGCAAGGGGCTAAGATTGATGATTGGGGTGTAGGGACTAAAATCATTACCGCCTTTGATCAACCCTCACTTGGTGGGGTATACAAATTAGTAAGTATTGAAAATAGTAAAGGTGAAATGGTACCAACTATGAAAATTTCTAGCAATGCTTCTAAAATGTCTACACCAGGTGTAAAACAAGTCTGGAGAATTACACGTAATAGTGATGGGAAATCCGAAGGTGATTATGTTGCTTTGGAAGATGAAAGGCCAGATTTACAAGATTCACTCTTTATGTTCCATCCGGTTCACACCTATATTAATAAGACAGTGACGGATTATACCGCTAAGCCGATATTGGTGGATATCTTTAAAAATGGTGAATTAGTTTATGAATTACCAGATCTAAAATCCATTAAAGATTACGCTTCGACGGTTATTTTAAAGTTATGGGATGAATACAAGCGTATTTTAAACCCAGAACAATACCCAGTAGACTTATCACAACGTCTGTATGATGAAAAAATGAATAGTATTCAGTCAATTCGCAATAAGATTCAAAATGATATTGAAATGAATGGTGAAGATTTTATCTAGAAAGAGGTGGATTTTATGCGTCCTTTACAAAAAGAAATAATTGAAGCATTGAAAGTTTTGCCAGAAATTAATCCCGAAGAAGAGATTCGTCGCTCGATTCAATTTTTAAAGGGATATTTATTAAAACATCAAGGATTAAAATCGTTGGTTTTGGGTATTAGCGGGGGTCAAGATTCTACTTTGGCTGGGCGACTGGCTCAAATGGCGGTAGAGGAATTACGTGCTGAAACAGGAGAAGATTTCCAATTTATTGCGGTCCGCTTACCTTATGGGACACAAGCAGACGAGTCTGATGCGCAAAAGGCGTTAGATTTTATTCAAGCTGATAAGAATTTAGTTGTCAATATTAAACCAGCAACCGATGCGATGGTAGCGGCGATTGATGAAAACTCCATGGCGATTAGTGATTACAATAAAGGTAATATTAAAGCGCGTCAACGGATGATAGCGCAATTTGCAATCGCAGGGCAAACAGCAGGTGTGGTAATTGGTACGGATCATGCTGCTGAGGGTGTCACGGGCTTTTTCACAAAATTTGGGGATGGAGCTGCGGATGTATTACCTCTATGGCGTTTAACGAAAAGCCAAGGGAAGGATATGTTAAAAGCTTTGGGTGCTCCTGAGGAGTTATATTTAAAAGTTCCTACTGCTGATCTTGAGGAAAATAAACCTCAGCAACCAGATGAAGAGGCTTTAGGCGTAAGTTATGATGCGATTGATGCCTATTTGACAGGCCAAGCAGTTGATAAAAAAGATGCTGAAACTATTGAGAATTGGTATCTAAAGTCGCGTCATAAACGTCATTTGCCAATTACGGTCTATGATACATTTTGGTTAGAATAAAAATAAGTTGGAAAGGGAGAAGGTAGATGGGATTTTATACTCACAGCCTTGCTGTACTCATTTCAACCAGTATCTTATCCTATGTTTTAACTTTAATCATCATGCGCTTAGCTTATCGCTATCAGTGGTTTGACAAGGATCCCCATCAAATTAAGGATAGTCAGTTACGCATTCCGAGTTTTGGAGGCATCGCAATTTTCCTTAGTTTTTGGGTTGGGGTGTTCGTTCTTTTCCCTAATTTGATTTATTCTCCTGAGCAAATAGGCTTACTGGTGGCTTCTTTCGTGATCGTGATAACAGGCTTGATCGATGATATTTATGAATTGAGTCCAATAAAGAAAACACTTGGGATATTGGTCGCTGCAAATATTGTGTATTGGTTTACGGATGTTGAATTCTCATCTGCTTTATTGCCTGAGGCGACACCACTTGTTTTTAATATTATTTCTTATCTGGCTACAATGGTGTGGATTTATTTAGTAACCAATTCAATTAATCTCTTAGATGGTTTGGATGGCTTAGCTAGTAGTGTGACAGCTACTAGCTTGCTATCCTTGGCCATTATTACCTATTTTTTCAGTTTGTCCATTCGAATGACATTTCTGTTTATGATTTTAATTTTGCTTATGGCTATTTTAGGCTTTATTCCTCATAATTGGGCACCTGCAAAAATTTATTTGGGGGATACTGGTGCTTTATTTATTGGTTTTATGTATGCGACTTTGACGGTAACGAATTTGAAAAATGCCAGTTTTTATTCATTGATTGTGCCTGTCACTCTTTATGTCGTTCCTATCTTTGACTTTGTCTATGCCTTTTTAAGGCGGATGATTAGTGGTCAGCCTGTCGCCAAAGCGGACCAAGACCATATCCACCATCGATTATTAAAATTGGGCTTAAGTGAAAAGAAAATTGTAGGTTTAATGATTTCGATTACTTTGTTGTTTTCTGGTGTAGCTATTTTAGCGAACTTATTGCCTGCCTATCGTTGGCTTTGGGCGTTAGTCACCTTGCTAATGATAGCAGCGATGTTTGTGGGTATGTATGCTTTAGCCAATCGAGATTCAGATAGTTGATATTTTATTCTTCCTTAGTTACATCAACATAGGGGATATCAACTGTTTGAATCTCTTTTTCTGTCCAAACGAATTGGTCATTTAGGCGTTCGGTTATCTGTTCTTGGATTTTTGCGACTTCTTCAATATGCAGGGCGAGGGTATAGGTGACTTTATCGGTGTACTGGGTGTCTAGTACTGTTATATTGCTGTTTGTATTTTGGATAAAATAAGTAAAACTATCATTTTGTGCATAATGCATTTCAATATCAATTAATTGCTGGTCGATATTTTGAATAAGTTCTGCATGATTTAAGGCTTCGCTGACACTGTTAGAGTAGGCTCTAATTAGGCCGCTTGCTCCAAGTTTGATACCACCAAAATAACGGACGGTAACGGCTAAAATATTCGTTAATTCGCGGCGTTTTAAAACTTCTAGCATAGGAACCCCTGCTGTTCCGCTAGGTTCGCCATCGTCGCTCATTCTTTGAATCATTGAATCATTACCTAAAATATAGGCATAGCATAGATGGTTGGCCTTATAATGTTCTTTTTTAAGCTGTTGATAAAGTTCTTCAAAGTCTTCGACTGTAAATATAGGGTATAAATAGGTAATAAAGGAAGATTTTTTTATTTCAATGGTGTATTGAAAGGCTTCTTTAACACTTATATAGTTACGCATGCTGTCAACTTCTTTCTATTTGTTATGATATTTATTGTACTAGTTAATACTATTTTATCAAAAACTGCATCAAAAAGTCTGACTTTTGCAAATTATCATGCTTTTTACGCTTAAGTTTGGTATAATTCACTATTATAGCTCAGTATGAGAGGAGTGTGAATGATGAAGGTAGCGATTATCGTTGATAGTACAGCATACCTATCCCCAGAATTAGCAGCTAGAGATAATATTTTTCAAGTAAATCTCTCTGTTAATTTCTCTGATGGAACTACTTATCAAGATTCAAGCGATCCAGAAATCATTTATGAGTTTTACAATCGATTAAATAACGCCAAGCAGTTACCAACAACTTCTCAGCCACAAGTTGGAGAATATTATCAAATTTTAGAGAATTTGATTGAAGAAAAATATGAGGCGGTTATCTGCATTCACTTAGCTTCAGCAATCAGTGGGACATACCAACAAGCACTGATGGTCTTAAATGAGTTCAATGATCGTATTCAAACCTATTGTATCGATTCTAAAGGCTCTAGTGTTGTTTTAGAAAGTCTTGTTCATCAAACAGCGGATTTATTAGACGCTGGTTTTGCTGTAGAACAAATTGCCAAAGCATTAGTTCAAGCAGCTGAAGAAGCGGAAATTTATTTGATGGTTGAAGATTTAAATAACTTGTCAAAAGGTGGACGGTTAAGTAGTACGAGTGCCTTCTTTGGTAATATTTTGCAAATTAAGCCCTTATTATACTTTGACCAAGAAGGAAAAATTGTTTTATTTGAGAAAATTCGTAGTACAAAAAAAGTATATCATCGTTGGCAAGAACTTGCTTCAGCGTATGAACAAACACACCCAGACGGATTTGTTCTAGCCATTGCTCATGCTCAAGCAGAAGAAGAGGGCTTGAAAGTATTAAATAGTATTCAGGCAAATATGGGAACCAATGTTTCTTATATGATTAGACCGATTGGTCCCGTTGTAGGCACTCATATTGGTGCGGGCGCAAAAGGTTTAGCCCTTATTCCGCGGTTAGAAACGCTATTGACTCCTGTTGAATAACAGGAGCTTTTTTTTAATTATTTATTCAACCAACCGCATAAAGAATGTATTTCTCCTATTAAATTGGGTATACTATATTTAAGCTACTAATAATTGTATTTGTTTGATAGAGGAGGAGAATTAATGGTAAGACCTAACCCCCATATATTGCCTAAAATAGACAAGACAAAAGGCCTTGAGATTGGGATATATACCTTAGGGGATCATATCGCTAATCCACATTCTGGAGAGAAACTTTCAGCTAAAAGCCGTATTAAAGAAATCGTAGAAATTGCACAGCTAGCCGAACAAGCAGGATTAGATGTGTTTCAACTTGGTGAATCGCACCAGGAACATTTTGTATCACAAGCACACTTAATCCTTTTATCGGCTATTGCACAAGCGACGCAAAAAATTAAACTAGCCTCAGGGGCAACCATTATCAGTACAAGTGAACCTGTTCGTGTGTTTGAAGACGCTGCGACGATTGATTTAATTTCCGATGGTCGTATGGAGATTGTTGCTGGCCGTGCATCACGTGTTGGCTTATATGAATTACTCGGCTATGATTTACAAGATTATGAAACACTTTTTGAAGAAAAGTTTGAATTGTTGCTAGAAATAAATGAAAACGTTGTTGTGAATTGGTCAGGTGAATTTCGCCCGCCTCTGAATAATGCCCGCGTCATTCCGCGTCCAGACAATGCTGAACAAGCTTTGCCGATTTGGCGTGCTGTAGGAGGCTCGCATAGCTCAGCTTTCAAAGCAGGGTCTTTAGGTGTTCCTATGTATTACGCTCATTTGGGAGGAAATGCGGAAACTGTTAAGCAGACAATTGATGTTTATCGCAATGCAGCTGAAGACGAAGGCTTTAATCCCAATGATCTACGCATTGCTACAGCAGGCTTTTTATATGTTCGTGAAGATAGCAAACAAGCTTTCCAAGAATATTATCCACACATTAATGAGGGTATGAAGTTAACAAATGATAGTGGTTTTTCAAAAGCGTTGTTTAATCAGGGGCAGGATGCCCATAGTGTGATTAATGTGGGAGACCCGAACCTCGTGATTGAAAAACTCTTGTACCAACATGAGATGTTTAATATGGATCGCTATGTCGGTCAAATTGATTTTGGTGGCGTGTCAATCGATAATATTAAACGTACGATTGATTTATTGGGTAACAAAGTTATCCCTGCTGTTAAAAAATATACAGCTAAGTAGTTCATCTACTTTCATAATAAATAACTTCGCACAAGCTTTTCAGTAAATATCTGAGGGGCTTGTGTTTTTTGCCATTGGCAGGAATTTTGACTTAGTGCTGCTTTTTTAGCTATCTTTTTTATCCAGCAGAGATATTTAATAAAAAAATAATGGAAATCGACTTTTTTTGTGTATATATGTGTAGTACAAAAAAGGAGTTGATGATGTTGAAAGGTATTCTGCATGATTTAGAAGGGCGGCTAGTGACAGAGCAAAATATTCGTTTTTTAATTCAAGCCAAAGGTTCAGATGAAAAGTTGGAAGATGTGCTAATTGAGGCGGTTCGTTATGAAGCGATTCAAATGAAAGGTGAAAGTCCTTGGTGTTTTCGCTGTGACAACCAACAATTGGAGCATTTTGCGCAATTGCCGGCATTGGACAATCGACCAGCAAGTTATTATTGTTTGGAGTGTATTCAAATGGGGCGGATGACGCAAGGGATGTATATTTATCATTTTCCTGCTCCAACCATCGAACTACCGCAAACAAAGTCCTCTTTTTTGACTTGGGAAGGGAACTTGTCAAATGAACAAGCACGAGCTTCTAAAGCTTTAATTACGAGTTTGAATAACAAAAATATTCCGTTTTTGGTGCATGCCGTAACGGGAGCGGGCAAAACAGAAATGATTTTTCCTGTCATTGATCACGTTCTTATGGCTGGAGGACGGGTGGGATTGGCAAGTCCCAGAATTGATGTTTGTATCGAGCTTTTCCCGCGGCTTCAAGCAGCCTTCCAAAAAGTGGATGTGATCGTTTTGTATGGAGGCATGGAAGAAAGTTACCGCTATACACCCATTGTTATTGCGACAACGCATCAATTATTGCGATTTAAAGAAGCTTTTGATCTCTTAATTGTCGATGAAGTAGACGCTTACCCTTATGCTGCTAGCAATATGTTGCATTATGCCGTCAAGCAAGCCGTGAAAAAAGATGGTAAGCAAATTTATTTGACTGCCACACCCGATGAAGCTTTGGCAGCATTAATTAAAGAAGAAGCCTTGGAGGTTGTTACACTTCCGGCACGTTATCACGGTTATCGTTTACCGGAACCCGTCTTCCAGTGGATTGGAGACTGGAGGGAAGCGATTCGAAAGAAAAGTAAATACTCTAAGTTATATCGTCTACTGAGACAATTTTTAGCCATTGAAGGCGTTAAGTTAGTTTTTATGCCCCACATTCAATTAGCTGAAAGCCTGTTTGCGTGGCTAAATACAGCTTTGCCCGACATACGTTTAGCCTATGTCCATGCCCAAGACCCAATGCGAAAGGAGAAAATTGCTTCTTTACGTGCAGGTGAATATGACGGCCTCATCGTTACAACGATTCTCGAGCGCGGGGTCACTTTTACGCACTGCCACGTTTGTATTGTCGGCAGTGAAAGTCCGATGTATTCTCGGGCAGCCTTAGTTCAAATGAGTGGCAGAGTCGGCAGGCGAGCGGACTTTCCTACAGGAGAATTAATTTATGCTCATAATGGGATCAATCAAAAAATGAAAGAAGCTCGCCAAGAAATCCAGCAGATGAACCGATTAGCACTGGAGCGAGGTTTGATTGCTTATGACTAAGTCTTTATGTTTGTATTGCCAAAGTCCGCTGCAATATGATTTATCTTGGGATCAACTGATTGGCTTGAGACCTCTGCAGTTTCCTGTTTTATGCTTGAAGTGCTCGGATTTATTTTGCGAACTTGCGCATTCAGAAACAGACTGCCGCGGCTGCCAGCGCCCCATGTCTAAGACTGAAGAAGAAGCAAATGAATATTTATATTGCTACGACTGCTACCGCTGGCTGAAATTGTATCCTGAAGTGTTGCTGTCGAATACTTCAATTTATCAATACGACGATACCTTTAGTGAATGGTTGAGTCGCTACAAATACCATGGCGACATCCGAATGGCAAAAGTGATGACTGAGCCCCTTAAAAAAATCCATACACAGTATGCCCAACACCACTGGTTAATTCTACCTAGCTCAGCTTCTAGCCTTGCGGAAAGAGGCTTTCATAGCATAGCCATGCTATTGGATGAGGCAGAAATTCCTTACAGTAGCCCCTTTATTTACACGGGAGATGGGCAAAAGCAAGCCAAGAAAACACGGGCTGATCGGATAAAACTTAAAGCTTCTTTTAAAATCAAATCCGACTTTTCTTTTTCTCATAATAAATATCTCCTTTTTGACGATGTTTACACAACCGGTGCCACAATGTTGCAAGCAAAGAGTTTGCTATTTCAAGCTTTCCAGAAAAATAAAAAGGAGATACAACTTGATTCGTTAACCTTAGCCCATCATCAAGAAAACAATTAGGAATGCTTAAGTAAATCCTGATTTAAAATTAATGAGTGTTTACGTTTTCAGTCAGCAGAATTTGTGCTATAATTAATAAAAGCAAAGGAAAGTGCTTTTTGAATCTTGGTAGTACCTTATTTGATAGGTGTACTGGTTGAGTGATAATGTGCGAGCGTAAGAAATGATCAATTTTCCTTTGACCTAACATTATTAGAAAAATAGTACCTCTACTCAATATGGTTCTACCAAAAATATATTGGAAATGAGGGATTTATATGTTTACTTATAACGTGCGTGGGGAAAATGTTGAGGTGACCAAAGCAATTAGGGATTATGCTGAGAAAAAGGTGGCTAAACTTGAGCGCTTTTTCGAAGATGTACCTGATGCTACTGCTTATGTTAACTTAAAAGTTTACCCAGATAAAACAGCTAAGGCTGAAGTGACCATTCCACTATCATTTTTAGTTTTGCGTGCAGAAGAAACTACCCCGGATTTATATGCAAGTATTGATTTTGTAGTGGATAAACTTGAACGCCAAGTAAGAAAATATAAAACAAAAATTAACCGTAAATCTCGTGAAAAAGGCTATTCAGGCATTAAAAATGGTGCGAATTTAGAAGCGGCTGAAGCAGCTAATCGTCCTGCTCCAAGCCCAACTAATGGAGAACCAGAATTGGAAATTGTTCGTTCTAAACGTATCAGTTTAAAACCAATGGACAGTGAAGAAGCTGTATTACAAATGAATATGCTAGGCCATGACTTTTTCATTTATACAGATGCTGAAACAATGGATATTAGTATCGTTTACCGTCGTAAAGATGGACGTTACGGTTTAATTGAAACATCTGTAAATTAATTTAAGCCTTGTGTAAGAGTAGGGAAACCTACTCTTTTTTGCTTTGCCTATAAAACGATATAATAAATTGCATCTAATAAACTCCCAATAATCCATAATTCTTTCTACCCAATAGTAAAAAATAATGATACAATGTAAAATGAGGTTTATTTACTTGAATGAACAACGACTAAATAGATAGGTGCGTGCCGCACTAAAAAGGAGTAATTAATAAATGGCGAACTTCCTTCGTAATTTAATCGAAAATGATAAAGCAGAGTTAAATCGTACAGGGAAAATAGCAGATGAAGTTATTGCTATGGAACCTACATTTAAACAAATGTCGGATGAAGAATTAAGAAATATGACAACAGAATTAAGAGCCAAATTAGCAAATGGTAACTCATTGGATGATATTTTAGTTGAAGCTTTTGCGGTAGTCCGTGAGGCAGCAAGCCGTGTGATTGGTTTAACACCTTATAAAGTACAAATCCAAGGTGGTATTGTTATCCATGATGGTAACATTGCTGAGATGAAAACAGGAGAAGGTAAAACATTAACAGCCACCATGCCTGTTTATTTAAACGCACTTGCTGGTAAAGGTGTTCACGTTGTTACTGTTAACGATTATTTAGCCACACGTGACTCGAAAGAAATGGGAGAAATCTTCCGCTTCTTAGGTTTAACCGTTGGTTTGAACTTAAACTCAATGAATTCAGCTGAAAAGCGTGCAGCTTACAATTGTGATATCACTTATAGTACAAACAATGAACTTGGCTTTGACTATTTAAGAGATAATATGGTTGTTCATCAACATCAAATGGTTCAACGTCCATTACAATTTGCTGTTGTGGATGAGGTCGATTCGATTTTAATTGATGAGGCGAGAACTCCTTTAATTATTTCTGGACAAGCTGGAAAATCAACCGCACTTTATACACGTGCAGATTATTTTGTTAAAGGATTAAAAGAAGAAGAAGACTATACGATTGATTTGTCTTCTAAAACCATTGCATTAACCGATGAAGGTGTCGATAAAGCTGAACGTGTTTTTCGTTTAGAAAACTTATATGAACCAGAACATACAGCCTTAGTTCACCATATTGATCAAGCGCTAAGAGCGAACTATATTATGTTACACGATATTGATTATGTTGTAGATGAAGGTCAAGTGAAAATTGTTGACGGATTTACAGGTCGTATCATGGAAGGTCGCCGTTATTCTGATGGACTTCACCAAGCGATTGAAGCCAAAGAAGGTGTTAAGATTGAAAATGAATCGAAAACAATGGCAACTATTACTTTCCAAAACTATTTCCGTATGTATAAAAAACTAGCGGGGATGACAGGTACAGCTAAAACGGAAGAAGAAGAATTCCGTGAAATTTATAATATGAACGTTATTCAAATTCCAACTAACAGACCTGTTATTCGTGATGATGCACCGGATTTATTATATCCAAACTTAAAATCTAAGTTTAAGGCAGTTGTTGAAGATATTAAACAACGCCACGCAGAAGGTCAACCACTTCTTGTAGGTACCGTTGCGGTTGAGACATCTGAATACTTATCACGTTTGTTAACTAAAGAAGGTATCCCGCACGAAGTCCTAAATGCAAAAAATCACTTTAAAGAAGCTGAAATTATTATGCAAGCAGGTCAACGTGGCGCTGTAACGATTGCAACAAACATGGCTGGACGTGGAACGGACATTAAGTTAGGTAGTGGTGTCGTTGAACGTGGTGGCTTATGTGTCATTGGTACAGAACGTCATGAATCACGTCGGATTGATAACCAACTTCGTGGACGTGCTGGACGTCAAGGTGACCCAGGTGCTTCACAATTCTACTTATCACTAGAAGATGATTTAATGCGTCGTTTTGGATCAGATAGAATTCAAGCGGTATGGCAACGACTAAATGCAGAAGACTCTGAAGAAGATTTAGCAATTCAAAGTAAAATGTTGTCTCGTCAGGTAGAATCTGCTCAAAAACGCGTTGAAGGAAATAACTATGATACGCGTAAAAACGTTTTAGAGTATGACGAAGTGATGCGTGAGCAACGTGAAGTTATTTACGGACAAAGACTTGAAGTGATTCAAAGTGAAGGTTCATTAACAGAGTATGTTAAAGCCATGATTAAACGGACGATTTCTCGTCAAGTGGCTTATGCGACAGAAGGCGAAAGAAAAAATTGGCAATTAGATGCCTTGTTAGAATATGCTAAAGCGAATTTAGTATCACCTGATTCTATTACTTTAGCCGATTTAGAAAATAAATCAGCCAATGAATTAGTGGATTATTTATATAATCTAGCAGAGACAGCCTATGACGAAAAAGTTAGCCAATTGAATGGACCTGAACAAGTCGCTGAATTTGAAAAAGTTATTATTTTAAAAGTCGTTGATAGCAAATGGACAGATCATATTGATATGATGGATAATTTACGTCAAGGTGTTGGTTTAAGAGCTTATGCTCAAACGAATCCTTTAACGGAATACCAAACGGAAGGTTATGATCGCTTCCAAGAAATGATTGCTGCGATTGAACAAGAAGTGACACGTTTTGTGATGAAAGCACAAATTCGTCAAAATGTGGAGCGTGAACAAGTGAATCAATCTACGCCAAGACCAGCAGGACGTCCAATGCCAACAGCCTAATTATATAAAAAACTGTTCCAATCGATAGATGCTGGAACAGTTTTTTACCGTTATGGCTTAAATAAAGTTTTAAAAGGAGATATTTATGATGGAATTATATGAAATGAAACAGTTTATTGAAGAAGCAAGTGAGCAAGTCAACAGCTATAGGAGGGCACTTTGACTTAGATGCCTTAGAAGCAGATATTGCGGATTATGAATATCAAATGGCTCAAAGTGGTTTCTGGGATGATAATGAAGCTGCGCAAAAAGTAATGAAAGAATTGAATCAGGCTAAATCCACTTTTGAAGAATTTACAACCATGTCTGAAAGAGTCGATGATATTAGTCTTGGTTTGGAATTGTATAATGAGACCCAAGATGAAGATTTGTTGGAAGAAGTAGAAACAAGCATTGGGTTATTGAATGAACAGTTAGAAAATTATGAATTAAAATTATTATTGTCAGGTCCTCATGATCGTAATGATGCGATTTTAGAAATCCATCCTGGTGCAGGTGGAACGGAATCTCAAGACTGGGGAAGTATGTTAATGCGGATGTACCAAAGATGGGCCGACCAACAAGGGTTTTCTGTCGAGGTGATTGACTATCATGATGGGGACGAAGCGGGAATTAAAAGCGTTACCTTAGCCATTAGCGGGCCATTAGCTTATGGTTACTTAAAATCTGAAAAGGGGATTCATCGTTTGGTTCGAATTTCACCTTTTGATTCTAATAGCCGTCGCCATACGTCATTTGCATCCGTTGAAGTGACACCTGTCCTTGATGATACGGTTGAAGTAGAAGTTAATCCGGATGATTTAAGAATTGATACTTTTCGTGCTAGTGGTGCTGGTGGGCAACATATCAATAAAACATCCTCTGCTGTACGTATTACGCATATTCCAACCGGTATTGTGACGCAAAGTCAGTCCCAACGTTCACAATTACAAAATAGAGAAACAGCGATGAATTTATTGAAAGCCAAACTTTATCAATTAGAAGAAGAGAAGAAAGCAGCTGAATTGGCAGAAGTAAAAGGGGATCAAAAAGAAATTGCCTGGGGTTCTCAGATTCGGTCGTATGTTTTCCATCCTTATTCAATGGTTAAAGATCATCGGACGCAATACGAAGTTGGTCAAGTTCAAGCCGTTATGGACGGAGATCTCAATGGATTTATCGACGCCTATTTGAAGTGGTCCATTCAATCAGATGACGAATAATCGTCATGAAATTGTCAACTTTTTAAATCGTGCCCTTAATAAAAATAAAGTATGATTAACCTTAATCATAGATAAAATAGGAGATCTCAATAAAATGATTCAATTTACAGATGTAGTTAAACAATACGCTAACGGAATTAAAGCCGTTGATCAGGTGAGTTTACGTATCGAACAAGGTGAATTTGTCTATTTGGTGGGACCAAGTGGTTCAGGTAAATCAACTTTGATGAAGTTAATTTACCGTGAAGAAAAAGCTAATTCAGGAAAAATTACAGTTGGTAAATATATTTTAAACGATATGAAAGAAAAAGACGTTCCTTTTTTAAGACGTTATGTCGGAGTTGTCTTTCAAGACTTTAAACTATTACCTAAATTAAATGTCTATGAAAATGTTGCTTATGCTTTAGAAGTAACCGGTAAAAGCAAAAAAGACATTAAGAAACGGGTCAATGAGGTGTTGGGCTTGGTTGACTTAAGGCATAAAATCCATCAAATGCCAGCTGAGTTATCCGGAGGCGAAATGCAACGTGTTGCAATTGCTCGCGCAATGGCCAATAAACCTAGTATATTAATTGCGGATGAGCCAACAGGAAATCTTGATCCAGAAACAGCCGATGATATTTTTAAAGTTCTGGAAGAGATTAACTTAACTGGAACAACCATTATTATGGGAACACATAATGATACATTGGTGAACCGTTATAAACATCGGGTTATTCGGATTAATCAAGGTAAAATTGTCCGTGATGAGTATAAGGGGGCCTATAATGAACGCAATTAGAAACTTTTTCCGTCATATCCGTGATGGTTTTCGTAATTTGTTTAGAAATGGTTGGATGACGACGACTTCCATCATGACGATGACGTTAACGCTTATTATGGTAGGTGGCTTGTCTATTTTATTAGTGAATATGAATGTATTGGCTGATAGCATTGAACAAGGCCTTCAAGTACGTGTCCATATTGATTTACTAGCTGAATCTGAGGACGAAGCCGCATTAAAAGATGAGATTGAAAGTTTAGCTGAAGTGACAGGCGTGACCTATCGGTCTAAAGAAGAAGAGTTAGCCAATTTAATTGAAAATTATGGTAGTGAATTCGAGCTCTTCGAGGGCGATTCCAATCCGCTATATAATATTTTTGTTGTAAATGTTGAAGACCCGAATCAGCTAGCCAGCGTTGCTGAAAAGATTACACAATTTGATTCGGTTGCAAATGTTGAATATGGTGGCTTCAATACTGAAAATATTGTCAATATTCTTGAAACAAGTCGCTATATTTTAGCTATAGTTTCAGCGGTATTTATTGTTGTGGCGGTCTTGCTTGTATCTAACACAATCAAAGCAACAATTTCAGCTCGGCAAACGGAAATTGAAATTATGCGTTTAGTCGGTGCGAAAAATAGTTTTATTCGCGCGCCATTTGCCATTGAAGGAGCTTTGATTGGCTTAATCGGGGCTGCTTTCGCGACAGCAATCTTATTTGGAATATATAGCTTTATCACGCGTGCCCCAGGTGAGCTGTTGGGAATTGTCAACTTAAATCTAGTGGCTGTATGGCCGATGCTACTATACATCGGTATAGGTCTATTCATAATAGGTATGATTTTAGGGGTAATCGGTGCCCGTCGCTCAATGAAACAATTTTTGAAAATTTAAATAAATATCTCCATTCTATTTTTGGATGAGGAATGGGAAACTATAATTTTTAGATGAGCATGATATGATGTAAAAGAACAAAGATTTTAGGAGAGTGGAGGCTTAGATATGAAACGTATTTTAGTAGTCGATGACGAACCTTCTATTTTGACATTGTTAGAATATAATTTAGATCAAGCAGGTTATGCGGTAGAAACAGCTGAAGATGGTAAGCAAGCCTATAAAATGATTAAAGAAAATCAATATGATTTTATTATTTTAGATATTATGCTGCCTAAAATGGATGGGATGGATGTTTGTCGACGTGTTAGACAAGACAACATCCAAACGCCCATCTTGATGTTAACCGCTAAAGATGACGAATACGACAAAATTATTGGTCTTGAATTAGGGGCAGATGATTATTTAACCAAGCCTTTTAGTCCTAGAGAAGTTGTGGCACGTATCAAAGCGATTTTTAGACGGATGGAGCCCAATGAAGTTGAAATGAACTTAGAGCAAACAAGTTCAGAAAGTGAAGAGGGAAATCCAGTCGATTCAGTTTCTAAATTTGATGCGATTGAACAAGAAGATAATCAAGTGATGAAATTGGGAGCCTTGGAAATATATATTAATCGCTATGAAGTTTTAGTCGATGGAGTGCCAATTGAAATTACTCCTAAAGAATATGAGTTGTTGGTGTATATGGCTTTGCGTAAAGGTCGTATTTTAAGTCGTGAACAATTACTCAATAATATTTGGAACTTTGATTATGCGGGTGAGACCCGGATTGTTGATGTTCATATTAGCCACTTAAGAGAGAAAATTGAAAAAAATACTAAAAATCCACAATATATCATTACCGTTAGAGGATTTGGATATAAATTTGAGGTGCCAGAAGAGTATGAGTCGAATTAAACAATCGAGATTAAATCGTCAAACAGTTACTGTTATTAGCCTCATACTCACTGCGGTTATCTTAGTCGGTACTTTCTACCTCTATGTCCGCCAAACGATTCAACATCAAGCAGTGGAAGAAACAAATACACTTATTCATTATTCACAAGCCGCTTTGACTGAAGAAGATGTTAGCCATTTTTGGGCTTCTTCAGTTCAAGGGGCTTCTTATGATGTCTCGACAACCTCGCCACGGCAATTGCCAGAAATCTCATGGAGTAATTTACCTCAAGAAAGTTTAACTTCGAGTGTTCTTGAACGTTTAGCAAAGCCAGATCTAGATAAGACTAGTGATAGTTGGTTTAATAAGCAATATGTTTGGGTTAATGCGAAAATGGAGGGAAATCAATGGATTCTTTTACGCTTTCCACAAGAGTATTTCAGCGATGATTGGCGTATCTTTTGGGCTGCGGTCATCATGATTTTAGTTATGATTATTTGTTCATTCTTCATTATTTACAAACGCTTGTATGCAAAAATCCATCATGCATTGAATTTTATTAGTGATGGCTTACATAAAATTGAAGATAACGACTATAGTTTTACATATATGGAAACAATTGAACCTAAAGTAGATGAATTAGGCTATCAAATTGAATCTTTAGCTAATCATTTGGAAAAAGAACATATTATTTTGAGTGCGAGTGAACAAAAACTATCATTAATGTTAGATCACATAAACCTAGGTGTTTTAGTTATTAACGATTCTGGTAAAATAGAACTCTTTAATCCGGCAGCAGCTTCTCTTTTAAAAATTGATGACAGTGCTTTAGGACGCTCTTATGAAACCTACATTAAGAGTTATTTATTAGCCAATATGATCCGACGGGTAATGAAAGACAGAACGTCATTGCGTGATGAAATTGAAATGTTTGTCCCCAATTCAAAATTTATCGATGTAAATATCGTTCCTTTTCTACTAGACAGTGGGGTTAATGATGACTCGATCTTGGTTTTACTTTACGATATATCAGAAATTCGTCGCTTAGAAACAGTTAGGACCGAATTTGTTGCGAATGCTTCTCACGAGTTAAGAACACCCGTTACTGCCATTAAAGGTTTTGCTGAAACTCTGTTAGCTGGGGCGATAGATACGCCAGAGGTTGCGCGACAATTTGTCGAAATTATTGCGAATGAGAGTAATCGTTTAGAAATTATTATCCATGATATTTTAGAATTATCACGTGTAGAGAAACAATCGGCACCCGTAACGGTTAATGAATTTGATATCGTTGAAGCGGCAGAAGCTAGTGTTGAATTCTTTTTAGCAAAAGCAAAAGCTAAGAAGATTAACTTATCGATTGATGCAAGCGAACCTGTGATGTATAAGGCAGATCGGCATCGTATTGAGCAGATTTTTACAAATTTAATAGATAATGCCATTAATTATTCTGAAGAAGAGAGCGATATACATATAAAAATTCGTCGCAAACGTAAAGGCGTACAGTTTTCTGTATCGGATAATGGGATTGGAATCCCGGAAATTGATCAAGAACGTATTTTTGAGCGTTTCTATCGGGTAGATAAAGGACGCAGTCGTAATTCTGGCGGTACGGGATTAGGTTTATCCATTGTCCGGAATTTAGTTAAAATTTTAAATGGTAAAATTGAGGTAGAAAGTGAAGTTGGAGTTGGTTCAACATTTTTTATATTTTTACCGTATTAGTTTTTAAGTCTTTACACAAAATTTACATAAAATTTACAATTGACGGATATTTAATGTGTTCCTAATCTAAACGTTGATTTATTGGTCTGATAAGCATTTAAAAGCTAAAGTTAAGTAAGGTGAATCGTAAAACTTTACATAAAACAAGGTATAAAATTTACAATGCATGTGTAGAATATAAATGATTCATTATTATTATCTTTGTAATGATTTTAATATATATAAGTTAGGAGAAAGTATATGCAACGGAATGCGACAGAAACAATTATGAAGTATGTTTTTATGTTTTGCGCAGCGATTTCGATTATATCAATTATATTAATTTTTTACTTTATTTTTAAAGGTGGTTTACCCTTTATTCTTGAAGAAGGCTTAGGTAACTTTGTTTTAGGAACCTCTTGGAGACCTAGGGCATCGAATCCTCAATTTGGTATTTTTCCAATGATTGTAGGTTCATTAGTGGTAACGACAGGTGCTGTTATTATCGGTGTTCCGATTGGTATTCTTACGGCTGTTTTTATGGCTCGCTTTTGTCCCAAACCCCTTTATCGTTGGCTAAAACCTGCAATTAACTTAATGGCAGCTATACCTTCCATCGTATATGGTTTCTTCGCTTTACAAATTTTTGTTCCATTTATTAGAAATATCGTTGGTGGATCTGGGATGAATATTCTGACAGCATCACTTCTACTAGGTATTATGATTCTACCAACTATTATTGGTCTTTCTGAAGCTGCTATACGCGCGGTACCTGACTCTTTTTACCAAGCTAGTGTTGGTTTAGGAGCTACACATGAACGTTCAGTGATGAGTGTTGTTTTACCAGCAGCTAAATCAGGCATTTTATCATCAGTCATTCTAGGTATTGGACGTGCAATCGGTGAGACTATGGCGGTTATTTTAGTGACGGGTAACCAACCAGCTATTCCAACATCCTTATCTAGTGGAGTTCGTACATTGACAACCAATATTGTTCTAGAAATGTCCTATGCATCTGGCCGACATAGAGAAGCCTTAATTGCTACGGCTGTCGTTTTATTTGTTTTCATATTAATTATTAATACAACCTTTATGATCATTAAATCGAAAGGTAGTGACAACTAATGAAAAGATTTTCTTTTACACATTTTATCGTTTGGTTAGCTGCCGCATTTACGGTTGGAATTTTATTGTTTATCATTGGCTTTATTTTGTGGAATGGCGTCCCATATTTAACTCCGCAAATTTTTGCATGGAACTACACAACGGCTAATGTTTCAATGACCCCTGCGATTATTTCCACTTTGATTATTGTTGGGGCATCCTTATTGATAGCTGGACCCGTTGGTATTTTCACTGGATTTTATTTAGTAGAGTATGCGGACCAATCGAGTAAATTCCTATCAATTATTCGTTTAGCAACAGATACCCTAGCAGCTATTCCATCCATTGTTTATGGTTTGTTCGGGATGTTGTTCTTTGTAATCCGCTTAGGATGGGGATATTCGCATTTGGGGGGGATTTTAACCATCACCATTATGATCCTACCAATTATTATTTCATCTACGGAAGAAGCATTAAATAGTGTGGATAATTCCTTGCGTATGGGGAGTCTAGCCTTGGGAGCTGGAAAATTAAGAACAATCTTTACTGTTGTTTTACCTGTCGCAATGCCAGGTATTTTATCAGGTATCATTCTCGCTATTGGTAGAATTGTTGGTGAATCAGCTGCATTATTATATACTCTAGGTTCATCAAGTAATATGGTTAACAATCTGATGTCTTCTGGACGTACATTGGCGGTTCATATGTATGTTCTATCAAATGAAGGCTTCCACGTTAACGAAGCTTATGCAACGGCTACTGTACTTATCATCTTAGTGTTAATTATTAACGGATTTTCTACCCGTATTAGTAATAAACTTGGTTCAGGAGGAAAATAAACATGGCTAAGGTTAAAATGCAAATTAAAGACTTGGACTTTTACTATGGTGACTTTCAAGCTCTAAAAAATATCAACATGGATATTGAAGAAAATGTCGTTACGGCTTTTATCGGTCCATCAGGATGTGGTAAGTCGACATTTATTAAAACATTAAACAGAATGCAAGATTTAGTTCCATATGCGAAAGTAGATGGTTTAATTACTTTAGATTCTGAAGATATTTATCAAAAAGATTATGATGTGAATCACTTAAGAAAGAGAGTAGGGATGGTATTCCAACATCCAAACCCTTTCCCAAAAAGTATTTACGATAACATTGCTTATGGACCAAGAACACATGGAATTAAAGACACTCAAGAACTTGATCGTATCGTAGAAGAAAGTTTACGTGGAGCAGCTATTTGGGATGAAGTAAAAGATAAATTACATCGTAAAGCCACTGAAATTTCTGGTGGGCAACAACAACGTATTTGTATAGCACGTGCGATTGCTAATAACCCAGAGGTTCTATTAATGGATGAGCCAACATCTGCACTTGACCCGATTTCAACTAACAAAATTGAAGAGCTAATCCAAGAATTAAAAGAAAAATATACAGTTGTTATTGTAACGCATAATATGCAACAAGCAGCACGTATTTCGGATAAAACCGCTTTCTTTTTATCAGGAGAAGTGATAGAATTTGATGATACGGAAAAAATATTTTCTAATCCAGATGACCAAAGAACAAACGACTATATTTCTGGACGCTTTGGTTAATATCTGCGTTAACATTAAAAAGGAGGTCAATGGAATGAGAAAGCAATATATGCACGAATTAGAATCTTTACATACACATTTAGCTGAACTAGGTAATGCAGCCAATGAATCTGTTCATAAAGCCATTAAAGCATACACAGAGTTTGATAAAGAATTGGCACACGAATTGTTTAGTGATGACTTACGGATTAATGCAGCTACGGTTGAAATCGAACGTGAAGCCTACCGTTTGATCGTCTTACAACAACCGGTGGCGGAAGATTTACGCTTAATTTTTGCAGTCATTCATGCTAGTTTAGATATTGAACGGATTGCAGACCATGCTGTTATAATCGCACGCTCTATCATCAGAAGAGAAAAACCTGGTATTGATGTTGAAGAATTATCCAACAAGATCAAACGTATGGGCGATATTATCCAACCAATGGTAACAGATACAATCACAGCCTTTGCAAATAGAGATGTCGAAGCCGCACGTGAAATTGCTGAGCGTGATGAGTTGGTTGACGCTTTACTTAAAGATGTCTTCATCGAATCCCAACACCGCATGATAAATAATTCAGAAGTTGTTGAGCAAGGTATTAGCTACATTAATGTGGCTCAAAGTTTAGAACGTATCGGAGACTATTTAACGAATATTTGCGAACGCATTATTTATTTAGATTCTGGTGATATTGTTGAGTTAAACTAGTGAAAATTAATTTATCCACCGTCTGTAACTTACTGGCGGTGGTTATTTTATTTATTAGAAGTATTTAATGTCTTCATAATAAATTTAATCGTATCTTATAAAAATAAATAAAATTGTTGACAATAAGTTTTTATAAACATTACAATTTACACAATGTTTACAATAATTTTACATTAAATACACAAACCGTTGTTATAATAAATTCATACGGTAAATCGGCAACTATGCTTTTTTACCTGTATAGTTAATTGTCGTGTATCATTATGAGACGAAAGTCTTAAAATTAAAGGAGAGATTTCTTAATGAAAAAAGCATTAAAAGTTTTACCTGTATTAGCTGCATCAGCGTTGGCACTTTCATCAATTTCAGCATTAGCTCAAGAAGGTCCAATCAACGTTGTTTCTCGTGAAGATGGTTCAGGTACTCGTGGAGCATTCGTAGAAATCGTTGGTGTTGTTGATGAAAACGACGACGATATGACTACTCTTACCGCTGTTATCCAAAACTCAACTAACGGTGTTATGCAATCAGTAGCTGGCGACCCTGCGGCAATTGGTTACATTTCATTAGGTTCATTAGACGATTCAGTTAAAGCTTTAACTGTTGATGGCGCAGAAGCTACTCCAGAAGCTATCCTTGCTGGTGACTACCCAATCGCACGTCCATTTAACGTAGCTTGGTCTGAAGAAAACTTTGACGAAGTTACACAAGACTTCTTATCATTCATTCTTTCAGCTGAAGGTCAAGCAATCGCTGAAGATGAAGGATATATCCAAGTAACTGCAGATTCTGAAGAAGCTGTTGAAGATGAAGAAACATCTGAAGAAGCTACAGAAGAAACAACAGAAGAAGTTTCAGAAGAAACAACAGAAGAGGAAACAACAGAAGAGGCTTCTGAAGAAGAAACTGCTTCTACATTACCTTCATACGAGCCTTCAGGTTTAGAAGGAAATATTGAAGTTGTTGGTTCAACATCTGTTACAGGTTTAATGGAATCATTAGCTGAAGCTTACCAAGCATTAAACGAGGGTGTTACTGTTAATATTACTTCAAACGGATCTACTGCTGGTATGGAAGCTGCTATGAACGGTACAGCTAACTTAGGTATGGCTTCTCGTGAATTAACTGATGAAGAAAAAGAAGTTTTAGAATTTGACGCTATCGCTATCGATGGTATCGCAGTTGTTGTTCACAATGACAACGCATTAGAAGATATCTCTTTAGATAACGTTCGTGCTATCTTTTTAGGTGAATTAACTGACTGGTCAGAATTAGCTCAATAATTTTAACGTTTAAAGCGAGTTTGGGGCTAAAAGTCTCAGATATCTAAAAAACAGAAATCACTATTTCATTTACGAACTAGTGGTTTCTGTTTATTTTATTGTCTTTAATTAAATAATTTTCAACCGAGCGCGACCCAACCGCTCGGATGAAATCACTCTTTCAACTGAGCGCGACCCAACCGCTCGGATGAAATCACCCTTTCAACCGAGCGTGACCTAACCGCTCGGATGAAACTACTATAATATCATTCAGAATCCCACCAAACCGACACAACACACATTAACCACCATCAACACTATCATTACAATTTATACACGCTAATAAAATAGCTAACTCAACTTAATAACATGCCAAGAAACACCGGAATCGTAAGTTTCTCATGTTCCAATCTCATTTTTTAGCGAACAAATATTCGTACTTTTTTAAAGATATGTGGTACAATATGGCGTGTAAATCTATTTCTTAGAAAAGAGGCATCCTTAGATGGCAAAAGATAAAATCGTTATAAAAGGTGCAAGATCACATAATTTAAAAAATATAAACTTAGAAATTCCCCGTGATAAACTCGTTGTCATGACCGGTTTGTCAGGATCAGGTAAAAGTTCTTTAGCTTTTGATACCTTATATGCAGAAGGTCAAAGGCGCTATGTAGAAAGTTTGTCTGCTTATGCTAGACAGTTTTTAGGTCAAATGGATAAGCCAGAAGTTGATTCAATTGAAGGCTTAAGTCCTGCCATATCCATTGATCAAAAGACAACCAGTCATAATCCACGTTCAACAGTAGGGACAGCGACAGAAATCAATGATTTCTTAAGATTACTTTATGCTAGAGTAGGTGTTCCTTATTGTCCTAATCACCATATACCCATTGAACGTTCCTCAGCTGAGCAAATGGTCAATCGTATTTTAGAACTTCCAGTAAAGACCCGTATCCAAATTTTGAGTCCTTATGTAAGAGAAAAAAAAGGTCAACACAAAACAGGTTTACAAAAAATCGAAAAAGAAGGTTATATCCGTGTTAGGGTCGATGGTGAAATCTATGATATTACGGAAGTACCTGAATTAGAAAAAAACAAAAAGCATACCATTGAAGTTGTTGTAGACAGAATTGTCATTAAAGAAGATATTCGTTCCCGTCTATTTGACTCTGTTGAACAAGCTTTGCGTTTTTCAGACGGTTATATTGTTGTGGATGTTAATAATGGTGAGGATGTCTTGTATTTTAATGAACATTATGCCTGCCCCTTCTGTGATTTCACAGTCGATGAATTACAACCACGTATGTTTTCTTTTAATGCTCCTTTTGGCGCATGTAGCGAATGTGATGGCTTAGGTGTACGTTTAACCGTTGATGAAGAACTTGTATTACCGAATAAAAGTAAGACTTTAGAAGAAGGGGTATTTGTTCCATGGAATCCAATCAGTTCTAACTATTATCCTTCGATGTTAGAACAATTTTGTAAAGCATACAAGATTCCAATGGATGTTCCTTATGAAGAACTGACAAAAGAACAACAAGAATTATTAAAATATGGTTCCCCAGATGCTAGCTTTAAATTTACTTATGAACCGATGTCAGGTGGCAAGAGAACGATTGATCATGTTTTTGAAGGTGTCATGAATAATGTCGAAAGACGTTTCAATGAGACTAATTCAGATTATACACGTGAAGTCATGCGCCAATTTATGCAAGAACTTGCTTGTCCTGCATGTAAAGGTCAACGTTTAAATCCAGAAGCCTTATCAGTAAAAGTTGGCGAAAAAAATATCGCTGAAGTGACCGATCTTTCGATTCATGATTCGCTCGATTACTTCAATCAACTTGAATTTAGCATGTCCAATGATTTAATTGCTAAACCGATTTTAAAAGAAGTGACGGATCGTCTAACTTTTTTAAACAACGTTGGTTTAGACTATCTAACATTAAGCCGTGTGTCAGGTTCCTTGTCTGGTGGCGAGTCGCAACGTATTCGTTTAGCCACACAAATTGGGTCTAACCTGAGTGGCGTGTTATATATTTTAGATGAGCCTTCTATTGGTTTGCATCAAAGAGACAATGCGCGCTTAATTGATTCACTTAAACAAATGCGTGAACTTGGAAACACCCTCATCGTGGTAGAACATGACGATGAAACCATGTTGGCAGCGGATTATTTAATTGATATTGGTCCAGGTGCAGGCGAAAAAGGCGGTGAAATCGTCGCAGTTGGGACACCAGAAGAAGTAATGGCGAATTCAGCTTCCATTACAGGTAAATATTTAAGCGGTAAAGAAGCTATCCCCGTTCCTAAGAAAAGAAGAGATGAAGATCGTGGTTGGGTTGAAGTAATGGGTGCAGAAGAAAATAACTTGAAAAATATTGATGTGAAATTCCCAATCGGTCGCTTGACTTGTGTAACAGGTGTATCGGGTTCTGGAAAAAGTAGTTTAGTTAATTCTATTTTAAAAGTAGCTTTACAAAAACGTTTAACGAGCACCCAAGAACGTCCAGGTAAATTTAAAGACATTAAAGGTTATGAACAGTTAGAAAAAACAATTGATATCGATCAAAGTCCAATCGGTCGAACACCGCGTTCTAATCCGGCAACCTATACTAGCGTGTTTGATGATATTCGTGGCTTATTTGCTCAAACCAATGAAGCGAAAGTCAGAGGATATACAAAAGGTCGCTTTAGTTTTAATGTTAAAGGTGGCCGCTGTGAAGCTTGTGCGGGTGGTGGGATTAAAAAAATTGAAATGCATTTCCTTTCAGATGTCTATGTGCCATGTGAAGTTTGTCATGGTAAACGATATAATTCCGAAACGTTAGAAATTAAATACAAAGGTAAGAGTATTGCTGATGTTTTAGATATGACTGTCGAAGAAGGAGTTGCTTTCTTTGATGCCATCCCTAAAATAAGTCGTAAACTAAAAACATTATTAGATGTAGGTTTAGGCTACATTCGTCTTGGCCAGTCTGCTACAACCTTATCGGGTGGTGAGGCGCAACGAATGAAATTAGCCTCTGAACTACAAAGAGTTTCAACAGGAGATACATTCTATATTCTTGATGAACCTACAACAGGCTTACATCCACATGATATTCGTAAACTACTACAAGTTATCGATCGTCTAGTGGAAGCAGGAAATACAGTTGTTATTATAGAACACAATTTAGATGTGATTAAAACAGCCGATTATATTATCGATTTAGGACCTGAAGGTGGTGTTAACGGGGGAGAAATTATTGCCACCGGCACACCAGAAGAAGTAGCTAAAGTAAAAGGCAGTTATACCGGCCAATATTTGGCAAAAATTTTATAAAATAACAAAACAATCCGAACGCATAGATTATAGTGTTGCAAATGAGCTAGTTAAAATCAGAAAACTGATGTTGAGGCTAATTTTCCTATATTTTAACCGTTCGGATTTTTTGGTTTATAATAATTATAAGGTGACTACTTTCCACATCCACTACTTAGGACCTAAGTGAAAATCCGCCTCTAGACCTATGTAATCTTTAACGAAACTTGGCATAATAGGGATTGTAGAAAAGAACGTAACCTAAAATTAGGAGGGATTCTTCATGAATCAAAAAGAAAGAATTATTGAATTGGTTCGTCAAGGTATTATTACGACTGAAGAGGCACTGACTTTACTAGAGACAAAAAGCAACTCTCAAAGTACAAACCCTACATCTCAAACAATAAATAACGCTGAAGTTACCGAAGAAAAAATCACAACATTTGAAGAAGCAATCGATCAAAAAGAAGATATTTATTCAGAGGATGAAGAAACAGAAATTGAATCTGACTTTGCGAAGCAAATTAAAGGTTTAGCGGATGATGCTTTAGAATTTGGTAAAGGGACTTTTGATTCCATTACTAACTATCTGAGAGAATTAAATGACGCGGATAAGCAAGGGGATGCACATAATAGTTCATATTATGATGAAGACTTTGATTTCAGCGCGGAATATCGCCAAGATCAAGCTGACTTAGAAAAAGATTTAAATCATCATCAAAGCAAAATACAAGACAATCAAGAACAAGCTGATGTAAAAGAAGAAGACGTTGCTCAGTTAGCTGAGAAAATTAATCAACTATCTGTGGAAATTGATACACTTGAAGAAGCCATCAATAAAAAGCAAGAAGCGTTAACTGTGGCGAGACAACGTCATAGAGAAATTGAAATTTTTGCTGAATTAGATGAAACAACTGAGGAAATGTTGACTCAAAAAGAACATCTTAATATGCGTATTGAGGAACTTGAAAAAGAAATCACTGAGCTAGAATATAAGTTAGAAGAAACTAAAAGCCAGTTAAACTCTTTTGAATCACAACAATCAGCCTATAAACATCAAGATTTTAAACGCATGGTTGATCAAGCTGCTGATAAAGCGAATAAATTTGGTTCAGAAGCTATCAAAGAAGGGCAAAAATTTGGAGAAACTTTCAAGGTACGCATGAAAGATTTTGTCGATAACTTTAATACGAAAGAGTTTAATATGTCTTTCAATGTCCCATGGGTGAAAACAGAATCGATTCAGCATCAATTTGTATATGATGCGGCGGATATAACGGTGATAGATTTTGTGTTAAACAATGGTTCAATAGAACTTAAAGCGCATGAAGCAGATACCGTTTTAGTGGATAGCGAAATTCGTTTCCATGGAAAATTCGATGCTTATACCGTTGAGACTTTTGAACAATTAAGCACCATTGCGGTTGATAATAGTCAATTAATTTTCCGGGTATCTTCACCACGTATCTCAATGGATGCAACCTTATATCTACCAAAACGTATCTATGATTATATTAAATTAGATTTGTTAAATGGAGATACAACCATCGAAGGGATTGAAAGTAATGACTTGCTGCTTGTTAACAAAAATGGTGATATGCGCTTAAATCGTGTTAAAGCCGTTCTTGCAGAATTGGATTCTCTTAATGGTGATATGACGATTAAAGACTCAGAAATTCGTGATATTTCGGTGAAAAACATTAATGGAGACTTTAGAATTGTTGGTAAAGTTGGCAATATTGTATCCAATACTGTCAATGGAGACTATTTTATTACCAAAAACGACACGAATGATAGTACAATAAAATTAAAGAGTGTTAATGGAGATAGCAAAATCTCCTTGCCAGAATCGATGAACTTAGAAGTTGAAACAAATATTTCTTTCGGTGAAATTAAAAACCGCTTAAGCAATATCGAGGTTATGTCTGAATCAAAAGATCGTAAAAACGGTCGTTATAGCCGAATGACGCATTCGGATGCAGGGATGGCTAAAATTGAAGTGCAGTTAACCACTGGAGATATTTATTTAAAAGATAGTGATTTGAATTAAATAAAGGTACAATAGAGAAAACAAGGAGTGTTAAGATGAAACGATTAAGATTATCGCAAAATAACCGTGTCGTATTAGGTGTCTGTGGAGGTTTAGCTGAATATTTTAATATTGACCCAACAATCGTGCGCGTCATCTTTGTTCTATTGGCTTTTATGGCAGGTTTAGGGCCAATTGCTTACTTAGTGATCGCAGCGGTTATTGGTGGCAATGAAGGTAGATAAGGAGGGAATTATATGAAAAATGGTAAAAGATTATATAAATCTTCAACTGATAAACAAATAATGGGTGTCTGTGGTGGATTAGGTGAATATTTTAATATTGATCCAACTATTATCCGCGTGATCTTTTTAGTCCTATTCTTTACTTGGGGCAGTGGTTTCTTAATTTATTTAGTGCTAGGTTTAGTGCTTCCGTATGATTACCAAGTGAGTAATGTAACACGTAAAAATGCTGAAAGCAGAGCGAAAGATCCTTTTTCTACTTTCGATAGACCTAGCCAAACAAGACGTGATGTAACGCCCGACGATACTCAAGATGATGAGGATAGTTGGAGTGACTTTTAAGGGAGGAATTAGATGATTGTTATCATAAATGCTTTTATCTTTTTAGTCTTAGCAGCCGTAATACCTGGAATTACCATTAATAGTATTTGGTCGGCTCTAGGGGCTGCGATTGTGTATGGTATTTTAAGTTTTCTTGTTGAGCCTGTATTAAAATTTATTACAGTGCCGCTTAATTGGCTGACTTTAGGCTTAATCCATTTCTTATTAAGTGGACTAACCTTATATATGACTAGTGGCTTGGTGTCTGGGTTTAATATTTCCTCTTTCTGGGTAGCCTTATTTGCCTCGGCCATCTTAGGTTTTTTAAACTCAGCTTTAGCGTCAAGAAAAGACTACTAAGTAATATAACAAACTATTTATTAACGCAATTCCTGCTTTTTAAGAAAGGGTTGCGTTTTTTGTTCGAATATAATCTTTTTTAAATAGTCAGTGAGCTTAATCTGTGATACCATCAAAGTACAATGAATTAGCTTTGGAGGAAGAAGATGACGAATACAGTTACTGTGGAAGAACTCGTACAAACATTAGATATTGAGTTTGCTTATGGAGAAGAATTTAAAGATAGAAAAATTTCTTCAAGTGAAGTTTCGCGCCCAGGTTTAATTTTAACAGGCTACCAAGAATTTTATAGTTATGATCGTGTTCAATTAATTGGTAAGACAGAGATTACCTACATTAACTCAAAATCAAGTGCTGAACGTACTGCTATCTTTGAGGTAATGTGTGATGAAGACACCCCAGCCATTGTTATTGCTCGACAATTAGCTGTCCCTAAAGAACTTATACCGGTAGCACGTGAATATGGTATTCCTATTTTAACAGCCCGGTCGAAAACAAGTCGTGTTTTATCCAATGTAACCAATTATCTTGAAGGCAAATTAGCCGAACGCTTATCTAAGCATGGTGTGTTTGTTGAGGTTTTTGGCCTAGGTGTTTTATTAGTCGGAGCCAGTGGTGTTGGTAAGTCGGAAACTGCTTTAGAATTAATCCAACGTGGTCACCGTTTGATTGCAGATGACCGTGTAGAGCTATTTATGCTGGATGAGTTAACCTTAATCGGGGAAGCGCCAGAGATTTTACGTCATTTTCTTGAAATCCGTGGCTTGGGTATTATTGATGTGATGAGTTTATATGGGGTTGCCGCAACCCGTTTATCAAAAAAATTAGAATTAATTATTGAGTTAATTTTAGATGATGGGACCCATGAATATGATCGTTTAGGAACGCGTAAAGAAACCGTTCAAATTTTTGAAGTTAATGTTCCTAAAATTAAAATTCCCGTTAAAACAGGGCGCAACTTGGCGGTTATTATTGAATCAGCAGCCATGAATTATCGAGCTCAAGTGATGGGGTATGATGCAGCGCAATCATTTAACAAAAAACTTGACGCTTTAATTAAGAAGAACCAAAAAGAGGATATGTAGATGATGGATAGCCTTTTGTTGGGAAAAATTGATCCTATTGCTTTTAGACTATTGGGGTGGCCTGTGCGTTGGTATGGTTTATTAATTGGGATAGGAATGGTTCTAGCTTATTTTATGACCGCACAAGAAGCCAAACGAAAACAAATTTCAGAAGAGACGATGTCGGATATCCTTTTTTGGACGATAATTTTTGGTTTTATCGGTGCGCGCCTATACTATGTTATTTTTAGGCTCGATTATTATTTAGCAAACCCCCATTTAATTTTACAAATTTGGCAAGGTGGGATTGCTATTTATGGTGGTATTATTGCCGGCATCATCACGATATTTATCTTAAGCCGTCGCTACAAAGTAAACTTTTTTGATGTTTTAGATATCGCCGCTCCAGCAATTTTACTCGCTCAAATTATTGGCCGCTGGGGAAATTTTATCAACCAAGAAGCTTATGGCTATGCGACGAGTCGTGCTTTTTTAGAATCGATATGGATACCTGATTGGATTATTAATCAAATGCAAATAGCCGGAACTTATTACCATCCGACATTTTTATATGAGTCAGTTTGGAATTTGTTGGGACTAATCATCTTACTCGTCTTCCGTGAAAAGAAATCATTTTTCAAAGAAGGCGAAATTGCAGCGAGCTATATTATTTGGTATGGCTTAGGTAGGGTATGGATTGAAGGGATGCGGACCGATAGCTTGTATTTAGGACCATTACGCGTATCGCAATGGTTATCTGCTGTCTTAATTATCGGAGGTTTAATTTTTATTTATTACCGTCGGAAAAAGTACCCAACATTACCCTATTATTCAGACAACCGTCAAAAATAACGAACAGTATGTTCTCAATGTAAGGAGGAAGCGCAGTGAAAATAGCTGTTTTAGGAACGGGATCATGGGGAACAGCCCTGGCAAAAGTTTTGGGAGAAAATGGACATGAAGTTATTTTGTGGGGGAGAAAGAAAGAAACCATTGAAGAAATCAATCATAAGCATTCAAATAGTTCCTACCTACCTCATACATTATTAGCTGAAACAATCAAGGCAACAACCGATTTAGAAGAAGCCGTTGTTAATGCAAAATTAATTTTACTCGTTATACCAACCGTTGCTATGCGTGAAGTGAGTCATTCGCTGTTTAAATATTTAGAAAAACATCCAGAGCAACAACCGATTATTACCCACGCGACCAAAGGTCTAGAATTAGAAACGAACTTACGTGTCAGTGAAATTATAGAATCTGAAATACCTGAAGTGCTATATCAAAGTCTCGTTGTATTATCAGGACCGAGCCACGCAGAAGAAGTTGCGCGTCGCGACATTACGACGATTACAGCAGCGAGCTATGATTTAGCTGCCAGTGAAACGGTGCAAGCTGCTTTTATGAATGATTATTTTCGTGTCTATACTAATGATGATGTGATTGGTGTGGAATTAGGGGCAGCTCTAAAAAATATTATTGCGATTGTCGCAGGTTTAATAGCTGAACTTGGTTATGGCGATAATGCGAAAGCTGGTTTGATTACACGAGGCTTAGCTGAAATATCACGTTTAGGTATTGCTCTTGGAGCAGATCCCTTAACCTTTAGTGGACTAAGTGGTGTGGGCGATCTAATCGTTACTTGTACAAGCCCTCATTCACGAAACTGGCAAGCAGGTAAACTATTGGCACAAGGTTTTTCGCTCGAAGAAGTGAATGAAAAAATTAGGATGGTCGTTGAAGGATTCACGACAACTAAGGCGGCCCATCATTTGGCCCAAAAACTGCAGGTAGAAATGCCCATTACAGAATCGTTATATCGTTTATTATATGAAAAAGCGGATATTGATAGCAGTTTAAATGCCTTGATGAGTCGCGTTGGTAAGCAGGAAGCTTCTTTAGAGCAACACTTAAGCGACCATCACTCGAAGCAATCCAGAGACTAGTAATTCACCCATCTTTCTAGTATAATATACTAATGAGCATTTGAATAAGGAGACTATTAAATTGACAGAAACAATAAATAAAGAGCAAATTGAAACAGATGTGATTGTCATTGGTGCAGGTCCTGGAGGGATGACAGCCGCTTTATATGCATCGCGTGCAAATTTAAAAACCATAATGATTGAAAAAGGTGTTCCAGGTGGAGAACTGGTTAATACAGCCGATGTCGAAAACTATCCTGGTTTCAAACTAATCAGTGGTCCAGATTTAGCGACACATATGTATGAAAGTTCACTCGGCTTTGGTGCTGAGCATGTTTATGGAGATGTGACGCATATTGAAGTTCACGATGGCGTGAAATATGTGCATACATCTGATAAACTATATACAGCACCCGTTGTCATTGTTGCGACAGGCTCACACCACAGAAAATTAGGTGTCGCAGGTGAAGAAAAATTAAGTGGTCAAGGTGTTTCTTACTGTGCGGTTTGTGATGGATTCTTCTTCCGCAACCGTGAACTCGTTGTTGTCGGTGGTGGAGACTCGGCTGTTGAAGAAGGGGCATACCTGACACAATTCGCGGATAAAGTGACGATTGTACACCGCCGTGACGAATTGAGAGCACAAAAAGTCTTGCAAGACCGTGCCTTCAACAATCCAAAAGTAGAATTTATTTGGGACAGTGTCGTAGAAGAAATCAAAGGTGAAGCTGGCGTAGAAGCCGTCCAAATCAGAAATCTAAAAACGAATGAAGTATACGATTATAGTACCAACGGCGTATTTATTTACGTTGGCCTGATTCCTAATTCAGACATCGTTAAAGACTTAGGTATTACAGACGATGAAGGCTGGATCATTACAAATGACGCTATGGAAACCAGCATTCCTGGTTTATATGCCGTCGGCGATGTCCGGCAGAAATTCCTCCGTCAAATTGCCACTGCAGTCGGTGACGGTAGCCATGCAGGTCATATGGCTTATCAATACATCGAATCTTTAAAAGCACAAGCCATTCATGCAGGTTAACCCTTAAATAAATATCACTGCAAACCGACAGCACCTTGTTTTTAAAAGTAAGGCTGTCGGTGTTTTTTGTTTTTATTAAAATATATTTTAGAAAATTTTGTTCAATGATAATGATTAATGATATAATGAAAGCGTATAAGGAAGGTGGTTAAGGAAATGGAATGGCAAAAAAATCTAGAACATTGGCGCTCATTTGAAGCTCTTGATGTATCGCTTAAAGAAGAATTAGAAAGTATTACGGATGAAGAACGATTAAAAGATGCTTTTTGGGGTAATTTAAGCTTTGGAACAGCAGGAATGCGCGGTATTCTTGGACCTGGAACGAACCGAATGAATATTTATACTGTTCGTCAAGCGACAGAAGGCTTAGCTCAACTGATTGAAATGAACGGAGACAGTGCGAAAAAGCGTGGGGTAGCCATTGCCTATGATTCACGTCATTTTTCACCTGAATTTGCAATGGAAGCCGCATTAGTATTAGGTCAACATGGGATTAAATCCTATGTTTACGAAAGTTTACGACCAACACCTGTGCTGTCATTTGCGGTTCGCTACTTAAATGCTTTTGCAGGTATTATGATTACAGCCAGCCATAATCCAGCAGCTTATAATGGCTACAAAGTTTATGGTGAAGATGGTGGGCAAATGCCACCGGAAGATGCAGATAATTTAACCAAATTTGTTACTGCAGTTGAAGATCCATTGACGGTCGCAGTAGGAGATAAAACAGAACTTTTAGGATCAGGTATGATCGAAATCATCGGTGACCGTGTCGATCAAGCCTACTTAGAGGAAATTAAAGCTGTAACGATTAATCAAGATTTAATTAAAGAAATGTCTGATAAAGTGAATATTGTCTTCTCACCACTTCACGGGACAGGTCTTTACTTAGGCTTAAAATCATTGGAGCAAATTGGCTTTAACAATATACATATTGTCGAAGAACAATCAAAACCAGATGGTGATTTTCCAACCGTTGCTTCACCTAACCCTGAATCGGATGCAGCCTTTGATTTAGCGGAGGCGATGGGACGTACCGTTAACGCAGATATTTTATTAGCGACTGATCCAGACGCAGACCGCCTTGGTGCTAAAGTATTAACATCAACAGGTGACTATCAGTTATTAACTGGGAATCAAATTGCTTCAATTATGCTAGACTACATTTTAAATGCTAAAAAAGATAAAGGTGAGTTACCAGACAATGGTGTAGCCGTTAAATCACTCGTTTCAACGAACCTAGCGGATGCTATTATTGAAAGTTTTGGCTTACAAATGGTTGAAGTATTAACTGGCTTCAAATTTATTGCTGAAAAAATTCAACAATATGAAGAAACAGGCTCACATACCTTTATTATGGGCTTTGAAGAAAGCTATGGTTATTTAATTAAACCATTTGTTCGTGATAAAGATGCGATCCAAGCCTTAGTCTTATTAGCCGAATTAACAGCTTACCATAAGAAAAATGGACGGACGCTGGCGGATGTACTGAATGCTATTTACCAAGAGCATGGATATTTCATTGAAAAGACCATTTCAGTTGATTTCCCAGGCATTTCAGGTAAAGAAGAAATGAAAACCATTATGGAAAGAGTGCGTTCTGAAAACTTAGAAGCCATCGCAGGGATTAAAGTAGCTAAAAAAGCAGATTATTTAACCGCTATTGTAACTTTTGCAGATGGAAAAGAAATACCAACTAATATGCCACCATCAGATGCATTGAAATTTACTATGGAAGATGGCAGCTGGGTAGCCTTTAGACCAAGTGGAACCGAACCAAAAATTAAGCTCTATCTGGGTGTAGTCGCACCGACTCAAGCAGAAGCTCAAGATAAAGCTCAAGCTGTAGAAGAAGAAGTGATTAAGATTAGCCGCTAGTCAAATATTTATGAAGAATCTGTTCGCATTCACTTGCAACAGATTCTTTTTCTTTGAGTTATATTTAAATAAAATTGTAAAGTTTATTAATAAAAATTAATGTTTCAGCTGATTTAAAGCCGATTCTAACAAGAGAACAAAGCGATATTTATTGAAATGTGCTATACTATCATCAACTGTAAATAAGTAAATAAATAAAGGAGTGAGTGTGTTATGGCAGATACATTAGAATTAGTCATCATTACGGGGATGAGCGGGGCTGGGAAAACAGTTGCTGTTCAGAGTTTTGAAGATTTAGGTTATTACTGTGTCGATAATATGCCTCCAAGCTTGTTACCCACCTTTTGGCAACTGATTAAAGAAACAGGTAAAATCACTAAAATTGCTTTAGTTATCGATTTACGCTCACGAGATTTCTTCCAAGAATTACAAAATATCATTGATACAATGGATAATACCCAATTTATTACGACACGTGTTTTATTTTTAGAAGCGAATGACAGTGCCTTAGTCTCACGTTATAAAGAAACCCGTCGAAGTCATCCTTTAGCTACGGAAGGACGCATCCTTGAAGGCATCCAAAAAGAACGCGAATTGTTAAGAGGTTTGCGTAATCAAGCGCAAATAGTCGTTGACACCAGTGAGATTTCTCCGCGCCAATTACGCGAGATGATTACTGAGAAATTTGCTTCTTCTGATCATATGACATTCCATATCGAAGTCGTATCGTTTGGATTTAAATTCGGAGCACCGATTGATGCAGATGTGATGATGGATGTACGTTTCTTGCCAAACCCACATTATATTCCAGAACTAAAAGAACAAACAGGACTAGACCAAGCCGTCTATGACTATGTAATGCAACAAGCAGAAACACAAGCTTTCTATGAAAAATTCATGGACTTAATCGAGTTTTGCTTACCGCACTACAAAAAAGAAGGCAAGTCTTCGGTTACAATCGCGATTGGCTGTACCGGAGGAAAACATCGCTCAATTGCATTAGCAGAAAGAATTGGCAAACGATTAAAAGATGACCGTTACATCGTGAATATTTCTCACCGAGATCAGTATAAAAAGAAAGAGACAGTAAACCGCTCATGAAAGAAAACATTCAAAATAAATATCGCTATAAAGTAGCTGTGATTGGTGGCGGGACGGGGCTACCAGTCATCTTAAAAGGTCTTAAAAAACTTAATGCTTATATTTCAGCCGTTGTAACGGTTGCAGATGATGGCGGTAGCAGCGGAGTCATTCGGGATTATATTAATGTTGTCCCACCCGGAGATATAAGAAACTGTATTTCAGCCCTATCAGAATTGGATTCAAAATTAATCGAACTATTCCAGTATCGCTTTGACACCGATGATGATTTTTTAAGTGGGCATGCAATTGGTAATTTATTGATTGTTGCCTTAAATCAACTAAGTGGTGACTTAAGCCAAGCACTTGAATATTTATCTGAAATCATGCAAGTTAAAGGGCAAATATTACCAGCAGCACTCGAACCGCTTGTGTTAAATGCCTTATTTGAAGATGGCACCTTAGCTATTGGAGAGTCAAAAATTGCGAAACATCGTAAAAAGATCCAAGAGGTAACTGTCACAACCTTGCAAGGTGACGATGCACTTGAGGCATCGCCAAAAGTAGTGGAAGCGATTATGGATGCGGATATGGTTGTCATTGGTCCTGGTAGTTTATATACGAGTATTTTGCCGAATCTAATGATTCGGGATATTAGAGATGCAGTCAATCAAACCCAAGCCGAAGTCGTTTATATTTGTAACATCATGACGCAGCTAGGCGAGACGGAGAATTTCACAGATGCAGACCACGTCGAGGTATTACATCAACATTTAGGACGGCCGTTTATTGATACGGTTTTAGTTAATACAGCGGAAGTTCCAAATGATTATATTGTTAATCAAAAGAATGAAGAGTATTTATTACAGGTAAAACATGATTTTGATGGTTTGCGTAAAGAAGGTTGTCGAGTAATCTCAAACAACTTTTTAAGCATGAAAGACGGTGGAGCTTACCACCACACGGAAAACGTTGTGGCGGAATTAGCTCATCTGTTAGATACAGCTAAATTAAACCAAATTACAAAATACAATAATATTAAAGAAGCATAGGAGAGGTAATGATGGCAACCTTTGCCTCGGAGGTAAAAAAAGAATGTACGCTGTTAGAAGTACATAAAGAACATGCGAAAGCAGAATTGACTGCGCTCATCAAAATGAACGGGGCATTAAATATTTATCAACAAAAGATGATTCTTAATGTGCAAAGTGAAAATGCTGCGATTGCTCGTCGCATTTACAGTTTGATGAAAGACCATTTTCAAATAAATGGTGAATTAATTGTTCGCAGAAAAATGAAGTTAAAGAAAAATAATGTTTATATCGTTCGCTCACGCCAGAATGTTTATGAAATGCTACAAGATTTAAATATCATGGAAGGTAGCATGTTGAGTATGGAAGTCAGCGACGATATTATGAAAAACGAACAAAAAAAGCGGTCCTACTTAAGAGGAGCTTTTTTAGCAGCTGGCTCAGTTAACAACCCGGAAACAAGCAGCTACCATTTGGAAATTTATTCAAGTTATGAAAGTCATAACAATAATATTTGCCAAATGATGAATGATTTTAATTTGAATGCAAAAACCATCCATCGCCGTAACGGCTATATTACTTATATTAAAGAAGCTGAAAAAATTTCGGACTTTTTAGGGATCATCGGTGCAAATCGTGCTTTGTTAAAATTTGAAGATGTCCGCATTGTGAGGGATATGCGCAATTCAGTCAACCGCTTGGTCAACTGTGAAAATGCCAATTTAAACAAAGTAATTGATGCCTCACAAAGGCAGTTAGAAGCGATTAAAACCATTGATGCACACCAAGGGATTTCAAGCTTACCTGAAAAGTTAAAAGTAATGGCTGAATTTCGCTTAGAAAATCCAGATTTAAGCCTTAAAGAATTAGGGGAACAAATACCTGGTGGACCTATTTCAAAATCCGGTGTTAACCATCGACTTCGAAAACTAATCGAAATTGCAGAGAAATTATAATCATTTTATAAGATAATTAACTAAAATAATGGAAATCGCTCTTTTTTACGTATTTATGTATAGATACAAAAATAAAGGAGTGAATGAGATGAATCATGTCATGTTGATTGGTCGTTTAACCCGCCCAGTAGTATTGAAGGAAGTAGGTACAACAGGTTTGGTTGTTAATAATGTTATCGCGGTGAGTCGTGTCCATGGAAATAATAACGGTGAAATTTTAACGGATTTTATTCCCATTATCGCTTGGGGTCGTCAAGGCCAGTTGTTAAATCGTTATTGTCAAAAAGGACATCGTGTAGGTATTTATGGTCGCATGCAAAGTCGTAAGTATACAAACAAAGAAGGCAAAGATGTCTATGTGATCGAATGCCTCGTCAATGATATTACGCTGCTAGAAAAACGACCCAATAGTGATTCGAATGAACGACAAGAACAGATGCAAAATGTACAAGCGACTCAAGTCAACGAATCACCCATTAATTAGTTAAAAAAGTTATGTCGGTTAAATTCATCTAAATAAATACCACCTTATGAATAAATATCACCTTCTAAAAACTGGCATAACTTACTCACAGTGACAATCATTTTGTTATTGTGAGTTTTTGCATTTATTTGCGTATAAGAAAACTTCAATCATTCAATATTTTTACTTAAAATGATGTATAATAGTGTAAATGAGTTAAACGATGGAATAAAGGAGACAATTATGAATATATTAATGATCGAAGATAACGAATCAGTTTGTGAAATGATGTCGATGTTTTTTGAAAAAGAATATTTTACAGCTAGTTTCTATCATGATGGTGCTGAAGGATTTGAAGCCTATAAAAAAGAACCCAATGCCTGGGATATTGTTATTTTAGATTTAAACTTACCATCCATGGATGGGATGCATATTTGCCGTGAAATGCGTAAAATATCAAAAGAAACTCCTATCATTATGTTAACGGCGCAAGACTCAGAAAGTGATCAAGTCATCGGTCTTGAAATGGGTGCGGATGATTATGTGACCAAACCTTTTAGTCCATTAACACTACTAGCTCGAATGAAGGCCTTGCATCGTCGTGCACATGTAACACCGGAAGCAACTGAGAATGTGTCGGAAGGTGATTATAATGTCGTAGCCGATTCTGTTAAAATCAATACGGTGACACGTGAAGCCGTTTATTTAGATAAACCAATTGAAAATTTAACACCAAAAGAATTTGATTTGCTAGTTATGTTTGCTAAAAACCCAAGAAGAGTCTTTAGCCGTGAACAACTGCTAAAAAGTATTTGGGAAGATCCATTTTATGGAGATGAGAGGACAGTTGATGCGCATATTAAAAAATTACGCCAAAAAATTGAACAAGTTGGGCCACAACTAATTCAAACAGTATGGGGAGTCGGCTATAAGTACGAAGAACCAGGTGACAACTAATGAAAGTCTTATGGCAACAGATATTAGGTATTCTGTTAGTCTTATTGATAGCCTTAGGAATTAGTGCTTACCGTTTGTCTTCCTATATGCAAAACCAAATATTCTTATCAAGACAAACGCAATTAATTAACTATGGACAAAATATTGTTTCGAATAATTTTACACGCGATGATTTAGAAAGAGCGTCCTTGCTTTTGGCCAGTGAAAATATTGAAATACAAGTTTATTTATCAGATGGCCGCATCATATACCCAACCTATGATCAGCGTTATAATTCGAATTTGTCTGAAGAAAACCTAGAGTTAATCCGCAATGGATCGACTCTAGGTTTAAGTAGTACCCAACGCTATGTTGATACAGGTGAAGTGGTTGAAATGGCGACAGTGTTCATACCGATTACTTATACAGGGGGAGAATTCCCTGCGGGCTTTGTGAGTCTGGGAGCACCTTTGGAACAGTTAAATGAACAGGTTCAATCAATGCAAAACAATATATTTATTGCGATGGGGATTGCGAGTGTTTTTGGTATTTTATTAGGGGTTATTTCGGCCGTATTCCAAACGCGCAAGATCAAACGATTACAGAGAGCGACAAGACAAATTGCCCAAGGAAATTATGATATCCAAATTGATGTTAGAGGGCATGATGAATTAGGAGCTCTAGCACGAGACTTCCAGGAAATGGCTGTTTCCTTAGGTAGGTCACAAAAAGAAATCAAACGACAAGAAAATCTAAGACGACAATTTATGATGGATGCAGCCCACGAAATGCGTACACCGCTGACAACCATGAGTGGCCTTTTAGAAGGCTTAATTTATGATATGATACCAGAAAATCAAAAACAAAGAAGCTTAGAATTGATTAGTAAAGAAACACAACGCTTGACACGCCTGGTTAATGAGAATCTGGATTACGAAAAGATCCGTAGTAATGAGATTGTATTAAAACAACAGACAATTGATGGTAAAAAATTAATTTTACAAATTCAACAACAGTTGCAAGCCAAAGCGGCAGAAAAAGGAAACACTATCGAAGTTGATGTGCCAGATAATTTAGTCATCTGGGCAGATTATGACCGAATTGTCCAAATACTAATCAATTTAGTGACCAATGCGATCCAGTTTACTGACAATGGAAAAGTTGTGATACGTGGAAAACAGTTGGAACAAACTAGCCAAATTGAAGTAATTGACAATGGGATTGGGATTGACCAAGACCAGTTAGAAAGTATTTGGGAAAGATTTTATAAAGTGGATGTATCTAGAAAGAACACTAAATTTGGTGAATCAGGCATCGGCTTAGCAGTTGTTCAATCCTTAGTTGAAGCTCATGGGGGTTCCATAACGGTTGAAAGTGAAGTTGACAAAGGATCTACATTTAAAGTGACTCTTCCCTTAAATAAGGCAGAATAAACAATAAAAATTTCTTAACTAGATTAAGTTTTCTTCCAAAGCTTCAAACTACGATTGTTACGTGTTACAATGAACACTAGTTAAAATAGCCAAAGGAGTACATTTAATGAGTAAAACAGTAAAAGGATTAGTTTTGGCTGCATTAGTAGTGATTCTTGTTCTTGTACTTAGATTTTATACTTTTCTTGAATCACGAACCGTTGCACAACAACCTACAATAACTGAAAGTTCAGTTCAAGTGGCAGAACCAAATTGGGATAGATTTTATGTTGATGAAGATAAAAGAGATTTTCTGCGCACTGATATAACGATTGAAGAAATCGAAGCCGTTGAAAATGAATTTTTATCTGGAGGCTCAGAAGAATTTTTAGCAGAAATTGCATCAATTAAAAATAAATTTGAAGCACAAAATGCGGTGAATGATTTATTTGATGGGACTGAAAAAGCCATTGATGGCGACCAAGTAACTGAAAATCTACCGCTAAAAGAAAATCTGACACTCACTAAAGTGGAGGATATCATAGCGAAATATTACTTTAATGAAGATGCTCAATCGCAGCAAGCAAATTCTTTATTTTTCCAAATAAAAATTGTTTCAGCCCAAGATAACTTAGATGCTTTTGAAGTTGCGGTCAATACTTTGTTGGACTATACCAATAAGCGTATAAAAGACTATGATGCTGCTGCTGAAGCCTTGAAAGAAGTTAAAAATATTAAAATCGAAGATGGGCAAATTGGTGTTATCGGGCAAACGATGCGTAAGTTTGAACGCTTACTAGAAAAAGTTGAAGAAGAATCTTATCGTTTGAAGTTAGACAAGGATGTCTCAACTTATGTTAAACGTTTTATTGAGGAAATTTCAGTGTTAATGGCTGAAATTCCTAACTATTACGATTTGGTGTTGGTAGCACTGGAACCTTCAGAGCTATTGACGACAGCACTTCAAGATAATCAAGAAAACTTTAAGTTTGCAAGTGAAGAAGAGGAAAGTGAGTCAGTAGAGGAAGAATCTTCAATTGTTGAAGAAGTTATCCCACCTGTGTATAGTGAACCGGAATATTCTTGGTCTCAACCTGAGTATTCTTGGTCTCAACCGGAATATTCATGGTCAGAACCTGAGTACTCATGGTCAGAACCAGAATCTTCATGGTCAGAACCACCAGTTGAAAGTTACCCTGATGAAACCATAGAACTACCAACAGAACCAACCTTACCTGAAAGTTCAGGAGAATAATGTCATAAATTGCGATTGATAGTCCCATTTAGGAACTTATCAATCGCTTTTTTAGTATAATAAGACTGCGTGAATGATTTGAAAAAGGAGTTTATTATGAGAACAATTGTGTATATGGCGCATCCTAATGTAAGTGAATCAAGTAGCCATCAGTTTTTATTGAGTTCAGGACAATCTTTAACCCAAACGAACTATGTGGATTTAAGTGAAGAATTTTCTAAACAACAAATATTTGATGTTGAAAGTGAAAGAAAGCGTCTTGTCGCCTATGATCGAATTATTTTTCAATTTCAATTACATTGGTATCAAGCTCCTGCCATCATGAAATTATGGATGGATCAAGTATTCGAAAATGCTTATAATGATTCAAGCTTTCTAAGGCAATTGAAACAAAAACAACTCGGTATCGTATTAATTGCTGGAGTAAAAGCTTCAGCCTACCAAGTAGGTGGCAAAGAAGGGCGTACCATTTCAGACTTATTATCGCCGTATGAACTGTTTGCTAAGCATTTTGATATGGTCTATTTGCAACCTTTAACCATCCATCAATTTAATTACTTATCTGAGCAGCAGAAAATGGATTTAATGATCCGCTACAGCTGTTATTTAGATACAGGAAAAGTGGATAGTTTTAGAACATGGCAGTCTTATCTCATTCAAAAGTTAGAAAAATTAGATAGTTCTCATTTAGATTTTTCGAATGAAGATCAAATGATATTTGAGATATTTATTCAAGAATTAGTCCAACAAGCAGATGAAGTAGATGAATTATATAGTATAACGGAGGAGTGGTGAAAGGTGAGTTTAGAAAATGCTTGGTCAAAAAAATTTTTAGATACTTGGGTTGAAAAAGCTAAAGACTATCCAACGAAAGCCTTAATAACAATTGCTGTTAAGGAATTATATCCTCAGCAAAAATTACGGTTGGAAGCTCAACATGCATTAATAGATGGGTCGGCTTGGAGTCCAGATAGCTGGAATGACTAGTCCTTTTTGAACAGTTTGTAAGTAAAATACTTACAAACTGTTTTTTATTTCAAAAACATGATATTAAAATTTAATTAAAGTATTGACAAAAGATGAAAGAATGATTATATTCTATTTACCCAAGTTTCATTTTCGGATGGGTAATGTTTCGTTGTTTAAGTAGTCATAAATATTAGGAGGGAATCCATGAAAAAATTTCTTAAACAGACAATTGCTTTAAGTGCCGCATTATTATCATTCTCAACTGTTGGTTCCGTTTTGACGACCGTTTCTGCTCAAGATGAGCAAGTTTTAAATTTAGCCATAGGTTCAGAACCACCGACAATTGATCCGGCTTTAGCAACGGATTCAACTTCAGGTGCGATTATCAAAAACGTTTTTGAAGGCTTAACCCACATTGATGCTGAAGCAACGATTCAACCCGGGGTAGCTGAGTCATGGGAAGTTAGTGAAGATGGACTTGTTTATACTTTTACACTGCGTGAAGGTGCTACATGGTCAAATGGTGATCCAGTAACAGCTAATGATTTTGAATTTGCTTGGAAACGTGTTTTAAATCCTGAGACAGCTTCACAATATGCATCAATCATGTTTGTGATCGAAGGTGCAGAAGCTTATAATTCTGGTGAAGGTGATGCAGATAGCGTTGGTGTAAAAGCAGTTGATGAGCGTACATTAGAAGTAACATTAGCGAACCCTACTGCTTATTTCATGGACTTGACTTCTTTCTACACCTTTATGCCTGTTCACCAAGCAACAGTAGAAGCTGATGCTGATTGGGCTTCTGGTGCAGGTGACAATTATGTTACAAACGGAGCGTTTCTATTATCCGAATGGAACCACAATAGTGATTATGTGTTAGTTGATAATGAAGCGTATTGGGATAATGAAAATGTTGCTTTAGATGTTGTTAATGTTCAAATTATTGAGCAAGAATCTACAGCCAATGCTGAGTATCAAGCAGGTAATTTAGACTATTTAGGAGCACCATATAGTACTGTTTCTCTAGATGCGATTGACTTATACCGTGCCAATGGAGAATTAAATACAGCACCTTATGCAGCTATTTACTGGTATAAAGTGAATGTAACAGACGAAGTGATGCAAAATGCCAATATCCGTCATGCTTTAGCTTTAGCGATTGATCGTCAAAACTTAGTAGATAATATTACTAAAGGTGGTCAATTACCGGCTATGAGTTTAGTACCGCCAACCGTTGAAGGCTTTGAAGAGGATCCAGGTTTCTTTGGAGATGCTGACTTTGAAGGAGCGAAAGAGTTTTTAGCTGCTGGATTAGAAGAATTAGGCTTATCTGATCCAAGTGAGTTGACTATCAATATCTCAATCAACACCAGTGAGGCACATGCTACAATTGCACAATTTATCCAAGAAGGTTGGGCACAAAACTTAGGTATTAATGCAACAATCGATAATACAGAGTGGCAAGTTTACTTAGATAAAGTGTCTGCATTGGATTACCAAGTAGCGCGTTTAGGTTGGATTGCTGACTACAATGATGCGTCATCATTCTTAGATATGTATCGTACAGCCGATGATGGTAATAACGATACAGGTTGGGGTAACGATGAATATCAAGCATTGATTGATGGAGCACGTGCTGAAACAGATGCAGATGCAAGAATTGGTATCTTGAAAGAAGCAGAAGCCTTAATCATGGGTGAAATGCCAGTTATTCCAATTTACTTCTACGCTAATAACTATGTTCTTAATCCAAATGTTCAAAATATGTCTCCGGATGCCCTTGGAAATATTGACTTAAAAAATGTTTCACTATCCGCTGAATAGTTTTATACACATATAGAAATGAATGAGGACAAAAACTACCCAGCGTGGGTAGTTTTTTCCTTATTGAGAAGAAACGTTAAATATCACGTTAATAAAAGGAGGCTAATATGTGGAAATATGTTTTAAAGCGTACCGCATATATTCTAATTGCCCTGATTGTCATTATAACAGCAACTTTTTTCCTCATGCGACTTGCACCAGGTAACCCATTTGCTGGTGAGCAACAAACAATGACGCCAGCCATTTTGGAACAATTAAATCGAAAATATGGTTTGGATGATCCTTGGTATGTACAATATTGGAATTATTTAGTCAATGTCTTTCGTTTTGATTTTGGAGAATCAATGAAATATCGTGGTCGTTCGACCAATGATATGATTGCGGAAAGTTTTCCGGTTTCACTAGCTTTAGGTGGACAATCCCTGTTAATTGCGATTGGTCTAGGTGTCTTATTGGGAGTTATTTCTGCCATGTATCATAATAAAGCGGGCGATTATATTTCTACCATCATTGCTGTTTTAGGGATTTCTATCCCATCGTTTATTTTAGCAGGCTTATTGCAATACTTTTTAGGCTTAAAATTAGGTTTATTCCCTATTTCTGGTTGGAAGAGTTATATGCATACGATCTTGCCTTCCATTGCACTCGGTTTAGGCTATATGGGGAATATTGCTAAGATGACTCGGTCAAGTCTCTTGGAACAAAACACATCCGAATATGTAAAACTAGCAAAAGCTAAAGGTCTACGTAAATGGGGTGTTGTATTTAAACACTCACTCCGAAATGCGTTATTGCCCGTTGTGACCTATTTAGGACCTTTAACAGCAGGAATCGTAACAGGAAGTTTCGTAGTTGAAAATATTTTTGCCATTCCTGGATTAGGTCGTCACTTTGTTTTAAGTATCGGTAACCGAGACTATACAGTTATTATGGGAACGACAGTTTTTTATTCTATTTTATTGCTATTTGCTGTTTTAATTGTAGATATTCTCTATGTTTTAATAGACCCCCGCATTCAATTGGAAGGAGCTGATTCATAATGGAAGCACAACATGAATCTTTTACAGCTCAAGATTTTGAAATTGTTGGTGGTCGTGATGAAGATACAGATATTTTAGGTCAAAAAACAATATCTTTTTGGTCGCAAGTTATTAATACATTTATACGTAATCGTTTAGCCGTTTTTGGTTTAATTGTTTTAATCATCGTTATTTTAATGGCGCTTTTTGTACCGATGATTTCACGATATTCTTTTAGTGAACAAACTGGTTTTTATAATGTCGCTCCTAATCGTGATTTTTGGTTTGGTACCGACAATTTAGGTCGTGATGTTTTTGTTCGGAGCTGGGTCGGAGCTAGAATCTCTTTATTAATCGGACTCTCCGCAGCTGTTATTGATTTGGTTATCGGTGTTTTATGGGGAAGTATTGCCGGAATGGTTGGCGGTAAGGTTGATAATGTGATGATGCGTATCGCTGATGTCTTAACCGCTATTCCATATTTATTAGTGGTTATCATGCTATTAGTCGTTATGCAACAAGGTCTCTTACCAATGATTGTTGCCCTATCGATTACCGGATGGGTAAGGATGGCACGGATTGTTCGTGGAGAAGTTTTAACAATCAAAAATCAAGAGTATGTATTAGCGGCTAGAACTTTGGGTGCGAGCAATTGGCATTTAATTTGGCGCCATCTCATTCCAAATGCAATGGGCTCAATCATTGTGACAATGACACTCACGATTCCTTCAGCGATATTTACTGAATCGTTCTTGTCGTATATTGGTTTAGGGGTTACACCTCCGATGGCCAGTTGGGGGACAATGGCTTCTGAAGGAAATGAAGCCATTATTACGGCGCCTTGGCGGTTAATTTTCCCGGCTATTTTAATTTCAATTACGATTTTTGCTTTTAATGCGGTTGGGGATGGCCTACGCGATGCCCTTGATCCTAAATTACGCAGGTAGAGGTGACGAAATGAGCGAAACAATTTTAGAAGTTAAGAACTTACAAATTTCATTTAAAACCTTTGCTGGAGTCGTTCAGGCAGTTCGTGGGGTTGATTTTACTTTAGCAAAAGGTGAAACATTAGCCATTGTTGGCGAATCTGGTTCAGGTAAAAGTGTAACCAGTAATGCCATTATGCAATTAATCCCTGTCCCACCAGGTCGCTACGATGCTGGAGAAATATTATTTGAAGGTCAAGATTTGCTGCAGTTAACGGATGATGAGATGGCTTCGATAAGAGGTAATGAGATTGCCATGATTTTTCAAGATCCGATGACAGCTTTGAACCCTACCATCAGGATTGGTCATCAAATTGTGGAAGCCATAAAAATCCACAATAAAGCCATTTCACATGAGGCTGCTAAGCAAAGGGCGATTGACTTATTAAGAGAAGTAGGCATTCCTAATCCGGAAAAAAGATTCCAGCAATATCCCCACGAATTTTCAGGTGGGATGCGGCAAAGAGTCGTGATTGCGATTGCTTTAGCAGCAGAACCCAAACTATTAATTGCCGATGAACCGACGACCGCCTTAGACGTTACCATTCAAGCCCAAATATTAGAGTTGATGAAAGCTATTCAAGCTAAAAATAATAACTCCATTATTTTTATTACCCACGACTTAGGGGTCGTAGCCAACGTTGCTGATAAGGTGGCTGTTATGTATGCTGGGCAAATTGTTGAGTATGGTTCCGTCAATGAGATATTTTATAATCCTAAACATCCCTATACATGGGGTTTATTAGGTTCAATGCCGGATATGGATAGTTCGAACAAGGAAGAACTGTACACTATACCAGGCGCGCCACCTAACTTAATAAATCCGCCAAAAGGGGATGCATTTGCCGCAAGAAATCGTTATGCTTTAGCAATTGATTATGAAAAAGAACCACCCATGTATAAGGTCAACGATAACCACTATGCTAAAACTTGGTTATTACATCCGAATGCACCCAAAATTCCTGTTCCAGAAGTCATTCAAAAGCGGATTGAGCGCTATCTAGCATATGAAGGAGCTGATACCAATGAGTAAGAAAAAATTATTAGAAGTTTCTGGACTCAAACAATATTTTGGTAAAGCCTCTGCTCCGATTAAAGCAGTAGATGGAATTTCCTTTGATGTTTATGAAGGAGAAGTTTTAGGACTTGTAGGTGAATCCGGTAGTGGTAAATCTACAACAGGTCGCTCGATTATCGGACTTTATGATGTGACGGAAGGTGAAATTCGCTATGATGGTCAGCTAATTTCCCAAGGTCAGGATAAACAAGCACGGAAAGCTTTAGCGAAAAATATGCAAATGATTTTTCAAGACCCTTATGCTTCTTTAAATCCACGGATGACAGTTAGTGAAATTATTGGAGAAGGTTTCGATATTCATAACATGTATACTGATAAAAGCGAGCGCCGCCAACGCATTAGTCAATTACTCGAACAAGTGGGACTGAATCGAGAACATGCCAACCGCTATGCTCATGAGTTTTCAGGTGGCCAGCGGCAAAGAATAGGGATTGCAAGAGCCTTATCGCTTGAACCAAAATTTATTATTGCCGATGAACCTATTTCAGCCTTGGACGTATCGATTCAAGCCCAAGTCGTTAATTTGTTGAAACAACTTCAAAGAGAGCAAAATTTAACGTATTTATTTATTGCGCATGATTTATCGATGGTAAAATATATTTCAGACCGGATTGCCGTTATGAATAATGGCAAGATTGTTGAACTAGGTAATTCAGAAGATATTTATAGTCGTCCGATTCATCCTTATACCCGTTCTTTGCTGTCTGCGATCCCTAAACCGGATCCAATCAGTGAAAGTAAGAGGAAAAGAATTCACTATCATTCGCAAGCGAACACAGAGGATGCGAAGACCTTTGAGGTGTCGAACGGCCACTTTGTTTATGCATCAACCGCCCAATACCAACAATGGCTACAAGAAACATCTAAATAAATATCTCCTTTTAAAACAGTTAAACTTTGAGATAAGGTTTAACTGTTTTTTTTATAGACTAAGCACTCGTTTTTCTGTAAGAATTGTCTGTTAACTGTTAAGATAAAGCTATATTGTTATAGAAAGGAAGTTACAATGTCTGAATTAAAGCACACACCGATACAAGTTTTTTCAGAAATCGGCCGGTTAAAAAAGGTGGTTCTTCATCGACCGGGTAAAGAGTTGGAAAATCTTATACCTATCAACTTAGAAAGACTTTTATTTGATGATATTCCTTATTTAGCAGCTGCTCAACAAGAACATGATGCTTTTGCTCAAATATTAAAAGAGCAAGGAGTCGAGGTATTGTACCTTGAACGATTAGTGGCAGAAGCTCTTGAAGCTGGAAATGCGAAAGAAGATTTTATTAGTGAATGGCTCAGTGAATCAGGTTTAGAACCAGGGAGTCATTATGATGCGGTGAAGGATTATTTAATGGGAATGGAAGATAACTATGAAATGGTTTTGAAAACGATGGCTGGTTTTGCTAAGTCAGAGATTCAAGTTCCTGAAGGTAGCACATTAATGGAATCCATTGATAAAGAATATCCATTACTTATTGATCCGATGCCAAGCTTGTATTTTACACGCGATCCTTTTGCAACGATTGGTAATGGCGTAGCCTTGAATTATATGTATTCTGAAACGCGAAATCGAGAAACTATTTATGGTAAATATATATTTCTACATCATCCCAATTACAGCCATCAAGAACTACCTGTCTACTATTTTAGAGATGAGTCCACATATATTGAAGGTGGCGATATTTTAGTATTATCCAATGATGTTTTAGGAATTGGGATTTCGCAAAGGACTGATGCACGGTCAATTGAAAAAATTGCGCATAATGTCTTTAAAGATACATCATATCAACAAGTTTTAGCTTTCATGATTGGTAGCAACCGTAAATTTATGCACTTAGATACAGTATTTACAATGATTGATCATGACAAATTTTTAATTCATCCAGAGATTGAAGCTTATTTAAAAGTTTTTTCTATTGAAAAAAATGGCGATGGAGTACGTTTTAATGAGCGAAGAGAGTCACTTGATCACATTTTAGAAGAAGCCTTGAATATTCCAAAAGTTCAACTGATTCGCTGTGGAGGCGGAGACCCAATTGTAGCAGCAAGAGAGCAATGGAATGATGGAGCAAACTCGTTAGCCATCGCTCCAGGTGAATTAATTGTTTATGAACGCAATGCTATTACCAATCAATTGTTGGAAGAAGCAGGGATTAGACTACATAAAATTCGTGGCAGCGAACTGGTCCGCGGTCGTGGTGGCCCACGCTGTATGTCGATGCCTTTATACCGTGAAATGTTGTAAAAAAATAAGAGCTAAGATAGGAGTGTTTAGACTGCTATCTTAGCTCTTTAGTTATTTATTCGAAGGTTACTAAGTAATAATTTTTCTTACCGCGACGAACGATCAAGTATTTGTCGCCAATCGCTAATTCAGGACTGACTTCAAAGTCAACATCCGTCACTTTTTCCCCATTTAAGGATATAGCGCCATTGCTAACAAATTCTCTTGCTTGTCTTCTAGATGAAATCAAGCCAATATCAACTAACCAAATGGCTAAAGCAGCCGATTCTTTAGGTGCTGTAAACTGAGGCATATTTTTAAAGCCTTCTTCAATTTGTTTGGCGGAAAGTTGATTCACTTCACCAGTAAATAATGCATCTGTAATCAATAAGGCTTCATCCAAAGATTCTTGACCGTGTACAAAACGAGTCACTTCTTCAGCGAGTGTTTTTTGAGCTTTGCGTAAGTGTGGACTCTCATTCACTTCAACTTCTAAAGCTTCAATTTCTTCGCGTGAAAGGAAAGTGAAGTATTTAATAAACTTAATCACATCTTCATCGGTTTGATTTAACCAAAATTGGTAAAATTCATAAGGCGTTGTTTTTTCTGGATCTAACCAAACCGCTCCGTCAGCTGATTTACCAAATTTTGTACCGTCTGATTTCAACATAAGTGGAATGGTTAAACCAAAAGCTTTAACTTCATGTTCTTCCATACGGCGGATAAAGTCTAAACCAGCGGTAATATTTCCCCATTGGTCTGCACCACCAATTTGTAATTGGACATCCATGTTTCGATATAAATAATGAAAGTCAACGGACTGCAAAATTTGATAAGTGAATTCTGTAAAAGAAATTCCGCTATCTAGACGGGAGGCAATCACTTCTTTTCCTAACATGGTATTAACGTTGAAATGTTTTCCATAATCACGTAAAAAATCTAAAAGAGAAATTTTACTTAACCAATCATAGTTATTTACAATTCTAAAACCAGCTTGGTCTACTTCACCTTGTAAAAATAGGCGTTGCATTTGTTGAGTTAATTTTTCTGCATTTTCATTAATGACATCCATGGATTGTAATGAACGCTCACTTGTACGGCCACTTGGGTCCCCAATGGATCCTGTTGCGCCTCCGATAACGACAACTGGATGATGTCCTGCCAGTTGAAATCTCTTCAGAAACATAAAAGGGATTAAGTGCCCGATATGCATGGAATCGCCTGTTGGATCAATACCGCAATACAAGCCAATCGCATTTTCGTTTACAAATGTTTCTAAACCTTCAGCGTCAGTTTGCTGAAAGATCGCACCGCGCCATTCTAAATCATTAATTATTGACAACCTTGTCACTCCTAGCTTGTAATGTATAAGATAAATTGATTATATAGAAATTTAGCTCTTAAATCAATTAGAGCTTGAAAAATAAAGGATATTAAGCAGTATGGAAATCAGCATCGAAAAAATAAAGATTATTCACAAAAAATTCACAATTACGATTGTGACAAATCACATTTTAATATAATACAACTAAAGTCTTATTTTACAAATTGGTTACAACTAGTATACGAAATGAATAAAACCAACTATTAATAAACTAAATATGTTAATATTCATTCAGGTCAATTTTTAGAGCAAAGTGTAAATAATTTATGAATTTTATATGACTAGACAAGATATAACTACAAAAATAAAAGAAGATTTGGGAGAACAATAAAATATGAAGAAGACTTTAACAAGCAGAATATTCAAAACTTTATTAGCATCAGTAGCTGTCTTAAGTGCAGTTGCTGCCCCAGTGTCTGCCTTAGCACAAGATTATGATTACTTAATCTCAGACTCAGAAATCGCAATTGAATCATTAACAGCTGAACAAACTGCATTATATGCAGAATTAGCAATGGCATATGCAGAATTAGATGCTATCCATGTTGAAGCAAATACTTTATTATCTGCCATCAATGAAGATGATCAACTAATCAGTGCTTTAGCACAAGAAATTTCTGATTTAGAAGCTATTATTACTAAACGTGAAACTTTATTAGCAGATCAAGCTCGTGCGGTTCAAGTAAACGGTGGTTCATCTAACTACTTAAACGTTATTGCATCTGCAGATTCTGTTAGCGACTTTGTTGGTCGTATTGATGTTGTACGTAAAATGGTTTCTAATAATAAAGAATTAATTAACGTTCAAAAAGCTGATAAAGAAGCAGTAGAAGCTAAAAAAGCAGATACTGAAGTAGCTAAAAACGAAAAATTAAATAAAATGATTTCCCTTGAAGCACTAAAAGCAGATTTAGAAGCACAAAGTGCAAACCATGAAGCAGTTTTTGCTCAACTAACTTCAGATATTACTTTAGCTGAAGAAAATCGTTTAGCTTTAATCGCTGAAAAAGAAGCCTTTGATTTAGCTAGAGCTCAAGCACAAGCTGAAGCTGATTTACTTGCACAAGAAGAATTAGCTATCGCAGCTGCTACAGCAGCAGAAGAAGTTTCTGAAGTTGAAGAAATCCCATATGTAGAAGAAGTTTCTGAAGTTGAAGAAATCCCATATGTAGAAGAAGCTACTGCAGTAGAAGTTATTGAAGTTGAAGCACCGGTTGAAGAAGTTGTAGAACAACCTGTGATTGAAATTGTTGAAGAATTACCAGTAGAAGAAATCGTAGAAGTTCCAGTAGTAGAGGAGCCAGTTTACGAAGAACCAGCTGTTGAAGAATCAATTGAAGAAGAAACAGTTGTTGAAGAAGAGCCAGTGGAAGAAATCGTAGAAGTTCCAGAAGTGGAAGAACCAGTCTATGAAGAACCAGTAGAAGAAGAACCTGTTTACGAGGAACCAGTAGAAGAAGAGCCAGTTTACGAAGAACCTGTTTATGAGGAACCAGTAGAAGAAGAGCCAGTTTACGAAGAACCTGTTTACGAGGAACCAGTAGAAGAAGAGCCAGTTTACGAAGAACCTGTTTATGAGGAGCCAGTAGAAGAAGAGCCTGTTTATGAAGAACCAGCTTTAGGCGGTAGCAAATACGCAGGTGTTGTTGGAGTTGCTTCTCAATACTTAGGTACACCTTATGTTTGGGGCGGTAAAACTCCTGCAGGATTTGACTGTTCTGGATTCGTTCAATATGTATTCCGCGAAGCTTACGGTATGGAAATTGGTGGCTGGACAGGAGCTCAAGAGTATTCAGGAACTCGAATTAGTGTAGCTGAAGCTCAAGCAGGAGACTTATACTTCTGGGGTAGTCCTGGTGGAACATGGCACGTTGCAATCGCAACCGGTGGAGGTAACTTCATCCATGCTTCACAACCTGGAACACCATTAGAATATAACCACATTAACTACTTTACTCCAAGCTTTGCTTTAAGAGTTTATTAATAAATAATTTTCAAATGAGAAAAGATCAGGTAACCCATTTGAACTGCCCCCTGTCAAGTAGACAGGTAAATAAACAAAATATTTGTACCATGTATGATGTCTTATCATACATGGTATTTTTTTATGCCGGTATCTTTAATCCCATACTCAGTGTAACTCGCTTAGTGTTGTAGAAGTCAATATAATTCTTGATATCAG